>NZ_NEDJ01000071.1 GCF_002114285.1 Halorubrum ezzemoulense DSM 17463
GGAGAGATTGCGCTGCTCCCGACACAGGCGTTCGTACTCGTCGGAGCGGTCAAGCCAGTCCACGCTGTTGCCGTCAGACGTGTAGATGTAGTTCTGGATGCCGAGGTCGAGGCCAACGCAGTCCTCAGCATCCACGTCGTCTACGGCGGGTTTCTCGGGGAGCGTGGTGTCTTCGACTTCGAGGCCGAACGTGACGTACCACTCACCCGTCGTCTCTTTCTTCAGCGTCACCTCTTTGATGTCTGCGTTGTCGGGGATGGAACGGTGGTATCGAATGGGGATGTCACCGATTTTGGAGAGCCAGATTGTGGCAGTCCGGCCACTCGTGTTTTTGAGCTCGAAGCCAGACTGCGAATACGTCATACTCTGGTACTCGCTTGGGGACTTCCAGTTGAGCCACCCGACCTTGTGCCCGTTCTGCTTCTTCTCGGAGAGGTTCGAGAGATTGTCGTAGAAGCGTTCGACGGTCTTCTGTAACGCCTTCGAGTGGACTTTGGAGAACACAGGCCACTCGTCTTTCCATTCGGTGAGGCGCTTCTGGTGTTGGTACGCCGAACCGATGTTGTCCTCGTCGGTGTCGAGGACACTGTATTCGTAGCGGGTGTGGTTGTATGCTTGGCGGTGGATGTCGATGTGACGTTCCACTTCCGCAGCCACGCCTGTTCGGTCAGGGTAGGCGCGGAAGCGGTAGTCATACCACATCGCCGTACCTCGATTATCGCTGTGTTGCTAGTTAATGGCTTGTGTCACGGAGTGTCGGCTTCATCCACGGGGTCAAGCCCCGTGGCATTCGCCTCGACAGCGCGTAAATCTTCTATGACACCCTAAACTGCGCCGATCAAGATCTTGCGCCGCATCGCTGTCGAGACACTCACTGCTGCTTGCGAGACAGGATAGCAGAGGACAGGGGAGGAAGCAGGATGGGGGGCTGTCCTCAGTAGGGACCAACGGTCCCTACCACATGAAGGCAACTCGCGCGTCTAATACCTTTCGGTTTTCGCACATTACGGGCCCTTCACGATGGTCGATACAAGGGTGTCATAGAACTCTTCTCACGCCTCGTTGACTGACCTGTGAATCGCTCAGTACAGACTATACACTGACGGAACGTTTCGCTCAGATGCCGAGGCTATCTTTGATTGCCGAGTCGATTTTTGCCATATCTGATGACGGGACGGATCCGATGTTCTTCTTAACACGTCCGTCAATGTCGATAACCCGGATTTGACTTAGGTCTGCCACTGAATCGTGACTGAGGGCAGTATCCGAAGCCAGTACTTCCACCTCGAACGGGTACGTGTCTCCAGATGTGTACTGCGTTGTGAATGGAGCGATGATAGTTGTCGGTGAGTACTGATTCCCAACATCGTTCTGGATAACAACACAGGGCCGGCTCTTTCCGTGCTGCTCACTCCCTTTCGTGGGATTCAATTCAACGATAACAATGTCGCCACGGCGTACCTGCACAGTTGACTCCAGAATTCACTCGCTCCAGTCGGGTGCGTCACCGAGATGCCCAGTTGCTTCTGCGGATGCGTCTTCCATTTCTTCAGCCAACTCACGAGACCGTTCGGCTCTCTTTCGATATCCTTCAGCAAGCCGTTCCTCATCTCTCGGCGGTTTAATTATGATCTCGTCATTCACTTCGACGAATTCAATTTCGTCACCGCCTTCGATGCCACGACGGTCCCGAAGGTCCTTCGGAATCGTCACCTGCCCCCGATCTCCGACTTTCCGTTTGTGTTCGGTCATACCAGTTCATACTTTTTTCATACTAATATAGATATCGGTGGCATGGTCATTCAGTTCGCAAGCGCATTCCATCAGCTGATTCGGCTGTAAATTCACGAAATAAATGTCGTGCCAACTCTTCTATGACACCCTAGAGACATAGTTTGTCAGCCCAGAGTAGAGTACACCTCGAAGACGCCAGAGAGCACTCCCACCCCACTAGTTCCGCTGTTAACGTGAGCGAACATGGAAGGGAGGTATGGATTTGACTCCCACCCCACCGCTTCCGCTGTTAGTGTCCTTCTGGTGGTGAAGTGCGTTCACCCACACACCCCATCGCTTCCGCTGTTAGGACGGAGCAGTAGGCCTAGCGGTGGCTCAATTGAGTGCGCCTCAAAACGTGATACGTGGGAGGCATCTAGGTACGAACAGCGGAAGCAGTGGGGATGAATAGTATATAAATAAGTGGCTACAACGGAAACAACAGAAGTGGTGGTTTTATTTCATCATAGGGGGGCCAACCAGTATGGACGACTTCTCGTTCACGCCAAACGATGCTATCTTCGAGAATCGGGAGGCACTTCTCGAAGAGTGGACGCCGGACAGCCTCGTCGGCCGCGACAAGGAACTCACCCGCTACCACGCCGCCCTCCAGCCGGTGATCAATAACGAGACCCCCTCGAACGTGTTTCTCTACGGGAAAAGTGGCGTTGGCAAGACTGCGGCCACGCGCTATCTCCTTCGTACGCTTGAGCGGGACGCAACCGACGTACCGGAACTCGAACTCACGACGATTGAGGTCAACTGCGACGGGCTGAACACGTCCTACCAAGTCGCCGTTAAGGTGGTCAACGAACTCCGTGAACCGGGCCGGCAGATATCTAATACAGGATACCCGCAGGCGAGTGTGTACGAGTTCCTCTTTGACGAACTCGACGCCTATGGAGGGACAGTACTCATCGTCCTCGACGAAGTCGATCACATCGGCGACGATTCCCTCCTGTACAAGCTTTCGCGGGCTCGCTCGAACGGCGACATTAGCGAGGCGAAGCTCGGCGTCATTGGGATCTCGAACGACTTGGACTTCCGGACGCAACTCTCTTCGAAGGTCCAGTCGTCACTGTGTGAAAAGGAGGTGTCCTTCAGCGCATACGATGCCGACGAGCTCCGACTCGTCCTCGAACAGCGTGAACGGGTCGCTTTCCAAGATACCGTTCTCGAAGACGGGGTGATCGCGATGTGCGCTGCGTATGGAGCGAAAGACTCCGGTGACGCACGGAAGGCTTTGGATCTCCTCTTAGAGGCCGGCGATGTCGCCCGTGAGAGTGGGTCCGACATCGTGACCGAGTCGCACGTCCAGGAAGCTCGTGAGCGCGTTCAGACGGACCAGGTGGTCGAGGGGATACAGAACTACTCGCAGCATGGAAAGCTCGTATTGTACGCACTCACACGGCTTCACGAACGGGGTGACACGCCGGTTCGGACGCGCGAAGTCGTCGAGACGTACCGGTCCGTGGCTCGCTCAGAAGGAGTGAGTCCGGTCTCCGAGCGGTCAGTGCGTGACTATCTGGGCGAGTTGGCACAGTTGGGAATCACAGGCGTGACAGAGCACAACCGGGGGAAGGACGGGGGCAAGTACAACGAGCATCAACTCGAACAGTCCGTGTCGGCGGTTCGGAGTGGGTTGTCGACGCTGTTGGAGTCGGCCTGAGTGAGGATTCGCTTGTGGTACTGAGATGGTGGCGTCCACCCCGTACTAACAGCGGAACCGGTGGGGTGGGTGTGTCGAGTCGCGTCGCGATCGAAGGTTAGTGGGTGGATAGTTCACCGTTCTCCCCTCTCTTCCCACTCCGGACGGGGTGTCGGGGACGGGAGTTCGTCAACCGCCGTTCGGAGTTCGTCCTCTGTCGTCCACGGGAAGCACCGTTCGTTGAGTTCGAATTTGCGGAACTTGTTGAGATGGACCCAACTGTACGTTGCCAGCCCTTTGTCCTCATCTGCCCGGTTGTCGATCACATCCCACACCTCCTGTTCGTCGATGTCGAGGCCGCTCTCTTGGGCGCGATCAACGAGCGACTCGACGTTTGCTTGGACTTCATCCGCCGCCAAATCGTCTGTGAACGCTATCTCGAGGGCGGCTTGAACGACGTGCTGTTTCGAGTCAAGATTCTCGTCAGTCACCCACGCGTAATCACGTGGGAACACGTGCGACTTGTCGAAATACGGTGGGTCATCGATCTCGCCCAATTCAGGCGCCTCCCCACCACTCTCCTTCTCGAAGATACCGACGATGTAGTCGCTGTACGTCGCGAGCAACGAAAACATGATATCGAACGTATTGAGTCGGTCAGTCGGGAGTTCGAGGAGATCACCCATGATGAACGGATAGGCACCGAGCTGCTTCGTGAGTTCGTTCTGGACGGCGCGAAGCCGGCGGATATAGGGGTCGCGATAGCTCCCCAAAATGAAATACGATGTCCGCTGACTCCAGAGATACGGCAATTCACGCTGGGTGAACCGCCAGATTTCCCGTTTCTCTGCAGGCTCAAGTTCGATACCCCCGACGGCCTCGTGAACGACGGTCATAATTTCCCCAGCGTCCGGTGGCGGGCTTGGGTCGGTCATTAGCTGCCAATTCAAATCACATCACCTTGTCTCTTCTGAATTACATTGGTTTTTTCTGAATTAACCAACTTGGATGGCCCTAACTGTTATGTCGCCCTCCCTCGTACCAGCACATATGAGCGAAACCGACACTGGTGCGGCCGATGCAGGGCCGTTCGCAGAACAGCAGCGGCTGTTCACGCTGTTGTCCCAGGATACGCGCCATCTCATCATCCAGGAGCTGCTGGGCCATCCCGCCCATCTGATGTCGCTCGCCGAACTCGAGTATATGACCGGAAAGAGTCAGGCGGCCATCAAAGACCAGTTGGAGACGTTGATCGACGCCGGGCTCCTCGCACGCTACACGTACGACCCAAGCGAGGGGACACGTGATCTCCCCTCTCAGTTCTACGGATTCACAGAGCAGGGGGTCGAGGTCCTCCACGACTACAAGTATCTCCGTGGGCTTCCGGTCGCACGTGCCCTCTACGAAAACACGCGCAAGACCGAGAAAATCGAGCGCCACGAATCGGCCCCTCGCCCGGAGCTTCCCGACGCTGTTGCGGACGCACTCGAGTTCGACGAGCCCGATCTCGACGCCATCGATGGTGGCACAAACCGATAGAGACAATACCGCTTCGAAAAGCCAGCGGCCAGCCGTATCGTCGCTAGCGAGGCCCTGCTGGGATTCGTGATCAAAGAAGAACGCATTTTGCCTACATCTCTGTAGTAGGACTATGGCCCACGAGTGCGACGATTGCGGAGCGTCGTTTGAGACACTCACCCGCCTCCGCCTCCACGACTGTGAGGATGTCCAGTCGGAGACATCCGTTGGCTCGGCTAATCTCGAACAGTCAGAATCCACAGATTCGTCGCCAGCCGACAAACAAAACGCGGCCGTCGCCGAACTCGATACCCTACTCGACCGCTTCTCGGGTGGTGACAGAGCCGCCCTTCACGACGCAGTCACCGAGTTCGAGTCAGCACTCTCGGCTGCGCTTGAGGAAGACGACGGCGGCGAGACATACCGAGACGTGTTCTGGTCGTACCACGAGCGCGTTAGTGACGCCCTTGACGAGGCGGCACGAGCAACCGGGGGGGACTCTCCTCGAGGAGGTCATCAATGCGTACGACCCGACCGCCGACGACGAGCTGCCACTCGTGACACCCACGATCGCGAATGCTGTCGGACGGAATCTGATCCGCACGCGGTTGACCGATGGCGTGTCGGCGATTCCAGTTGTGGCGCTCGAATATCTCGATGGCGTCGCAGTCGCTGCCGGCGATACAGCCGATACCACACAAGAGGAAGTCCACGCGTACGGGTGGGGGATCGGGCATCCCGACCACTCGGTGGCCGACCGTCTCCACTCCCGCGCCTCGGAGGATATCTTCTCCGTCAACCCGACGCTCGAGCACGCGTTCTACGCCGACCAGTACGCGGCGGTCGATCTGCTCGAATCGTTGGTGAGAGACGAATCGATCGACGGGACGTTCTCGCGTCCCGCCCGTGACGATATGCCGTATCGTCGCTACCTTCTCGATTGCGCCTACGGGCTGAAGACGGACGACCACTGGCCGGGGATGCCGCGGTACTACGACTGGCACGAGGAGTTCGACGACACGTTCGAGTTAGACGACACGGTCGAACAGCGCATCCGTGACCTCGTCGAAGAGGCCGGCTTCGACGCCACCCTGCCAAATGACTGGACGTTCCGGGATCTCGGTATCTGAGCGAACCACCCTCACAGAGGATATCAATTTGGTGGAAGAGCGTCATCATAGAGGGTCAAGGCGGAAACCCACCTCTTTAGAGGTGGGAGGAAGCCGACACGCTTGAGACCCTAACCACTGTACTGCGACAGTCCGACTCCCCAATGTATATGAATTAGTAGCTATACATATGAGATATGGAAGTGCGGCGGACTGTCCCAGTTACACTTGACGTGGACAGTCCCGACGCTGTACTTCTCGAAGAGACTATTGACGAGTTCCTCTGGGCAGCGCAGTACGTCACTGACCACGCCTTTCAAGAAGAGTACGTCACCACGAGCAAGGCCACGCTCAATGACGACACCTACGACGACGTTCGGGAGGCCACCAACCTCCACTCGAATCACGTACAGTCAGCCCGCAACAAGGCTGCTGAGGCGTGTAAAAGCGTTGTCGAACGCTGGAAACAGGGAAAGAAGGCGTCCAAACCACACTTCACCAGCCCACACCTCGTGTACGAGTCACGAACAGCCACGTTTCACGACGGCTACGTGAGTCTCGCCACTATAGACGGACGAATCGAGGCTGACTACGTTCTCCCCGAGAACCCGGAGGACACTCCACATCAGCAGTACCTCTTCAACGACGACTTTGAGATCACCAGCGCAGAACTTCACCGGCAACACGGTGAGTGGCAACTTCACATTTGTTGTACAGCAGACGTGGAGAGTGACACGTCGGCACAGGCGACCACCGAGAACGGAACGGTTCTTGGGGTTGACCTCGGCGTGAATCAGCTTGCTGTCGCTAGCACAGGCCGATTCTGGAGTGGTGACGAGTTTGATCACTGGCGCAGAGAGTATGAGAAGCGTCGTGGGGATCTTCACGAACACGGGACACGGTGGGCACATGAGAACATCCAGTCCGTTGGCCGGAAAGAGGAGGGTCGGTTCACACAGACCCTCCACCGTATCAGCAACGAGTTGGTTGAAGAAGCTCGTGAAAACGAGTGTACGGTAATTGCGTTCGAAGACTTGACGGACATTCGGGAACGAACTGGTGCGTCGTGGGGCCACAAGTGGGCGTTCAACCGTCTGTACGAGTACGTTGAGTACAAAGCCGAAGCGTACGAGGTAGCGGTTGAACAGGTGCCCCCAGAGCATACGTCACGACGGTGTTCTGAGTGTGGATTCACCCACCCTGACAACCGGAACGGAACACACTTCGAGTGTCTGAAGTGTAGCTACCAGAACGGCGCTGACTATAACGCAGCGAAAAACATCGGATTGCGGTATCTTCGTCGTAACCAAACTGGGGACGACGGAGGCGCACCCGTAGGCGTGCGCTTGAACAGCGGGACGCTGAACGTGAACGGGGGCTATTCTCCTGCCGAGGAATCGGCCAGAACGGGAGTCCACGCTGAAAGCCCACCCCTTTAGGGGTGGGTTAGCTTACATTCGTCGTCAAGGATTTCAGAACAATCAACGGGGATACTGGTCCACGCGTTCTTCACAACCTCGTACCCAGTCCACCCTTCCATTTGAACCATCCCCACGGTTGCCTCGCAGAATTCAGGCTTGTCAATGAGGTCGTTGTCAAGCAGGATGTAGAGGAGATACGGTGGTCCCACAACATCAATGTCGTACCCGTTGTTATCGATGAGACGCCGAATTGACCGTCTCGCAGCAGAATCAAGAATTGATACGATTTGATACGCCGAACCGTGTTCAGAAAGTTCCTGCTTGAGTGATTGCTCGCCTGCATCTGGTCCATGCGGGCGGGGAACGACAGTTACGCACGACCACGGCGAGGAATCCACGTCTAGATGTTCAAGAACACGTTGGCTCCCTCGTTTCAAGTACTGCTCACGGCTGCCATCAGGCGGGTGTTTGTTCGAGTTGACGTGCTTTTGGAGTTCGTGCTTACAAACCTTTGTCGTTGTAAGATGGATCGCGTCTTTCAGTTGTCCCCACTGAGCGGTGTTCGCAACCGCGATCAAGGAGCTCGTATCAGCCAGTATCGGATAGCGAGCCTCACTCGCCATCGCTGCCCGCCAAGAACTCAGATGAATCTCGTTCCATAGCTGTCTCGAACGAGTCTTTCTCCTCTTTCATCCTATCGAGTTTCTCACCGAGAAGAACACGGGCTACATCCTCACCAATCTCACCACGGCTGTATCGTTCGTACACCGCAATCTCGTCCTGTTCATCCAATGACTGCCGAAGCATTTCGACCAAGCCAACTCGGGCGAGTTCGCTCACGTTGACGCCGCCGATGTGAACCTCATCGAGCAGCTCCGCAGCCTCTTTTTCGGCTCCGGCACGGAACTGAATCGTCTTGTCATAGCTTGATCCGCTCATACACTGAAATTCGGCGTGGAGATGCATATATGTTATGACGCGTACTTACTTGTCATTACAAGTAGTCAAGAACGTAGCACTACCAGACAGGTCACTTCTCTCAAGGGGTACGATATGAGTTAGGAATCGTACAGAACTACATTGCTGACACTACCTGCTATGGATGCGGTACGCAGGACGAAATCATGCCGGTGTATCACTCCATATACACAGAGTAGTATATAAATTATAAATACTTGTACGTAGTAAAACAACGCATGAGTACTGAGAGATCGGACGTTGTCGACCATGACCCGCCGAGTGGTGACGGCGCATCGATTGCCCTCACCCTTCCCGTGAGCGCAGACAATCTGTTTAAGCATGGCGCGAGCCGGTACGTCCTCAATTTCCTCGCAGACTCCCCAGACATCAACGTCTCGATCCGCGCACTCTCGCGTATCACCCCCTTCAGCGAACGCGCAACGCGACAGGCTGTCGACGCACTCGCCGACGCCGGTCTTCTCGAGGTCGAACCTCACGGAAACGCCCACCGCGTACGGATTAATCGGACACGGCTCCACGTCCCGACTGACCCGATCGAGAGCATTCCCCAGGTCCCGTATCGCACGCCTGTCCGCGTCGCGTGTCAGTATCTCAAGAGCGAATTCGAGGAGGTTCTTGGGATCATCCTCTTCGGCAGCGTCGCCCGTGGAGACGCCGATCGACGATCCGACATCGATCTCTGGATACTGGTTGACGACGATCTCTTTGCGGCGCGAGGAGCTGCTAACGAGCTTGCCCGGACGTTAGAGGGGTTACAGATACCACCGACGATCTCGCTCGCTGAAGCCGAGTCTGTTGATTTCGAGACGCATTGGGAGACAATCCGCGAGCGGCTTGAAGCGGAGGACACCAACTGGGCCTCGGCCGAGCGTCACTCATTCGAACTCATTGTCGAGACGCCTGCCTCGATTCTGGGCCAGTCCAACCGCGTTGCTCCTGAGAAATTGTTCGGTGAGGGGATCACCCTCCGCTCGACGAAGACCTTGGAGCGCGTGAAACGTGAGGTGATCACGAATGAGTAACCTGGATCGAATCGCCGAGCGGCTGGCGGCCGCCGAAGATGCCTTCGCACACGCCGATGGACGGCCGAAGTTCGAGCCCGAAGTGAATGCCTCTCGAGACGCCGAGCCAGGTGAAGTAGCGATCCAGAAAGCATGTCGACTCCTCGAGGTGGTCGAGGGGATCGACGATCTCGGAGCGTACTACGGCGCAATCTTGGAACACTCCTTCATCGTGATCGAGCAGACACTCCAAGGGTATCTGTTCGCACGCACGGGCGTCGACGAACGTGAGCTCCGGAACCACACTGCCCCCTACGAGCTGGCCAAAGGGCGGGTTCCGCTCGAAGACCGAACGCTTGATCGACTTGCGGCAGTCTACAGATAGAGCAGGCCGAGTGCCTCGGGGCTTGACCCCGAGGGTGAAGGCCGTACGCTCACTTTCACTTTCACCTCGGTAAGATGGTAGTTAATACACTTAGCGACAAATAGGGTTGTAACGGCCAGAAACCACCCCCAAAGCATGGAATTGAAGACCTCAATTCCTTTGCTGGTCGTTCAGCAGTTTGGAAATGCGACTCCTCTCAAAACCCGCTACGGCGGTGAGACGGGAGTTGTCGGGCCGTGGTGGAGCGGCCGCCCCTCACGGACACATCGGCGTGTTCGGGTGTTAATTCCAGCCGACCCATCTGGGAAGGTCGAGGGGAATTAAATTCGCCTGCGGGCTCGGTGCGGCCCCAAGACGGTGAAGCCTCGGGGCTTGACCCCGAGGTACTTCACGATGACCGAAGAACGAGCCACTACTACGGGACAACAGTGACGACTGCGGCTCAAGCCAACCGGATGCGCGAGGTCGCCATGGCTGTCCACGATCACTTGGTTAGTTTCGACGGCCGTCTTGGGACATTCTGTCGGTGTACTCGCAGCGAATTCTGACCATGACATTGCTCTAGTCAGTCGAGCGACGATCATCGTCGACAAACTGCTCGGCGGTACTGATCGAGAGGGCCGCATTTGCGAACGCGAGGTTCCGACGAAGCGTCTTCCACTCACGAATCCGCTCGGGATCGATCTCTGCTTGTGGACCCCCGGACTCGGCGAGCACCTGATTCGTTTGGCTGACGGCTAACTCTTCAGGGGACTCGACGCCGAATTCAGCCTGATATTCTGTGAGTTGCTCGCGCATGTCCTGAATCCGTGCGACGAGTTCGTCAGTCGAAACGTGCTCGAGAATGTCGGACGCCTGTTCCACGACCAGTGATTCGGGCGAGCGACGATACCGCGTACCGCCGTGCTCGCCGGGTGTCGTTTCGACGAACCCCTCGTCTGCGAGCACGTTCAGATGTTTTCGAGCGGTCTTCGGAGCGGTCCGCGCAGTATCAGCGACCGTATCAGCTGACAGTGGGCTATATGTATGGATAATGACATTCCAGATGCGCTCGTATGGCGTCGTGTTAGACTCCCAGTCCGTCCCGACTGCCTCGTTGATATCTATAAACGTAGCTGGTGGGTGTCAGTCGTTCATGTAGGCACACACGAACTAGAGGAAAATAGTACTTTGACATAGTAGTATAATTCATTCATTGCTCTCGAAAGCTGTGGTCCGTCCACGCAGACCAGTACGTGGCGGTCGATCTGTTCGACGCGCTGGTGAACTACCCTACCCTACTCGCTCACGGCTGACGCCGCTCGCTCCTTGAGGGTAGGGCTTCCTGCTTCTACGACGCGCTTTGCAGACACCGAATGGGTGTCCGCAGGGAGCGCAGTCTCCACAGGCGTATCTTCGGGCCATCCCAGCCCTAATTCAGCAAAGCCTCTCTGCAAGACGTTCATCGCCGCATTCGCGTCACGGTCACATTCAAACCCACACGAGGGACACGAATGCTCTCTAACCCAGATAGGTTTCGCTGTCTCCACGCCACACGACGCACACTCTTTCGTCGTGCCCCGCGCTTCGACTTGAACCACGTGCGTCCCGTACAGCTCGGCTTTATATTCGAGCAGAGTGATGAACTGTCGCCACGCCGCATCCTGCTTGTTCTGGGCGTTGTACGACTGTTCCAGCATCTCCTTCACATCCAAGTTCTCGACGAACACCGCGTCGTACTCGCGGACGAGCCACGTCGTGAGTTTGTGCTGGTAGTCCAGCACCTTCCGCCGGATGTGACGCTTGATTTTCGCAACCTTCAGTCGTTGTTTCTCGTAGCTGTTTGACCCTTCCTCTTTGCGAGAGAGTTTGCGTTGCTTGCGACGGAGTTGTTCGTACTCGTCTCCGAGATCGAGCCAATCTACAGTTTTCCCGTCCGAGGTGTGGATGTAGTTACGGATACCGAGATCGATTCCAACGCTGTTGTTCGTGTTGAGTGCATCTACGCTGGGTTTCTCGGGGAGATCGGCCTCATCGGTTTCGAGACCGAAAGAGACGAACCACTCACCGGTTGTCTCTTTTTTAATCGTGACTTCTTTGATCTCCGCTGTATCTGGGAGTTCGCGGTGGTAGCGGATCGGGATGTCACCGATTTTGGAGAGCCAGAGTGTCGCGTTGCGGCCACTCGTGTTTTTGAGTTCGAAACCGGACTGCGAATACGTCATACTCTGAAACTCCGCTGGCGATTTCCACTTGAGCATCCCGACCTTCTGACCATTCCGTTTCTTCTCAGAGAGATTCGAGAGGTTCTGATAGAACCGCGTGACGGTTCGCTGGAGTGCTTTCGAGTGAACCTCTGTGAACACGGAAAACTCGTCTTTCCAGTCGGTGAGACGGTCGTGATGCTTGTACGCCGACCCAACGTTGTCGGCGTCGTTGTGATTCGTGTACTCGTACCGCGTGAAGTTGTACGCTTGGCGATGAACGTCGATGTGCTGTTCGACAGTCTCCGCCACCTTTTGTGTCGGATAGGCGTGGTAGCGGTGACTGTATTCCATCGCTGTCCCTCAGTTTGGGATATGTTTATTTAATGGTTTGTACTGCGTGCGGCGATTCATCCCCTCCCTACTCGCTCCCGATAGTCGCTCCTTGAGGAAGGGGCATTCTCGCCTCAATTCTGGTAAAGCACAGTATCCCGACCCAGCGTCGCGGTGCCGTGGAAACCCCGGCGCCTCAGCGCGAGGAGGGAGTCACTCTTGGAGTACCCAATACGCCAAGTCGAGCGCCTCGCGGAGGATGACGCCAGCAGCGAACACGTACACGGCTTCTAATGGAAGCGGGAGTACATCGATCGTCGCGACAGCCGCCGACATGATGATCCCCATCCCCACCCACGCGACCGCGAACTGCCGGTCCGCGCTCGTCGATTGCGTGCCCAGCCGAGCCATACCGACTCTTCAGACGACGCTACCAAAAAATGTCGCTCGTCAGTGTGGGGGCAGGCCACCAGCTCACGGAGGACATGGCCGATAGCACGGAGCCACGGTGACTGGGTGGCCATTCGTGTCGACGTATTTGAATGAGGAACGTATTTTGCCCACATCCCTGTAGGAGGACTATGCCTCACGACTGCGATGATTGCGGAGCGTCGTTCGAGACACTCACCCGTCTCCGCCTCCACGACTGCGAGGATGTCCAGTCAGAGACATCCGGTGGTTCGGCGAACCTCGGACAGTCACAATCCACAGGTTCGTCGCCAGCCGACAGACGAAACAGATCCGTCGCCGAGCTTGATACCCTACTCAACCGCTTCTCGGAGGGTGACAGAGACGCCCTTCACGACGCAGTCGGCGAGTTCGAGTCGGCGCTCTCGGCTGCACTCGAGGAAGACACCAGTGGCGACACATACCGAGACGTGTTCTGGCCGTACCACGAGCGCGTTGGTGAAGCCCTTGACGAGGCGGCGCAAGCAGCTGGCTGGAGTTTTCTTGAGGAGGTCATCGATGCGTACGACCCGACCGCGGACGACGAGCTGCCGCTTGTGACGCCCACGATCGCGAATGCTGTGGGACGGAATCTGATCCGGACGCGGGTAACCGAGAGTGTGGAGGCGATTCCAGTTGCGGCGCTCGAGTACCTCGATGGCGTCGCAGTCAACGCCGCCGATACGGCCGATACTGCGCGGGAAGAAGTCCACGCGTACGGGTGGGGAATCGGGCATCCTGACCACTCGGTGGCCGACCGTCTCCACGCCCGCGCCTCGGAGGACATCTTCTCGGTTACTCCGACACTCGAACACGCGTTCTACGCCGACCAGTACGCGGCGGTCGATCTCCTCGAAACGTTGGTGAGAGACGAGTCGATCGACGGAACGCTCCCTCGCATCAGCCGTGACGATATGCCGTATCGTCGCTACCTGCTCGATTGCGCCTACGGGCTGAAGACGGACGACCACTGGCCAGGGATGCCGCGGTACTACGACTGGCACGAGGAATTCGACTACACGTTTAAATCAGACGACACGGTCGAACAGCGCATCCGCGACCTCGTCGAAGAGGCCGGCTTCGACGCCGACCTGCCGAACGACTGGACGTTCCGCGATCTCGGCGTTTGAGCGGACCTCCCTCACGCTTTACAGAGAACCGGGGAGAACGCATCGCGTTCAGTGCGGAGAGGACATCATCGTCGTTTGTCGGGTGCTCGTACCGCGGCTTGACGTGGCTACCAGTTCAGTCAACAATAACGAAGCGGTTTTTCGTGAGTGCCTTGACCACGTCGCGCCCGGAGAAATC
Source organism: Halorubrum ezzemoulense DSM 17463 (assembly GCF_002114285.1). Taxonomy (GTDB): domain Archaea; phylum Halobacteriota; class Halobacteria; order Halobacteriales; family Haloferacaceae; genus Halorubrum; species Halorubrum ezzemoulense. The sequence continues at coordinate 14,108 of NZ_NEDJ01000071.1, forward strand.
GCGTGACGGCATTCGATTCACTACATGAAATCGGGGAGGCCATCGTGCTCATCACGACCCTGCGCTACCTCATCCGGATCGATACCGAGCTCCTCGAGTACTTCCTCCTCTTGCTCCCGTGTATCGATCGATTCGCCGATCTCTCCCTTGTGGAGCGCGACTGCCTCGTCGAGGTTGTCGAGGGCGTCCTGTCTCTTCTCACCTTGGCTCGCAACACCCGTCTCCTCGTCACGGGCGACCCACCAGCCGTCGTCCGCCTGCGTGAGCGTGATGGTTCGCCCACTCTGCGGATCGTCGTTCGTACTCGTGTCAGTGCTCATTACCAGCGTATTACCTGAGTAGTGTGATAACCATTCGGCCGGTAAACAAGTCGTTATCGATGGTCGTTGAGGGTCGTTGGTGATGGGCTCGACGGCTGTCTCCCTCACGCACGACGAGGTCAGTGACGCTCGCAGCTAGGACGCGAACGGCTACGTCCACCGAGTCCGGTCGCTGCTCAAGGAGTGAGATGCGAACGGGACGTGGACACGCTCGCCAATGTCGACCGGGCGACACAGCTCGGACGGGAGTCGTCGGGCTAGCGATCGTCGAGATACGCCCGGACGTACGGATGGAGATTCTCGAACGGCGGCTGGAAGACTTGGAAGGCGCTGTGCTGGTCGTCGCCACCGATCTCGGGATCGTCGCGTTCGAAATGACACCGGTAGCCGGTCGCGAGGTAGTGTTTCGAGTCGACGCCGTCGACATCGGCCGTCTCGTAGCAATGTTCGTACGTTCCGAGACACTCGTCGATCACGACGGCTTCTCCGAGTTCCTCACTGGCCACGCGGTGGACAGCCTCAGTCCGAGATTCGTTTTTGTGTACCGTGCCGCCGGGCACGAACCACTCGCCTTTCGCGGGGTCGTTCTCGCGTTTCCCGAGGAGCACGCCGCCGTTGTGTTCGATCACGAGGTCGACCGAGACGAGCGAGACGTTCGCGACGATCGTCCGCCACTCGGCGTCGGGGATCCATCGATCGCGTTCGCCGGGCGTGGAATTCCGGGGGTCGCTCACCACGTCAACCCCTCGTACACGATCCCGTCACGGCGGTCGATCGCCCGCCGGCCGTCGACGACCACGGGCGTCCGCATGGCGTTGAACTCCTCGTCGAGGCCGGTGATCGCTTCCCAGTCAGTCACGACGAGGGCGGCAGCCGCCTCGGACAGCGCTGCGTCTGGCGTGTCGACGTACTCGACATCTGGGAACCGCTCGCGCATGTTCTCGATCGCGACCGGATCGTAGGCGACGATCTCGGCGCCGCGCGCTTGGAGCCCCTCGATGACGGGGATCGCCCGGCTGTTGCGGATGTCGTCTGTGCCTAGTTTGAATGCGAGGCCGAGCACCGCCACCCGCTTGGCGGCGACGTCGACGTCGACGTGGTCGTCCATCAACGAGAGCAGCCGGGTGGGTTGGCGATCATTCACCGCGGTCGCGGCATCAAGCATCGCTGGCTCATGTCCTGTGGGGCAACGAAGACCGGGACCGCGGCGTCTCGGTCAGCAAAGCCTTTGACATCTGTCGTGATGATCGCCATCCCTTCGGACGCGGCGTACGCCACGATCGCGTCATCGGTCGCTTCTGGGCCAGGTGCGGCGATCTCCCGCGAGTACTCGACATCGTGACCGTCACCACGGAGTGCGGAGACGTACTCTTCAGGCACGTTCACGTCGGCAAGAGTCCGGCTCACGACTCCGCGGCATCCTCAGTCGACTCGGCAGTCTCACCGCGGCGTTCGTCGACGAGCTTGCGTGTTTGGCGCTCGCCGTCGCGACGCGTCCGTTCGGCCGCCCGCTCAGCGTCCTCGAACGCGTCGCGGTGTTCGCGAGGGGATTTCGCGCCGTAGCGGTGATATCGACATGCTCGTCACGATCAAGTTGGAGTGTTTTCCCACCCGTATTTGCGAAGTCCTGCTCAAAAGCAATCCGAGAGAGTTTCGTTTTGAAAATCCTCTTTCGTGTATCTCTACACGGTTTCACGCCGAATTTGAGCGCTGGAAACAGCACGGTTGACGCAGCACGGCAGACCGGTTTCGCCTCAGCTGTCTGGACCATCTGTTGTTTGACACGGCCTAGCGTGAAAATCAGCAACTACTGTTTACGGCGAGGAGGATGTCACTGGTACGATTCACACACCCGCGACACGCCCTCTTCGAAGCTGATTGTTGGCTCCCACCCGGTGGCTTCATGGAGCTTTGAGTAATCCGCCATCGTGTCGTGAACGTACTCGGCAAGCGGATTCTCGATGTATTTTGGCTTGATGTCGGTTCCGAGCTCGTCGTTGATCAACTCAATCATCTCGTTGAACGAGTAGCTTGCTTCGGTGCCGACGTTGTAGATGCCCTGTAGTTCGTGATCGGCGGCAAGTTCACAGGCGCGGACGACGTCGTCAACGTGGGTGAAGTCTCGCGTCTGGGTGCCGTCGCCGAACAGCTCTGGGCGTTCCCCGTTCGCGATCTTGTCGGTGAACTGCGCGACCGTATTGGCGAACTCGCCTTTGTGTTCTTCGGCGCCACCGAAGCCCTGATAGACTGAGAAAAAACGCATGCCCGCCAGCGTCATCTCGTGGAAGTTGTGGAAGTACTCTGCGTACCGCTCACGGGCGAGTTTCGAGGCTTCATACCCGGTCCGGGCTTTCACCGACATTGTTTCCGGTGACGGTTCGGTCCGATCACCGTAGATCGACGAGGTGGTCGCATAGACAACGGTGTCACAGCCATCCTGGCGGGCCTGTTCGATCGTGTTCACGAACCCTTCGACGTTGACGCGGGCGCCCTTGGCGGGATTTTCTTCGTGCATCTTGTACGAGGACAGCGCCGCGAGGTGGAACACGACATCAACGTCGGTGGGGAGATCGTCGTCAATGACCGAGGCGTCAACGAACTCAACATCATCGTTGAGGTTGTCAGGTGTTCCAAGGTAGCAGTCGTCAACGGCGATGACCTCGTTGTCTGCTGCGAGATGGTTAGCGAGATTCGAGCCGATGAACCCTGCCCCGCCCGTGACGAGGACGCGTTGATTGTCCATATGGAATACCGCTCATTGATTCAGTGAAAGCCTTGTGATATTGAAAGAACTAGGAGACAGTCGCGTACACCGAGTGGTAAAAGCGTTGGGTGATGATCCCGGGCGTGGTCCGATGTGTAACCACTCCGTTGAGTGTTCGAGAAGGGGATTCAAGCTATCACGCTCTTCAGTAGACTGGCGGAACTAGGAGCATTAGTGCCTCTGGCCCGGCAAAAACGGGTATGTATGAAGACCGTCCTGCCTTCGGCCAGAGGCTATCAGAACTTGCGGAACTTGGGGTAATAGAATTTCGGGCCGAGCCGCTCGACGCCA
>NZ_NEDJ01000072.1 GCF_002114285.1 Halorubrum ezzemoulense DSM 17463
AGCGGCCTGTCAGTTAAATCTCCGTCTGTGAAACTCTGTACAGACGTTCGGCTAGTGGATAGCTTCCCACCATGTCGGCTTCATCACCCGCCTAAAGGCGGGTGTATTCGCCTTGCCGTCTCTATAATATCGTTGACGCCGCCAGCGGCTGTCCACACTCCCAGCCCAACTATACAAGCAACAAAACTCCGTGTGCCCACCCCCGAATACTGTCGGCTGGTGTGAGCTGCGATGAGTAGCAGCACTATTCCCAAAGTAACATTTACACCCCCGACCGTGGCGAGCATGGTACGATCAATTCATACGTTTGATGAAATTATTTTGTCGAAACCTTATCCGGTTAGCACACGGCGTGCTATCCGCTTATACTCTACCAAGTAGCGGCGAAACAAAAGCATACGCACAGATACAGAGCGTGAGAACAAACATCGGAAATCCTAGTCCGTCTTCACCGGCGATGACAAGCCCTGCTGTGAGAACTGCGGTTGCCACAGCGAGGAGTGCTGTACGAACTGAACGGAGATATGACCGAAGTGCGGCTTGTTCGTTCGTCATACAAATCGTCTGTTCGAAATTGATGTCACTGTTCTCCGACCCTCTGGAGTGACGCTTCTGAAATCTCCCCCCGCGTTGCGCGAACCCACAAAACAACCGCCGTGACGAGTACGGCCGTCGGGAGAAGTAAGACGACGATGAGGTCGGCACTGAGATCGAACGGTCGGGTGAGCCGAAACGCCGCTGGATATCCGCTTTCCGGTTGCCCGAACACGACCGTCGTCCAGAGATTGGTCGAGAAGTGGATGCCGACTGGGAGCGCGAGGCTGTCGGTGAGGACGTACGCGAGGCCGAAATACAGCCCCCCAACCACCGCCTGTGTCACGGCGACCGACGCTGAGAGTCCCGCCGCGCCAGCGTTCAAGTGAAGCGCTCCGAACACGAGAGCCGATACGACGACCGCGCTCCCCGTGGCAGCCGGCCTTGAGACCCTGCGAGACGTAAACCCGACAACGAGCTCACGGATCAGTACGCCTCGGAAGAGAAAGTCCTCCCACAACCCGACGATAACGAACGCAGCGGCCGTCGCTCCGATCGCGAGTCCGACGGTCACGGGGTCGTTGAAGACTCCCATTGACCACGAACCAACGATCCTCCCGCTCCCGGTAGCGAGAATCGCGGCCGTCGAAACGGCCTGAAACAGCACGCCGATTACGGCACCGCCGGCGAAGTCACCGAGCCACCGTCGACCCAGAGAGAGTCCGTACGCGGCGGGACTGGTTCCGAACAGATAGTATAAGACGAGTATCACCGCTGCTACCCCACAGAGCGTGGGAAGTTGATTTGGGAGGTTGGTCAACACGTCCGGCGTTGAGAATTGCGCGAGTACCAGCCCCACAGCAGCAAGTGTAGCGATGAACGTTACCGCTGTCACAACTACGCGCACCGCCGCCCCGCTGATCGAGACCTCAGACCCGATACGACTGACTGGCCGCAAGCGTGTACTCATCTGGGCAGACCAAGCGTTTCCTTCGGTCCTAGCAGCTCAGACTGATCGACGCCTCGATGTCGCCACCGTCGAGCGACACGGAGAGGTGCTGTGCGGAGGCGCTGAACTGCTCTCGGTGATGGCCGTCGGATGCGACGTAACACTCGCTCGTGACCAATCCGGCGTCCTGAAGCTCGTTGAGACGCCGGTAAGCCGTCGGCCGAGAAACATCAGCGGCCTGCGCGACGGCGCGCCCGCCGCGAGGCTGTTCGGAAACCGCCTCGAACACTCGCCGGGTGTATTCGTCGCCGAAGAGGTTGAGTAGCTCTTCCGTCGATAGCTCGTCGGTCGGTTCCTCAGTCTGCTCGCCGCGCGACTTGTGTCGCACTGCCATGTGATGACGATGTAACGGAACACCCTTGGTGGAATATGCTCAGTATTCAGAGTCTCCGCAGCGAGGATATCTAACTATCCAGACTCGCCTTCGTGTGAGAGCAATCGGGCGCATGTCGATCGGGCGTGACACGGCGAATTGCGACCGCTATCCGCTACTATCCTCGTGTTCGTTGTAGAATGCGTCCAACAGCTTGCGCTGGCTCGCCCGGAGATGGTGGAGCAGCGTCGATCCGGTAATGCCGAGCGACGTCGCAACCTCCTCGGCCGTACTTCCACGCGGGGACGTGAAGTAGTCCGCGAGATAGGCCGTTCGCAAGACGGTCGCCTGTCGGTCAGTAAGCCGTTCATTGAGTTCGTTTCGAAATTCTCGCGTGGTCGTCGGCGAGCGGGTTTTGTCCTGTCGTGCGAGAACGGGTGCCGGTCCGTCATCACCGAGCACGTTTGCCAGCCGACGCACGTTCGCGTCGGGAGACAGTTCAACGATCAGCTGGCTGTCATCGCCGTTAAACACCGCCGTCTGTATCGTCGCACCACGGTTGATTGCCGCAACGAGCGGGACTTCCTCACTCAGCGTCACCTGAATCCGGCCGCGCTCAGTGTCCGACTGACGGACCACACGACCGGCCTGAGCACTCGGAACCGCTTCGACGGTCTCAACGACGGTGTCCGGATCGGCACCCGTGACTGATAAGAAACACGTGAGACCAGTATCACTCGGCATTACGGTCCCCTCAAGCGCGAGTTCCGCGTCGCAGGTATCGCTCACACGCACCAGCGGGGAGTTCTCTGTGAGTCCGAACGTAACCTCGGTGAGGGTGTCGGAAAACAACAGCTTCCGATTCTGTGTCGCGTTGATCGCGTACCCGGCCAGTTCGCCGAGCGTCTCAAAGCTGGCCTGTACGTGATCGCTGAATGCGGTTTCGGTTCCCGCGTAGACACCGACGACGCCGTACACGCTGGAGCCGTAGACCAACGGCAGCGCGAACACCGATTGGACTCCGTCCGCGAACCCAGCGGCACGAACCGCGTCCGGGACTGACGGATTCTCGCTTAACGACTCTACCAACTCGGGGCGCTGTTGTTCGACTGCTCGCCGTTCGGGGGTAGCCTGTCCCTGCTTCACCGCCTCACGGAGAGCCGGGAACAGCTCTCCTTGCTCACCCCCAACACCGGTGATGACCAGCTCGTCACTGTCGACAGCGCACTCACCAGTCCATACGAACCGATACTGGTCCGATGTCCCCAGTTGGTCCCGGATTGTCTCCATGATCGCGTCTTGAGACGTAGCTCCGACCAACCCCTCAAGCACGTCGGCGATCAGAGTATCGACCATCTCGGCCCGCTCAGACTCCGAACGAAGCCGTTCGATCGTTTGCTTGTTGGTGCGTTTTTCAGTGATGTCGGTAATGTAGACAGTTGCCGCATCGTCATCAGGAACAACTGACACTGACAGCCAGCGGTCGACTTCTGGATAGTACTCTTCGAATGCTACATCAGATACCGATGTCCGTTCAAACGCCTTTGTGAGCGACCCTTCGACCGACTGGGGAAACACCTCAGCAATCGGCTCACCGTCAGGCGTGTCGGTTGTGAGGATATCGGCCGCCTGATCATTCCACGCGCGCACCATCCCGTCTCGGACGGTGATAACTCCTATCGGTGCTTCTGCGAGACGATGTTCCAACTCCATTCACGTAGGGGCCTCCTCGTTCTATCGATGTTTTCCCGTCAGCCAGTATATACGTGTCGTCCGGTTGAACCGCAGTTTACAAGCTTATATCCCGGTCACTAATATCGGTGTTGTTCTGTCGCCGTTTCAGAGTCAGCAACTCACGAAGTGGATTATACGTACAGTTGTAGAATACAGCGTATGCCCTCGAACACCCGGGGCCGTCGAATTCCTCAGGTCTGGCACGTTGTGATTCTCGGAACCATAGCTTCACTACCCGCAACTGCTGTAATAAATTGGCTTCCGAACTCTGAAGCGACCGCCGGTGGCGGGGCGATAATAGTTGGGCCAATGATCGCTGGCGCGATCGCAGCTAAGCGGTCGGTAGAACCGGACGCTGTTGGGCTCCGTGCTGGCTTTCTAGGCGGTATAGTTGCGGTATCTGGATTTATGCTTACAGAAGCCACGAGCGTAGCATGGTCACTCAACACGACAGTGTTCTTCCTTATCGCCGTCGTGATGCTTCTGTGTCTCTCGCCGGTGTTCGGTCTGATTTTCGGTCGGATTGGTGGCTGGGCAGCAAGCAGTGTCGGTGGTTTCGGAGTCGACCAACCATCGTGATCAACTGATTTGCGTTGTTCGCCTGGTTTGCTCCTGGCGTTGTTATTGACATCCTCCTCCGCGTGAACGCGGAGGAATCCCGACCGGTAGGAACTTCAGGTTTACAGTTCGCTCACCCCGCTTCTTATCAGGTCAGATTCACCTACCGAATCGTACGTTTCTGCTCCTGAAACACCCTATTAGCCATTATTAACCCAACCATCGTATAGAAACACATGGCGCTGGAACATCATCAGCGATCGCCTCTCCGCAAAAAAGTGTTTTACTTGATAAGTTACGCGGGTCGCTGTGATTCCAATCGAGCTAACTACTGTGCCGCTGTCACCCGAAGATCATATGAGCTCGGTATGGACAGACCGTTTCTAACGGAGGAACAGTGCCGTGGGTCGGCTACCGTCGATGAACTCTGAGCAACCACTAGTTTTCAACGGAGATAGCCGCTGGGCAGTCGCGTTCGTGGCGTTGCTCTTCGTACACAACGAGATCCACGAGATCGCGCACACGGGGGTCGGTCGTCTCATCTGTGGTGCGTGGGGCCCACGAAATTTCAACAGTTGGCAGCTCGCTTGTTCGAAAACGCCCGAGATTGTTTTAGCACCGCTCGCAGGACTCCTCTGGAGCTACGGGTTGATGTGGATCGGGTATCGGTTACTGAATCCGGCAGAGTCACCGGCCAAACGGTCCGCAGGATTTTGCCTTGTTTTCGCGACAATGCCCTTCGGTCGGCTGTATACTGTGGCGCAGTCCGGGGGTGACGAAATGGTCATCCTGCGTGGAGCCTTCCCGACTGTTGATCCAACTGTGCGCCTCGCTATCGGCCTCAGCATCGTTCTGCTGCTTATCGGTCCCCCACTATACCGAGCCGCTAGTGTGCTCTCACAGCAACGGCGGTGGATCATTTTTACCGGGATGCTTCTCCTTCCGTTTGTTCTATTCTTAATTGTCGTACTGCGAATCGCAAACCCACTGCTCGCATCTGGGTTCTTGGCTAGTGAGGGGCTACTCGGCTCACCGCTCTTTGTGAACATCTGGACCGTGTTCTGGGCGATTGTCTTACTTCTATCTTGGCGACAACTGTCCACGACACTTGTAAAAAGAGGTGTACTGCTTTCCAAAGACCAATGATCCGCAAGACGCTTCATCAAACTAGTATCGGATTGTATATTCTGTGGATAATAGCGACAACGCTGCTCATTCTCGGCCGATACACGCCGTTTCCATCGTATAAAATCGTCCACTCAGCGGTTGTAACCGGCGCAGTAGTACTTACTGTCGTAGGTACGGGGCAACTTCTTCGGAAAGGCTATCGAAAGGGCGTCTCGGAGTAGATACGCGCTCTGTATGTAGCACAGCCTCGACAAACTATCAGCGGCCAAGGGGTTCAATAAATTAGCCGTCTACCGGCCCAAACAACCGGTAGCACGACCATAGCGTTATTGTTCTATAAACTTCAACTCACAGAGAAAATGGCCGAGGGCTTCACGCAACGACACCCGACAATTGGCGTGGTGGGGCCAGCGTCGGTCGAAACGACCCTCCAAGACGCGCAGGATTCGCTTGACGTGGCTGTTTCAATAGTGCCTGCCGGACGTGACGCTCCCGGCTCAGTTGAGGAGTTCGATTGTGTGGTTGCCGCGGTAACACCTGAGTCGGGCAGCGCCGACCGGACAGACGCTGACACAGCCGCGTCACTGACCGGGGTCAGCAACTGGGTGGTCCAGAACGCCACCCGTGACTCCGCCCCACCGGTGGTGTACGTCGCCCCTACAGAGGCATCAATCGCTGAGGCGCTTGAGGCCGGTGTAACGGAGTATCTCCCGTGGGAACTGCTCGCACAATCTCCGACGACCGTGCTCAAGCGAGCGGTTACCGCGACAGAGGTACAGCCGACTCCCGACTATCGGACCATCTACGACAACGTCTCTGAGCCACTCACACTTCATGACCCCGAGACGGGAGAGTTGATTCATGCGAATCAGCGGCTCTGTGAGTTGCTGAAGTATGATCGAGCGGAACTCATTTCTATACAGGTCGGCGATTACACTGCGAGTATCGACGGGTACGATCAGGCCGCTGCCATGGAGGTTATCACCTCCGCGACGGAGAGCGGAACGGTCGGTCCAATCGAATGGCCGCTTGAGACGGCTGACGGCGAACACGTCTGGGTCGAAGCGACGCTGACGACAGTCACGATAGACGATCAGGAACTGGTGTTGGCGACCGCCACGGACGTGACCGACCGTCGACGCCAGCGTCGTCAGTTCCGCGAGATATCGACTCATATCGATGAGGTCGTCTATCTGGCACGTGCGGACCTCTCGGAGGTTCTCTTTATCAACGAGGCCTACGCGGATTTGTTCGACCAACCGGTCGAACGCCTGTATGACGACCCGATGGCCGTTCTCGACGCCGTTCATCCGGAGGACCGCGAGGCGTACCGCTCGGATCTTATCGCTATGAGCGAACACATCCGCGAGGAGGAGTCGGGTCCGTACACATTCAGTCACAGACTCCGCGTTGGCGGTGAGACACGTTGGGTTGAGGTACGCGGCTATCCGAGCCGCGGTCCAGGCGGTGCCGTCGATCGGATCGTCGGAGTCATTCGGGACGTTACCGATACGCGACGCCGCGAGCGCGAGTATGAGCAGATATTTAACGGCGTGACCACTGCGATCGCAGTTCACGACCCTGACACGGGTGAAATGGTCGACGTGAACGACAGTTACGTCGAACTGTTCGGATACGACTACGACACGATTCTTCAACAAGGAATCAATGACCTCAGTGTTCCCGAGGAGGGGTACACCGATGAGCGCGCGAGACGGCTTATCACCGACGTCGGCGAAACCGAGGAAGATGAAACAGTCGAGTGGCGAATTGAGACCGCTGAGGGCGACAACCGTCTCGTCGAAGCGAACCTCACAGTCGCGACCGTAGGTGGTCAGCGACGTGTCCTCTCGCTGATGCGTGATATTACAGAACAGAAACGCCGCGAGCGGGAGTACGAGCAGATATTCAACGGAGTCAACGACGCTATCGCCATCTTCGACCCAGAGACGCTCTCCTTCGACAGTGTGAACGACTCGTATCACGAGCTCGTGGGGTGCGACGATCTCGAGCGTATTCGCGACCTCGGTATCGAGGGTCTCAGCGAAACTGAGGACGGGTACACAGCGGAACGCGGTAAAGAACTGATTCAGACTGTGGCCCGTTCGGGTGAACCGAAGACCATCGAGTGGAAACTCGCCCCGCCGGACGAAGAGCAGTCATGGATCGAGGTCACGTTGGCGACGGCCGAGATCGGTGGTGAACAGCGAGTTCTGTCGATCCAGCGTGATATCACGGAGCGGAAGCGCCGCGAACGAGAGTTCGAACAGATCTTCAACGGTGTGACGGACGTAATCGGAGTCTACGACCCGCAGACTGCGGAGCTGGTTGACGTCAACGACACCATGTGTGAGCTCCTGGGATATGACCACGACACGATCATCGATATGGACCCAGAAGAGGTGACGGCGACGGCACTCGGTTTCGACGCGGACACGATCGGAGAGGTCGTCCACGACGTGGCCAAATCCGGTGACCCGGTGAGGGACATCGAGTGGGCGTTGCGGACCGCCAGCGGCGATGTCGTATGGCTTGAGGTCAACGCGACCTTGACAGAGATTGGCGGCGAGCAGCGTGTGGTCACTATCGCTCGGGACGTCACTGGACGGCGCGACCGCGAAGAGCGGGTTCAAGTATTGAACCGTGTACTGAGACACAACGTCCGGAACGACATGGACGCGGTCTTGGGATACACGGCTACAATTGAGGAGACGGCGGAAGACGAGGTCGTCCGAGAATACGCCGAAAGCGTTCACGACATTGCGAACAGCCTCTTGGAACTGAGCGGTAAGGCGCGTGCTGCCAGTCAGATGCTTCAGGACAACGACAACCCCGAAGATCGCAGGGTCGGAACGGTACTGGAGTCTATCGTCGCCGACCTCCGTGAGTCTCACGACGAAGCGGCGATTCAACTGTCTTCCGCGGAGGCTCCCGCACCGGCTGATACAGCTGTTTTTCGGCTAGTTTTGAGCGAGCTCGTCGAGAACGCCGTCGAACACGGTGGGGACTCCCCGGAAGTCGAAATTGAGACGACGCCGTCTACGGCCAATGACGAGACGCAAATCACGGTGCGTGACGACGGACCCGGCATCCCCGACCGTGTACTTACTCCGTTCCGAGCCGACGGTGAGTCGCCGTTCCAGCACAATCACGGAATTGGCCTCTGGCTTGTCAACTGGGGTGTTCGGCAACTCGGTGGCGGTATCGAGTTCGAGCGCCCCGCCGATGGCGGAACTGTCGTTCACCTTTCTTTGCCAAACGTACTGCGTTGACGGTCACCGGTATCTACACGCAGCAGAACCGTGAGATCCTGTTTTCGGACGCAATCACAGCGGTGTCCCAAAAGCACTTCATCGACCGATTCACCGCTAGAAACACTCCGGACAGCTTTAATTTACAACAATGCCAACGATGATACGCCCTTCAACGATGAATCAACACACGCGTTCGTCATTCGACTCCGTCACGCGACGTCGAGCCCTCGCAGTCGGTGCCAGTGCCGCTGTAGCGTCCACCGCCGGCTGCTCGACAGTCCTTAATGCGATCGGCAACCGAATCTTCGAAGAGGTCAACCTCCTCAACCAGCTGAATCAGGAGGTCAGCGGGTCGATCGAAGTCGTAGATCCCGAGGGCGAGACGGTCCTCGATACTTCGTTCGACGTTCCCTCGACCGAGTCAGACGGTAATAGTAATATCGTCGCCTACGCCGACGTATGGACTACCACCGGCGAGTACCAAGTTGACTTGGAGCTCGCCGATACCGTGATCGCAGGTACTTCAGAGCTGAATCAGCGATTTTCGATTACTAGTACTGAAGAAGAAATTGTCGCTATTTCAATTGGCTCGAGCGATGAAAGTGAACCAATCGCGCTTCGAGTCGGAGAGTCGTTCTCGGATCTCGGGCAGATGAACGAGACCGGTTAACCGAGGCAAAGGAGTTTCGCGAAGGTTCATTTGATAACGGGTTCCTAGCTCGCGTCAACTACAAACAACACAAAGCGCCCGGCTGCGTGTACTAACACTGTTACTGGAAGCCCGATTGCGGCAGCTAGCACGGCAACTGAGAGTATTGTCGGAACGTTACCCACTGAAACCGCTAGTCCGACCATTGTGAGGAGTCCGCCAATGAACGTTCCCGCCGCAACCGTCTCTATCGTTCGGATGCTATCATATGCTAGCGTCCGCGTACTGCGGTCTCCGACGAACGGGATCCCCCGACGATCTACCTCTAAGTATGCGTAGCTGAGTAGTACGACTGCCAAACCGAGTAGCAAGACAGTACAGAAGAGAACGATGGCGGTTCCGCCAGCGAGGATCGACCCTTCTCCGCCGATCGCTGCTAATGACCCGAAGGCCAAAATCGGGACGGCAAGTGCTGCGAGCGCTATTGCCACTACGGAAATCCCGGCCCAGACGTAGATCCCGTTCCGTGAAAGCCACGTGTACGCCCGATCCGAGTAAGTATCGGAGTGTGACGTGGCTCGGTCAACCTCGGAGCTAGGCCCACCCGTTGAGGCGTCGTCTGTCATACCGGCATATCGGTCGTCTCCCGTATACTTCCTAGTCCGTGTCTCGGGCGGAGAAACACGGTGAGGAGACTCTGTTAAAATCCTTACAAAGTGATATTTTCTGACCAGCCGCGGTTAGTACAGACCACTCAGAAACTGCCTATCGCAGAGAGTATTGTTCCGAGAAAGGACAGACAGGCGGAACCAACCAACACGAGAAGGACGATGGCAGAGGCACTAAACTCCTCTGGGTCGGTTCGGAGCAATTCGTAGCCGGCAGTGGCAAGCATTACAGCCCCACCGATCGCCATGAGCAGTATCGGGATGCTATGATCGCCAGCGATGAGCGAACCTACCGCTGGCCCCCCTACTGAAGCTCCAATTACCTGGATTTAGGCGCTAATTCCCCTTCCTCAAGGAGCAACGCAGGGAGCGAAGCGACCGAGTAGCGCAGTAGGGAGGGGATACAGCGTCCCCAGAAATCGGAGATTTCTGGTGTGCGAACGAGACGCTGGGCGTCTCGTCAACGCCGCACAGTTCTCATACATCCCCGACACTCGGCCCACAGGCCCACCGCTACTCTTATGTTTATCCAAAGTCTATACATTAGCGATGGATAGATTTGAAATTGAAGGCGAAGAAGTCCTCGACGGAACCGCAAAACCGTCAGGAAATAGCGCCCACGTCATTGTGCCCAAACGCTGGCGCGGGGCCGACGTGAAAGTCGTCCGCGTCTCCAACCCTGACCCAGACGAATAGGCCATGCAATACAACTACAAGTATCGACTCGACCCGCCGGAAGCCGTTGCCGAGACGCTTCTGTACCACGTTGATACTTGTAGGCAACTCTACAACCACGTCCTCTACCTGCTCAACGAGGCAGACGACATCCCCACCCGATACAAGATACAAGGACAGCTCCCCGCCCTCAAAGAGTGGTGGGACGACCTCGGGGACGTTCACTCGAAAGTTCTCCAGATGGTCGTCAAGCGCGTCTACGACAACCTCTCCATGCTCAAAGCGCAGAAGGAGAACGGACGCGCCGTGGGGATGCTCAAGTGGAAATCTCCTCGGGAGTATCAGTCGCTCACCTACAACCAGTCCGGCTTCAAACTCAAGAATACGAGTGGTCGGTCTGTCCTGTGGTTGAGCAAGATCGGTGAGATTCCGATCCATCTCCACCGCGACATCCCCGAGAATGCGACCATCAAACAGGTCACGGTCAAACGAGAACCCACGGGCGAGTGGTACGCCACGTTCGGTATCGATGTGGGGGAAAGCACACCTGAAAAACCAGAGACGCCCGAGAAGGTCGTTGGTATCGACGTGGGGATTCTCAAGTACGCCCACGACACCGATGGGTACGCTATTGAAAGCCCCAACTTCAGCAACGAGCGCGAACGACTCGAACGCGGACAGCGTGACCTTTCGCAGAAGGAACACGGCTCTGCGAATTGGGAGAAACAACGGCAGATCGTAGCCGAGCGACACGCCGATCTCAAGCGAAAGCGACGAGACTTCCTTCACAAGTTGTCGAACTACTACGCCACCGAGTACGACTTGGTGGCTGTTGAGGACTTGGATGCGAAGGGGCTGGTCGAACTCCCCGGTAATTCACGGAACCGAGCAGGTGCGGCGTGGGGGACGTTTCTACGGATGCTCGAATACAAGTGCGAGCGTGAAGGAACGCACTTCGTCTCGGTTGACCCGAAAGATACGACGAAAGAGTGTGCGTCCTGTGGTGTCAAGACGGACAAACCGGTGTGGGTCCGTGAACACTCCTGTCCGGCGTGTGGGTTTGAGGCGGACAGAGATGCGAATGCGGCGTGGAACGTCCTTTCTCGCGGCCTCGAAGACGTAGGAGTGGTTCACTCCGAATCAACGCCTGTGGAGACTGCGCTCCCTGTGGACACCGTTGTGTCTGTAAAGCGCGTCATGGAAACAGGAAGCCCTACCCTCAAGGAGCGAACGGCGTCAGCCGTGAGTGAGTAGGGTAGGGTAGTTCACCATTCGAAAGGGTACACCGTTGAGGGTGCCGCCGGTCGGAGGCGGTATTCAGATAAGTATCCGACTGATGAGCATATCCCATCGCCGTGGCATAGTCTGGTGGGATCGCCCATCACTTCTCGCGCTCTCCACTGGCTTCTGGGACGGTTTTTGACCGATCGGCGCCAGCGATGGGGCCGGGCATTTGGCGTCGTGTTCCGTCTCCTCGATACCCGTTCAGCTACCTCTTGCGACACTGCGTTCCGAACCGTGGATTTCCCCACTATTTTGAGGGTCGGTGATCTGGGATAATGTATGTCTGATACGGCCCTCCAAGACATATCGGGAGACGGTTCAACGGATTCCTCAGACCTGGATCTCGACTGGCTCACGCTTGAAGACGGCGAGTCTATCCAGTGGTCGAGTACCCCGCACAAGTACAGCGTCCTTCCTGCGTTTATCATCGGAATTCCGCTGTCACTCGTCCTTATTGGCATCCCGATCGTTGCTGCGTCCTATCTTCAGTACACCAATACGAACTACGTGGTCACCAATCGTGGCCTCTACAGCAAACGTGGGGTACTCTCACGTGACGTCCAACAGATTGGGTTCGACAAAGTCCAAAACATCTCGTACTCACAGTCGGCGCTCGGCTCGTACTTTGGATACGGCTCCGTTGACGTTAGTACAGCGGGCGGGTCCGGGATCGAACTTCAGTTTCGAAGTATCCCTGCCCCAGCAGCAGTTCAGGAACTGATCGCTAGGGAAATTGACAGCCGACAGCAGACCGAGTCCGACTCGACGAAAGAGGATGTTCTTGATTCGATTCTTGCGGAACTGCGCGTCATTCGGCAGGCGGTCGCCGACGACCAGAGCGGGTCCCAGGCCGATTCGACTGCCCCGTCTACTGACGAGGCAATCCATACTGACACAAGTAACACAGATGAGTGACAGCTGGTGGTATCAACACGACGATGAACGCGTTGTCTGGAAGGGTCGCCCGCGTCTCTCAGCGGCTCTTCCAGACATAATCGTCGGAACCGCCATCTCTGTGTTTGCCCTTGTCGGCGCTGTTAGCGTCGACCTCTGGTTGTTAGCGGGGGTGCCCATCGGCGTTGCGGTTCTCAGTTGGGGGCTACTCAGGGTACGACGGACGCAGTATCTCTTGACAACCCGAGCAGTATGGGCAAAGCGGGGCGTCCTCGGACGAACCGTTCGTCGTGTCCATGTCGATAAAATCCAGAACACTTCGTTTTCTCAGTCCGTCACAGGCTCGTTTTTCGGTTATGGAAAAGTGTCCGTTGAGGTCGCCGGAGGACGCGACCTAGAGTTTCGGCGGGTTGATAACCCGAAGAACGTCCAGACGACGCTCGCGGAGTACATGGGTAATGAAGAGTACGCAATCCCCGGGTCTCGAGAGCAGTGGGAATCTGTCCTCAGCCTTGTCCGTGAAATCCGCGCCACGGTGGCGCCCACCAGAGATGATAGTGAGCCTGTGACCGGAGAATAAGAGAGTTCACATTGGGTCTCAAACGGTCTGTCGCCAATATTGAAGGCAGTCAGTTACTGTACGTCGCCAGCGCGAGCAGCGTCGGCGAGAGATCACGTGGTGACCGGAAGATTAGTTTCCGGTAGGACAACCCGTTTATAAACGATCAAGTAGGAAACTGTCGCAAGCAGATACACACCGACTGTCGGCAGTGGCGGCCAGTTCAAAATAAAAATCGCGAACGCTACCCAGAATCCGGCTAATAGAATCCCACATAGTGAGACGACATGTAATCCCTCCTGTGACTGAACTTGAATGTCGCCCCCTGTCAGCAGCCGGACGCTGACCATCGCCACAGTAAGTGTCGCCCAGGTCAAGACTGGGAGCCCGAACACGGTCCATATATTGACCGGTAACTGTGGAGACTCACTGAGCAGTATTGGCCACCCGACTATCCCGAGTGCCACCCAGCCAATGCTCCGAAAGAGCTCTTCGCGGAAGATTGAACGGACGCGTGGGTGGTTAAGGAATTCGCGGAGGGGATGCGTCGAAGTAGTCTTGTCGGCTGTCAGCGCTTGTTTTCCTTCCGGCGATAGCGGCCACTCCGACTCAGGGTGGTTGAGATAATACAAGGTTAGTGAATCAGCGAACGACTCCGTCGTGACGACTCCGTTTTCCTCGAGTTCTGTTAACCGGTTCCGGAGCGTCACCTTAGAGACGTCTGGCTTGATCTGCTGTTGGATTTGCTGGAGCGAAAAGAACGGCCGATCTGCTCGATACATCGTTTCGACGACGTGGCGGCGGGTGAGTTTGGTGTTTACCCGCTTGTCCTGAGGCAGCTTTTCTGTTATCCAAGGTGGGAGGGCCATGTGTTATCAGTCAGTCACGCACAACATCTTATCGAGTCAAATTGTATGTTTTGCTCTGTTGGGGCCACAGGGCGGTGCGGTGCTGTTTCAGCAATTGAAACTGCTTCGGAGACCCTGAGACTGGCCCGAAGCGTCAGGTAGTCGCTGTCGAGCCCCTGTCCGTCGGGTGAACGTACCAGTACCAGAGGGAAGTCACGGCCGCGACCGCGACGTAACTGAGCGTGATCCACTGAGCGGAGTAACCACCTCTTGTGACGAGATACACCGCGGCGACACCCCCGAGCATGATCCCGAGGGCGAGGCTCACGGATATTCCGCCTGTCGTCTGGACACAAAGATCCGATTCGGTCACGCTCCGGACTCCGATAGCACTTGCCGTCAACACGGCCCAGGTGATCACGGGAAGTCCGAAGACCGTCAGGGGTGTCGGGTTGAGCCAACTGACTTCCATCGTCACTAGCGGCCAGCCGACGAGTCCGGCTCCGAACCAGACGATACTTCGTAACAGTTCCGTGCGTACGATTTCGCGTAGTTGTGGCGTCATGTCCACACACCCGCCTAGCGTAGCAACCGGTAAAGCAGCGCCGAGAATCTTGCGTTCACAGAGGCGGACTTTCCGGGCACAAAGGAGAGTTTGTACCCGGAAAGTAGAGGTATTGCGCCACGGACCGTCGCGCTAGGCGGTCACTAGCCGGTCGGATTAAGCTCGGTGTGAGATATAGGAGACAGCGAAGCCCCCCGGCCAATTTCGACCTGTCTTTAACGCGACATTGGTAAAACTAATTATGGCCAAGAATTTTGTCGTTCTATTTTGAAAAATGTATTCGTATTCTAATATCCCCTTTGGGCACGAGTAACGGCTTCGTGGCAGAGCCAGAGATCGACAGTCCACAAAGCTTAGATCCTCAACCACCCGAATCAACGGGAGTAACATAGTGATCAGGGGGATCCCATGATATCAGCAGAGGGAACACGTCACTCTGTATGCTTAGACCGGTACTTCTCGTCGGGTCTGTATTATCAGCTCTTGGTTACAGGGAGAACCAGCGCACAGATACTACAGAAGACGATGGTGCGCGTATTTCAGTATTCAATCCCAGTGAGGCACGGGTTCTACGAGCAACCCGAACTCAGCATCTGTGAGCACTGGCGCGAAAGAGCCCTCGACAGGCTGTTGTCGGGAACAGAACACTCAATTCGACGATTGAGAGGTCATTTAGGAGCTAGTTCCGGAAATCACGCTGCTTGTCGCCCCCTCGGTACAGATATTTCAGTGCTACCTGTGGCAACTCAGTAACAATAGCGTTGAGAGCCATGTACTTACAACAGACACTCTATCCGATCGGACTGGCCAGTACCAACATTGCGATAGGCTGGCTGCTTTATTATTCATCTGAGCCGATCCTCGGAGGGCTGCTCGTCGTGGTTGGGGCCTTTGTCATCCTCACTTCAATTGGGAGTACTCTCAGTCGATATAAATCCGTACTCAGTGATCAACACTGACTCGAGCAACAATGGCTTACTACTATTATATCCGCTACCGGTTAGGTACATGAATGCCCCCCACAGCATCTGTTCAAAAGTCACGAGACAGAACTGTGATTGATCCTGAGGGGTCTGTGTTCCACGCCCAGGGTACGCGCAGCGGGTCGCTTTGTCACCACATCCGTAGATGAGCTCAGCAGCCACAACTCACAATACGGGGGATAGTCGCCTCCCGGATCCCGAACTATCGGCCCTCCTTGTGGCGAATCTGGTTCCGGTTGTCGGGATTGTTGTGTTCAACCTATCGGTTTTAGAACTGCTGACCTTATATTGGCTTGAGTTCGGTGTTGTCTGTTTTTGGGCGGTTGTTCGAGCGACGTTTGCCGGGCGGCCAATGGAACGGAATGGGGATCCAATCCTGTTGGGGGCGATTGCCACAAAAAAGACCTCTATTTCAGTCCCGCTGATCGGTGCTAACGTCCGACTACTGACGATTCCGACACTTTTGTTCGTGGTACCGATCCTCATCGGACTGTGGCTATTCGTCGGGGCATTAGTTGTCGGCCCCGTAGCAAATGTGAATCCGGATGCCAACATCTCGTCGTGGCTTATCGCTGGTGCGTTTGGAATTTTCATCGCAGCAGGATGGCGAACAGCCACTACGTACTTTCGAGATGGTGATTACCAAGATCACAACGTCGCAACCGCTCTTCAGAGTGTCGTCACGGAAGGCGCAACAGTACTCCTCGCGAGCATCATCGCGCTGCTCACCGCAGCTCTGGTTGTCTCTAACGGCGGGGGTGGAGAGACCTCTCGTGCGGTTGAACGGGTTGCGACGGGACCACTCGTCGCAGTGGTAGTCTCAATTAGGCTCCTCACCGATCTCGCAGAATACTACTACGATGGCCGTCTCGGTGCGGGATTGTGGTCACTTGTCGGTCGTGGAGACGCATACAGTCCCCCGGAGCGTGAGACAATTGAGACAACGCTATCAGGAAATTCCACAGTTTTGCGGCCGTCGCTGTCGGGACGGCTACTGCCTACGGCCTCACATTTCCGGACACACCCTGGACTATGGTTGCTGACACCACTCGCCTTTCTCGCCGCATCACTTGCTGCATTTGATGGTGCTACCCAAATAGCGGGTGGCATCATGCTTCTCGGGACCGGCGTCCCGCTTAGTCTCATCCATCTTGACTACTGGATCCGGTACGCCGGTGTTGAATACGGGCTAGATTCGGACACCATTGTTGCGACTGATACCCTGTTTCAAACCCCTCTTTGGCGGTACGAATCGCTAGCTGATCATGAGGTCCGAATCGAACGTGACGCCGTCGACAGGTGGTTAGACACCTCGACGGTACTTGTTGACCGCGGTGACAGACCGACCAAGCTACCACGACTCGAAGATACGACCCCAATCACGGACTCTCCTGTCGACGTGAGTACCGCTGACAGTGACGCTGGTGTCAATTGGAATGCGAATACAGACGAGCCAGACACCATGGTGGAAGTTAGTATCGAACTGCTGCGGTTAGACAGTACAGCACCCCGTATGTCGCTTGTGTCGATGACTCTGTTCGGAGTCGTCTCACTGATTGCGTTGGTGATAGCTGCTCAGTTTGAAGGCGGCGCAGCAGCGGGTGTCTTCGTATTTCTGTTCACTGTGATTCCGCTCGTCGGACTTATAATCTACCAGATCAGCAATAACTAATGCTGTTGGCCCTCCAGTGTTAGGCTGCGGTTCCACCAATTTGGGACACTAACCTCTATTGGTGGTGTGTCGGTACTAGATACATCTACTTGACGAATGATAGTACTGGTGGACGGGGTGGGGGGC
>NZ_NEDJ01000073.1 GCF_002114285.1 Halorubrum ezzemoulense DSM 17463
GATCTCGCACGGTCGACCGCGGGCGCTCGGCCCGCCCTCAGGCCTCGACGAACCCGCCCGCCCGCAGCGCCTCGTCGACGCCGGCGTCGTCGTGGACGACCGCCGACACCGCTCTCGCGATCCCCTCCGGGTCGTCGTGCTGGAAGATCGACCGCCCCATCGACACCCCGGCGGCGGCGCCGTCCATCGCGCCGCGTACCATCTCGACCGTCTCCCGGTCGGTGCCCTTCGAGCCGCCGGCGATGACGACGGGGAGCCGCGTCGACTCCGTCACGCGGGCGAACGAGTCGCCGTCGCCCGAATACCCGGTCTTCACCACGTCGGCGCCGAGCTCCTCGGCGAGCCTGACGGCGTGTCCGAGGGCCTCCGGGTCGGACTCGTCGACGCCCGGGCCCCGGGCGTACGCCATCGCGAGGACGGGGAGCCCCAGCCGCTCCGCGTCGGCGGTCAGCTCCGCGAGGTCCTCGATCTGGTTCGGCTCGTACTCCGAGCCGACGTTGATGTGGAAGGAGACGGCGTCGGCGCCGGCCCGGACCGCGTCCGCCGCCGTGCCGGTGACGCGCTTGTCGCTCTCGTCGGGGCCGATCGTCGTCGAGCCGTTGAGGTGGACGATGTACCCCGCGTCGTTCTTGTTCGGGTGGACGCGCTCCGCGATCCCGCGCTGGGTGAGCACCGCGTCCGCCCCGCCGCTGGTGACGCCGTCGATCGTCGACTCGATGTCGACGAGCCCCTCGACGGCGCCCATCGTGATCCCGTGGTCCATCGGGACGATCAGGTAGCGGTCGTTCGTGGAGATGCGGTCGAGTCGTGCCGAGAGTCCTGCTGTCATAGTGGGGTGGGTCGTTGTGTGAGAGTGTGGCAATCGTAGGTAAGTGGGTTTCGTTCGGGGACGTATTGGCTCCGAGGCGCCAGGATCAGACCGACTCTGTCGCCTCGGCCCGCGAGCGGCGGCCGCGCTCCGCGCCCTCGGTCAGTTCGCGGGAGAGCGCCTCCAGCCGGTCGGCGACCGCCGCGGTCGGGAGGTCCTCCGCGACGCCCTCGGCGACGATGTCGACCAGCGCGGAGCCGACGATGATCCCGTCGGCGCCGCCAGCGACGATCCGCTCGGCGTGCTCGCCGGACGAGATGCCGAACCCGACCGCCTTCGGCACGTCGTACTCGCGGAGCCGGTCGAGGCTCGCCGTGGTCTGGTCTGAGACGTCGTCTCGGGCGCCGGTCGTCCCGAGCCGGGCCTGGACGTACACGTAGCCCGAGACGCGCTCCATGAGCCGGTCGAGGCGGTCCGCGCGCGTCGTCGGCGCGACGATGAAGACGAGGTCGAGCCCGAACTCGTCGCAGGCCTCGCGCAACGGGTCCGCCTCCTCGGCCGGCAGGTCGGGGACGACGAGGCCCTGAATCTCGGCCGCGGCGGCGCGCTCGACGAAGGGCCGCGGTCCCTCGCCCTCACCGTACTGGTAAATGAGATTGTAGTACGTCATACAGACTAACGCGGCGTCCACGTCGAGGTCCTCCGCGAACGCGAAGAACCGCTCCGGCGTCATCCCCGCGTCGAGCGAGCGGACGAGCGCCTCCTGTATCGTCGACCCCTCCGCGATCGGCTCGGAGAAGGGGAGGCCGAGCTCGATCACGTCCGCGCCGCCGCGGTCGAGCGCCTCGACGTACGCCTTCGACGACTCGTAGTCTGGATCGCCGACGACGAGGTACGGGACGTAGGCCGGGCCGTCCGCGAACGCCGCGGCGATCGCCGAGGAGTTGGCGGGCTCCCCCATTCAGATTCCCTCCGTGAACATCGACATGTCCGGCGCGTTCGGCACGTCCCGCTGGTCGGTCTCCTCGATGGCGGCGTCGAGGTCCTTGTCGCCGCGCCCCGAGACGTTCACGATCACGCGCTCGCCGAGGTCCTCGTGGTGCTCCTCGAGGTAGCCGAACGCGTGCGCCGTCTCCAGCGCCGGGATGATCCCCTCTGTGTTCGAGAGCCGGTGGAACCCCTCCAAGGCGGCGTCGTCGTCGACCGCGACCGGGTCGACGCGGCCCTCGTCGACGAGGTACGCGAGCTCCGGACCGACGCCGGCGTAGTCGAGCCCGGAGGAGACGGAGTGGCTCTCCATGATCTGCCCGTCCGAGTCCTGGAGCAGCTTCGTCCGCGCCCCGTGGAGGACGCCCTCGTCGCCCGCGTACAGCGACGCGGAGTTCGGCGCGACGCCCTCCTCCTCGTCGACTTCGAGGGTGGAGCCGCCCGCCTCGACCGCGTGGAGGGCGACGGACTCGTCGTCGACGAAGTCGGCGAACGTGCCCATCGTGTTCGACCCGCCGCCCGCGCAGGCGACCACGTCGGTCGGGAGCCCGCCCGTCTTTTCGATCGCTTGCTCGCGCGCCTCCTCGGAGATGACCGCCTGGAAGTCGCGGACCATGACCGGGAACGGGTGCGGGCCGACGATCGACCCGATCACGTAGTGGGTGTCCTCAACGGTCTCCGCCCAGTCGCGCATCGTCTCGGAGATGGCCTCCTTGAGGGTGCCGCGCCCGGTGGTGACGGGCTTGACCTCCGACCCGTTGAGCTTCATCCGGAACACGTTGGGGCGCTGGCGGTTGATGTCGCGCTCGCCCATGTAGATCGTACAGGGCATGTCCAGGTGCGCGGCCGCCATGGCCGTCGCGGTGCCGTGCTGGCCGGCGCCCGTCTCCGCGATGATGCGCTCTTTGCCCATGTACTTCGCCAAGAGGACCTGCCCGAGCGCGTTGTTCAGCTTGTGGGCGCCGCCGTGGAGGAGGTCCTCGCGCTTGAGGAACACCTCCGTGTCGTAGCGCTCCGAGAGCCGGTCGGCGCGCTGGAGCGGCGTCGGCCGCCCGCCGAACGCCGCGAGCCGCTCGCGGAACTCGTCCATGAACCCGTCCTCGTTGTTCAGGACGTAGCGCTCGTACGCGTCGGCCAGCTCCTCGATGGCGGGCATCAGCGCTTCCGGGACGTACTGGCCGCCGTACCGGCCGAACTTCCCGTCGTCGCGCCCGCGCTCGCGGCCCGGTCGCCGCGAGGGCACCGCGCCGTCCGTTGCTTCCGTCGTCCGCGTGTCGGTCTCGCTCATGTGGGTGTCTCCGTTGTCTCCGTCGCGTCGTCGTCCGCGGCCGCCGCGTCATCGCCGTCCGCGGTCGCCTCGTCGCCGCCGGCCTCCGTCCGCACCAGTTCGCGGGTGTTCGCCGCCACGTCGCCGTCCATGATCGCGCTTCCGACGAGCAGCGCGTCGGCGCCCGCGGCCCGCATCCGGCGGACGTCGGCGGGCGATCCGATGCCGCTCTCGGCGATCAGCGTGACCTCGTCCGGGACGTGGGGCGCCACGGACTCGAAGGTTCCGAGGTCGACGACTAGCTCCGCGAGGTCGCGGTTGTTCACGCCGATCGTCGTCGCGCCCGCGTCGAGCGCGCGCTCCAGCTCCTCCCGGTCGTGGACCTCGACGAGGACCTGGAATCCCCGGTCTCGGGCGGCCTCGAGCAGTCTCGGGAGGTCGTCGCCGACGAAGCGGGCGATGAGCAGGACCACGTCGCTCTCGACGGCGTCGAGCTGCGCCTCGTCGACGACGAAGTCCTTCCGGAGGACCGGTACGTCCACCGCGTCGCGCACGCGCTCGAGGGTGTCGACGCTCCCGCCGAAGTGCCCCGGCTCGGTGAGCACGCTCAGCGCGGCCGCCCCGCCGGCGACCATCCCCTCCGCGAGCGCGACGGGGTCGTCCTCGCGGCTTCCCTCGGTCGTCGGGCTCGTGGGCTTCACCTCGGCGATAAGCGGGACGCGGTCCTCGGCGTCGGCCCGTTCGAACGCGGCCGAGAGGTCGCGCGGCGAGACCGAGATGTCCCCGTCGGCTCCCCGGGCCGCGCTCGCCCGCTCCCGGGCGCCGGACAGGATCGACCTGACCGCCGGCGCCAGCTCGTCTGGATCGTCCATTACTATACACTAATGTACGTATCTGTTCATAAGGCTTGCGGGGGCGGCCGGGACGCCGTAGCTTCTCACAGAGAAGCCGAACACGTTCCCGTGCCGATGACTTAAGTGATTCACCCTTCCAACGAAGGGTATGAGCCTGTCCGGTACGTCCGGCGTCTTCGCCCGGCAGTTCGACGAGATCGGTCGGACCGTCCAGATCGGGTTCGCCGGCGGTCGCGTCATCTCGGTGTCGTTCCCCGCCGAGCACCCCGGCGACGCCGACGGCGACCACGACCTGTTAGACAGGATCGACGCGTACCTCGGCGGCGAGCGCGACGAGTTCGCCGAGGTCGCGCTCGGCCTCACGGTCCCGACGGACCGGCGCGAGGCGCTGGAGGCGCTCCGGAGCGTCCCGTACGGCGAGGAGGTCTCCGTGAGCCGACTCGCGCGGCTCGGCGGGTTCGACCCCGACGATCCGGACGACCTGGAGGTCGTGACGGGAGCGCTCGCCGACAACCCGATCCCGGTCCTGCTGCCGGACCACCGGGTGAGCGGCGGGCCGTACGCGACGCCGAGCGACGTGCGGAGCGAGCTCCGGCGCGTCGAGGGAATCTCTCGGTAACGGCACCCCGGCGTCAGCGCGTGAGACCGGCGTATCGCGTATAAGAATTCTTTGTTATCGTTCATTATAGATACACGACCGAGTCAGCTCTAATACCGCCGCGCCCGGGCCGTTACAACTGTCGTTGGTGATTCGATATGAACGGTGAGAAGCGAACGGGAGCGGAGACGGACGGACCGATGACTGCGATGTCGCGTCGGGGGGCGCTCGGCTTCCTCGGAGTTGCCGGGTTCGCCGGGTTGTCGAGCACGACCACGAGCGCGAAGCAGAGGAAGGGTAACGGAAACGCCGGGAACGGAAACGGCGGGGGCGGCAACGGTGCCAGCGCGGAGATCAACGTCTTACCGAACCCGAACTTCATCACGAACGCAGCCGGGGAGGTCCCGCCGTTCGACCCGGACGTTGAACTGTTCGATCCGGCGCCGGTCTCGATCCCGCTCGACGAGGTCATCGAGGAGAGCGAGGAGTACGACTCGACGCTCGGTCGCTCGCTGAACGACGGGAAGCATCAGGTCGTCCGACCGCCGGCGGGGTACGACCGCGAGGAGGGGTACGACGGCTCGTGGGCCCCGGTGACGTGGGGCGAATACGGCGCGGTCGGCGGAACGGCGACCGTCGGCGGCGTGAAGCCGGACAACGGGAACGGCGGCGCGACCGGAACGCGCGTCAACATCAACGTCGAGAACGCGCTGCCGAACGGTCAGTACACGATCTGGGTCGTCAAGTTCGCCGCGCTCGCGGACGACAGCGACCTCGGCCCGAGCGACCCGTTCGTGACGCCCGCCGGGAACGGGCTGGTCGGCTTCCACAACCTCGGCCAGAAGTTCGGCGGCGACGGCGACTCGGAGAACGACTTCACGGTCGACGAGAACGGCGACGGCGGGATTCGCGTCTTCAACGAGGGCGGCGACCTGACCGGGATCCCCGGGTTCAACGAGCCGGGATACCCGTTCGTCGGCGAGGCCAACGACTACGAGCAGAGCGCGGACCGACTCAGCGAGATCGCGAACGACCTGCGAGAGGAGGACGAGATCCACTTCGTCGGCGCGTTCCACTACGACGACCAGGTGTGGGGCGTCTACCCAGGCCCCTGGCACGTGAACCAGTTCAGCGCGGTCTTCCAGTTCTGACCGCGACGGCAGCCCGGCCGACCGGCCGGCTCAGATCTCGAAGTCGGGCGTGTCGAACGCGCCCTCGTCGGCGTCGACGTCGTAGCGCTCGATCCCGGTGAGCGCGACGTCGAGCGTCGCCTCGGCGTCCCACCGCCCCGTGTTGATCGCGAGGTCGTAGATAGAGCGGTCGGACAGATCGATCCCGTAGTAGGACTTGTACCGCTGCTCCTCGATTACCTCCCGGACCTGCATCTCCGAGGTCATCTCCTCACGGTCGGCCGTGCGGTCCGCGCGGACCTCGTCGGGCGCGTCGAGCCAGATCCGGATGTCGGCGCGGTTGCCGGCGAGCCAGCCCGCCAGCCGCGACTCCAGCACGAACGCCTTGTTCGCGGTTCCCCACTTCTCGGCGATGCGACGGAGCCGCTGGTCGAGCGCCCGGTCGATCTCCTCGGACTCGCCGGTCTCGGCGATGAGCTGCGAGAGGCTCATGTCCCGCTCGGCCGCGATTTCGCGGAACAGCTCGCCCCCGGAGACGTAGCCGCAGTCGAGCGCGTCGGCGATCCCCTCGACGAGCGTCGTCGCCCCGCAGCCCGGCGGGCCGGAGACGGTGACGAACAGGTTCCGGTCGATCCGTCTGTCGGGCTCCGGCGAGGTGCCGCTCATGCGTGTTGCGCCACGGAAGGCCGTCGGATAAACGGGTCGGTTGCGGGAACGCCCGCCGGACCGGCCGGGCGGGCCGTCTCGCCGCCGGGCGGGCGATGCGGTTCGACGCAACCGATTTCCCGTCCGGAGCCCTCGTGATCGCCGTGAGCGAAACCACGGACCGCGGCGACGAGGCCGCCGCGCGGGCGCTCCTCCGCGACGCGGTCGAGCGCGGCGCGATCGCCGACCCCGACTTCGACCCGGAGTCGGTCCCGATCGCGGACGCCGACGTGCTCGCCCGGCTCTCGCCGCCGGTCCGTCGCTGGTGGGTCGAACGTTTCGGCGGGTACGTCGGCGAGAACGGCGGCTTCTTCACGCCGCCGCAGCGCGAGGCGATCCCCCACGTCGACGACGGCCGGAACTGCCTCGTCGCCGCCCCGACCGGCAGCGGGAAGACGCTCGCCTCCTTCCTCGCGGTCCTCGACGACCTCTTCGCCCGCGACCGCGACGGCGAACTCGAGAACTCCGTCTACTGCCTCTACGTCTCGCCGCTGAAGTCGCTCGCGAACGACATCGAGCGCAACCTCGAAACCCCGCTGGCGGGGATCGGCGAGGCGGTCGCCGCCGCGGAGGCGGAGAGCGCGACCCGCGACGGCGACGACGGGGCGGCCTCGGACGGCGCCTACGACCCCGGCGTCAGGCAGGCGATCCGCCACGGCGACACCTCGAAGGCGGACCGACAGGCGATGCTCTCGGAGACGCCGCACGTCCTCAACACCACGCCGGAGACGCTGGCGATCCTGCTCAACTCGCCGAAGTTCAAGGAGAAGCTCCGGACCGTCGAGTACGTGATCGTCGACGAGATCCACTCGCTGGCGGCGAACAAGCGCGGTACCCACCTCGCGGTGTCGCTGGAGCGACTGACGGAACTGGCGCGCAACGAGGGTTCGGACGCAGGGGAATCGGCCGGCGGCCCGGCGCCGCACGCGCCCGGCGACATCACCCGGATCGGCTGCTCGGCGACGGTCGAGCCGCTCGACGGGATCGCCTCGTTCCTCGTGGGGCGCGAGCGCGCCGCGGGCGCTGTCGGCGAGTTCGAGGGGTTCGAGACGCGCCCCTGCGAGGTGGTCGACGCGCGGTTCGCCCGCGAGTTCGACCTCGAACTCCGGACGCCGGCGGCCGACCTCATCCACACGCCGCGGTCGGCGGTGACCGACCGCTTCTACGAGTCGCTTCACGACCTCGTCGAGGCCCACAAGAACACGCTCGTGTTCACGAACTCACGGTCTGGCGCCGAGCGAACCCTTCAGGAGCTCCGCCAGCGGTTCGACTACGACGAGTCGGACTCGGGCGTCCACCACGGGAGCCTCGGCGAGACGCAGCGAACGCGGGTCGAGGAGGGGCTGAAGTCGGGCGATCTCGACGTGGTCACCACCTCGACGAGCCTCGAGCTCGGCATCGACATGCCGCACCTCGACCTCGTGGTTCAGGTCGGCTCGCCGAAGTCGGTCGCGGCGCTGCTCCAGCGCGTCGGCCGGGCGGGCCACAGCCCGGGCGAGACCGTCGAGGGACGGGTGTTCGCCCTCGACCGGGACGAGTTGATCGAGTGCGCGACGCTGCTCGCGCGCGCCGAGGAGGGGTTCGTGGACCGGGTGTTCCCGCCCGAGGGCGCC
Organism: Halorubrum ezzemoulense DSM 17463; assembly: GCF_002114285.1. Taxonomy (GTDB): domain Archaea; phylum Halobacteriota; class Halobacteria; order Halobacteriales; family Haloferacaceae; genus Halorubrum; species Halorubrum ezzemoulense. The sequence goes on from NZ_NEDJ01000073.1 coordinate 7,963, forward strand.
TACGACGTTGCCGCCCAGCACGTGTACGGAATGGCCATCAACCGGATCCGCCCCGACCGCGAGGTCCGGGAGGTGCTGCGCCGCGCGCACCCGTACCGCGGCTTCGACGACGAGGCGTACGAGCGGCTGTTCCGGTACCTCACCGGCGACTACGACGGACTGGAGGAGAAGAACGTCTACCCGAAGGTGTGGCGCGACGGCAACGACCCGCCCGACGGCGAGCACCACTACCCCGAGTACCCGGTCGGCGAGACGCTCGTCGGGAAGCGCGGGCGGCTCGCGCGGGTCATCTACATGACGAACGTAGGGACGATCCCCGACTCGTTCACCTGCGACGTGTTCACGCGCGACGACGAGTGGGTCGGCACGCTCGACGAGTCGTATCTCGACACGCTGGAGTCCGGCGACGTGTTCGCGCTTGGCGGCGAGCGGTTCGCGTTCCGCTACCGCCGCGGCTCGAAGGTGTACGCCGACCGGACGAGCGAGCGCCCGACCGTCCCCTCGTGGTTCGCCGAGCGCCTTCCCCTCTCGGCGGACCTCGCCCGCGAGGTGTTGGCGTTCCAGGCCGAACTCCTCGACCGGCTGGCCGGCGATGACCCGAGCGCCGGCCCCGCCGCGGTCCGAGCGTGGCTCCGCGAGTTCCCCCTCGACGGGAACGCCGTCCGCGCGCTCGCCCGGATGTACGACGAGCAGGTCCGGTACGCCGGCGCCGAGGCCGTCTCAACGCCCGACCGCCTCGTCGTCGAGGAGGAGCTCGACCGGAGCGAGTACAAGCGCCGCTTCTACGTCCACTCGACGTACGGGCGCCGGTTCAACGACGGCCTCTCGCGGCTCGTCGCGGCGGCGGTGGCGAACCGGACCGACGCCAACGTCGCGGTCGCGGTCGCGGATCGCGGGTTCAGCCTCGCGCTCCCGCTCAACCGCAAGGTCGACGTGGCCGGTATCCTCGCCGACCTCGACCCGGAGACGGTCCGGGAGGACCTCCGCGAGGCCGTTCAGGGGACCGACCTGCTCCAGCGCTACTTCCGGATCAACGCCGGGCGCGCGCTGCTCATCCTGAAGCGGTACAAGGGGTACGAGAAGTCGGCGGCCGAACAGCAGGTCTCCGCCGAAATGTTGCTGTCGTTCGCGGCCGATCTGGAGGAGTTCGCCGTGTTGGAGGAGACGTACCGCGAACTGCTGGAGGACCGCCTCGACGTGGGGGGGATCCGTGAGGCCGTCGGCCGGATCGCGGGCGGCAACCTCGCGGTCGAACACCGCGTCGTCGACTCGCCGAGCCCGCTCGCGTTCGGGCTGGCGACGCTCGTCGACTCCGACACGGTCATCGCTGACGACGAGTCCGCGGTCCTGCGGGAGTTCCACGCCCGCGTCATGGAGGAAATCGGCGACGGGCCGCGGAGCGCCGACCGCGACGCCGAACCGCCCGGGGACCGGGAGGGCGACTGAGATGGCGGAGCCCGCGCCGTCGACGGCGTCGCCGCGCTCCCGGCTCCGGCTCCGGTTCGCCGGCGCGGTGACGCTCGGCGCGCTCGGGCTCGCCGCGCTGTGGCGCACGTTCGGGACCGCGTGGGTCCTCGCCGCGGCCGGACCGGGCGCGTACCTGGCGGCGTACGCGTGGACCCACCTCGGTGCGAACCACCGACCCGGCGTCGACGGGCCGCACCCGCGGCTCGGCCCGGCGAACGCGATCACGCTGTTCCGCGGCTGGCTCGCGTCGGTCCTCGCCGGCGCGCTGGCGGCCGCCCCGCCGCACCCGTGGATCCCCGCCGCGCTGTTCGCGGGCGCGGTCAGCCTCGACGCGGTCGACGGGGCGGTCGCCCGCCGGACCCGGGAGACGATCCTCGGCGCTCGCCTCGACGGCGCGACCGACGCGCTGGCCGTCCTCGTCGGGGCCGCGGTCGCCGTCGCGCTCGGGGCGCTCCCGGCGTGGTACCTCCTCGCCGGCGGCGTCTGGTACGCCTACGCAGGGTCATTGTGGTGGCGGCGGCGGACCGGCGCGCCGGTGTACGAGCTCCCGCCGAGCCGGGTCCGCCCGTTCGTCGGCACCGCGCAGTTCGCCGCCGTCGCGGTCGCGCTCGTGCCGGGCGTCGGGGGCGCTCGGGTGGCCTCCCCGCTCGCCGCGTTCGCGGGCGTCGCGCTCGCGGCGCTGCTGGCGAGTTTCGCCCGCGATTGGGCGGCCGCGACGGGACGGCTCGGCCGCGACGACCCGCCGACCGCGAACCGCGAGTGACCGAAACGCTCCCGCCGTCTGCGCGCGGAGAGCCTCAGGACTCTCGGGACAACAGGACCGCGAGGACGGCGATCAGCGCGACCTGCGCGACCTTGTCGACGGCGCCGTAGACGCCGACGTCGGCCGGGAACGAGTACGTCCCGAAGAGGAAGTTGATGACGTACCACAGGACGATCTGTCCGGCGGTGAACGGGATTCCGAGCGCGTACACCAGCCGGCGGCGGTACCCCGAGACGATCGCCGTCACGCCCGCGCCGAAGCCCAGGGTCGCGAAGAAGAACGAGATCCCCAACGCCCCCCCGACCAGGAAGCCGAGCGCGACGTGGACGATCCCGGACACGGTCGCGGCGAGGATTCCGATCCAGTGGAGGGGGGTCAACGATTCGACGTCGACGCCGGTGTCGGTGCGTGTCATGAATGTGCGACCCACGGACTCGGTCGGCTTATGTCTACTCCCGCCCCCGAATCGACGGCCGACGAGGGGGCGCCGACCGTCGCCGCCGTGGGTTTATGACGGATCGGTCCGTGTAATCGCCAATGCCACATCGTCTCAGTCGTCGACCGCGGACGGGTGAGTCCGCGTGAGCGACGGCGACGCCGGACGGGCCGTAGAGTTCGTCGGTCCGGAGCGCGTCGAGGTCGTCCCGACGGAGGCGCCCGTCCCCGGTCCCGACGAAGTGGTCGTCGACGCCACCGTCTCCGCGGTGAGCGCCGGATCGGAGCTGCTCGCGTACCGCGGCGAACTCGACCCGGAGACGGTCGCGGACGAGGAGCTGCCCGCGCTCGACGGCGACCTCTCGTACCCGCTCCGTTACGGCTACGCGGTCGTCGGGAGCGTGACCGCGGTCGGCGACGCGGTCGACCCCGCGTGGCGCGGTCGCACCGTCTTCGCGTTCAACCCCCACGAGACCCGGTTCGCCGTCGCCCCGGACGCCCTGCGTCCGGTCCCCGACGGGATCGACCCGGAGACGGCGACGCTGTTCGCGAACGCCGAGACCGCGGTCACGCTGACGCTCGACGCCGCTCCCCGGATCGGCGAGCGCGTCGCGGTGTTCGGCGAGGGCGTCGTGGGGCTGCTCACGACCGCGCTGCTCGCGCGGAGCGGCGCCGAGACCGTCGTCGCGGTCGAGCCGAAGGACCGCCGCCGGTCGCTCGCGGCCGAGTTCGGCGCCGACGCCGTCGTCGACCCGAGCCGATACGGCGGGCGGGGGGGCGTCGTCGACGCCGTGCGCGAGCACACGGGCGGCGTCGACCTCGCGGTCGAGGTGTCGGGCCGGCCCGAGACGCTCGAAACGGCCGTCGAGACGACGCGGTTCGACGGCCGGGTCCTCGTCGGATCGTGGTACGGGACCAAGCGCGCCGACCTCGGCTTCGGCGACCACTTCCACCGCGGGCGCGTCACCGTCCGCAGCAGTCAGGTCACCACCATCGCGCCGGAGCTCCGCGGGCGCTGGGACCGCGACCGCCGCCGCGAGACCGCCTGGCGCGAGCTCCGCCGACTCGACGACGAACTCGACGTGACGGACCGCCTCGTCACCGACCACGTCCCGGTCGGCCGGGCGGCGAGCGCGTACCGCCGGCTCGCCGACGAGACTGAGCCGACCCTCCAACTCCTCTTCACTTACCCATGTACGAACTGACCGTCACCGAGTCGTTCGTCGCACAGCACTACCTCACCGTCCCCAACCCGCCAGCCGACGAGGCGGCGCTTCACTCTCACGTGTTCACCGCGGAGGCGACGTTCCGCGGCCCGGAACTGGGCGAGTACGGCTACCTGCTCGATATCGACCTCGCGCTCGACGCCCTGAGCGACGCCGCGGAGCGCTACCGCGACGAGACGCTCAACGACCACCTAGAGGGCAACCCGAGCGCCGAGCGTCTGGCCCGGGCGCTGTTCGACGCGCTCGCGACCGTCGACGCCCCGGCCGCGACGGAGCTGACGGTGACCGTCCGCGAGGACGACGTGGCGAGCGTCTCGTTCACCGGCGACCTGCGGTGACCGTCCGATGCGCGTCACGCTCGTCCTCGCCGGCGACATCGAGTCCGAGTCCGGCGGGTTCTACTACGACCGGCGGCTCCGCGACCGGCTCCGCGAGCGCGGGCACGCGGTCGAGGTCGTCTCGCTCCCGCGGGGCTCGTACCGGGAGCGACTCGCGCCGAACCTCCGCGCCCGCCGGCTCGCCGACCGGCTCTCGGAGTTCGACGTCGTCGTTGAGGACGGGCTGGCGCACCCCTCCGTGCTGTGCGCCAACCGACGGCTCGACGCGCCGTCGGTCGCGCTCGTCCACATGATCGCGTGGCGTGCGCGGGCGGCTGAAGGGGTGCGATCGAGCGGGACGGGAGCCGGTGAGCGGGTCCGCGCCGAACTCGGTCGGCGCGGGGTCGCGGCGATCGAGCGCCGATTCCTCCGCGGGGTCGACGCCGCGGTGTACAACGCCGAGACGACCCGCCGGGACGCGGCCGGGCTCGGCGGGCCGGCGCGCAGCGTGGTCGCGCCGCCGGCCGGCGACCGCTTCGAACCGGTGGTCTCCGCCTCGGAGATCCGCGAGCGAGCGCGATCCGGCCCGCTGGAGGTGACGTTCCTCGGCAACGTCGTCCCGCGGAAGGGGCTCGATACGCTCGTCGAGGGAGTCGCCCGGCTCGACCGCGCCGCGGTCGACTGGCGGCTGACCGTCGTCGGCGATCGGACGATCGCGCCCGAGCACGTCGAGCGCGTGGAGGGCATGACCGCCGAGGCCGGGATCGGCGACCGGGTCCGGTTCGCCGGCCGACTCGACGACGCGACCGTCGCGGCGCGGCTGCGCGAGAGCCACGTCCTCGCGGTGCCCTCGCAGTACGAGCCGTTCGGAATGGTGTACCTGGAAGCGATGGGGTTCGGCTGCGTTCCGCTGGCGACGACCGCGGGCGGGGCGAGCGAGTTCGTCCGCGACGGCGACTCCGGGGTCCTCGTTCCGCCTGGCGACCCCCGCGCCGTGTCCCGGGCGCTCCGGGACCTCGACGACCGCGACCGGCTGGCGGAGATGGGGATCGCCGCGCGCCGCGACTACGAGGCGCGCCCGGGGTGGCCCGAGACGCTCGACCGCGTCGTCGACTTCCTGGCGGCGACCGGTAGCGAGAGGCCGCGGGGTGACGCCGCGTGACCGACCACGCGACGTACCTCGACGCGAAGCGGGCGCTCGACGACCGCTCTCTGAACCGCGAGGTCCTCGATCGGTTCGCCGCCGAACTCCCGCCGGAGCCGGAGATACTCGAAGTCGGCGCCGGGACGGCGACGATGGTCGAGCGCCTCGTCGACTGGGGCGTGACCGAGGGGGGCCGGTGGGTGGCGGTCGACGCCCACGAGGCCGCGCTCGCCGCGGGCGAGGCCCGGGTCGGGGAGGCGGTGGGCGACGTGGCCGTCGAGTACCGCGTCGCCGACGCCTTCGACGCTGTGAGCAAGGCGGTGGCCGCGGGAGACCGGTTCGACGCCGTCGTCGGCTGCGCGTTCTTCGACGTGGTCGACGCGGCGCCCGCGGTCGCCGCCCTCGCGGACGTGGCCCCCGTCGCGTACGCGCCGATAACCTACGACGGCGAGACGCGCTTCGCGCCAGCGGACCCCGACGACGACGCCGTCCTCGACCGCTACCACCGACACATGCGGGAGTTCAGGGCCGGGGGCCCGGACGGCGCGGCGGCCTTGGCTCGGGAGGCGACCGTGATCGCGGAGGGCCCGTCTCCGTGGCGGATCGAGCCCCCCTACGAGTCCGGCGAGCGGACGGTCCTCGCGCACCTGCTCGATACGGTCGAAGAGGCGGTCGGAGAGACCGGATACGACGCGAGCGACTGGGCGGAGCGGCGGCGAGCGGCGCTCAAGGACGGGCGGCTCCGCTACGAGGCCGCGAACCGGGACCTGCTGGTCCGCCTCGACTGACGCCCTCGATCGACGGAGGAGTCCGGCCCGGTCTATCCTTGTCGGGGGACGAACTATGGGCCGATCGGCTCGGTCGGAATCGGCTCCGGGAGCCCCTCGAGCACGAGCGTCGTGTAGTGGAGGAACACGGCCAGCGCCGCGATCGACAGCAGCAGCAGGAAAAGCAGAATCATGCGCTCGTCGCTGCGGACGACCCCGGCGGTGTCCGCGAGAAACGCCGTCAGCGCGCGACACTCGGGCATTGGACTCAGTTGCGCACGCGCTTAGTTAAAACTGCCCTGCGGACCGTTCGGACGGCGCCGATCGGGCCGACCCGCCGGTCCGGCTCGGTCGCGGTCGCTCAGTCGTCAGACGGTGACGGCGGCGATCGGCCGAGCGGTTCGCCGTCGACCGGCTCGTCCGGGTTCGCGTTCACCGCGGCGTCGCTCAGCCCGAGTTGGGCGTCGACATCGACGTCTTCGCGGACGTGGACGGTGCCGCGGTGAACCGCGATGGCGTCCGCGAGGTGGAGCCGGACAGCATCGAGCAGGACCTCGGCCTCGAGTGGCTGCCCGCGCCGCTTGATCTCGTCGACCTCGGCCCCCGGCGGCACGTCGAAGGCGCGCTGGGCGATCACCGGGCCCTGATCGAGGTCCGTCGTGACGTAGTGGGCGGTGACGCCAGCGATTCGGACGCCCGCGTCCTTCGCCTGTCGGTACGCCTCGGCACCGGGGAACGCCGGGAGCAGCGAGGGGTGGACGTTGATAATCCGGCCCTCGTACCGGAAGACGACCTCCGGCGAGAGGATGCGCATGTAGCGCGCCAGCGCGATGAGGTCCACGTCGTACTCGGCGAGCAGGTCGAGGAGCCGGCCCTCGTCGGTGTTGCCGTTGCCGTCGCCCACGTCGTAGAACGGCTTGTCGTAGCGCTCCGCGAGCGACCGCAGGTCGCCGCGGTTGCCGATGACCACCGGGATCTCAGCCTCGCCGTCGTCCGCGAGTTCGCCGCGCTCCTCCGCCTCTAACAGAGCCTCGGGGGCGTGCGTCTCCTTCGTGACGAGCAGCGCGACGCGGCGCGCGTCGCGGTCGCTCGGGAACCGGACTTGGATGTCGACGTCGAGCTCGCGGCCGAGCTCGGCGAGCGCGCGCCGGAGCTCGCCGCGCGAGGTCTCCATCTCGGCGGTGTCGACGCGAGTCGTCATCCGGAAGACGCCCTCGCGGACCGCCTGGTCGAGGTCCTCGATGTTGATTCCCCGCTCGAACAGCAGGGAGGTGACCCGCGCGATGAGTCCGGTCTTGTCTCCTCCGACGACCGTGATCTCGGTCAGTTCGCGGGTCATGCGACGATCACCTCCGCGGGTTCGAGCGGCTGCATACACCCGGTGGAGAAGGCGGAGGGGTTTGCCCCTTTCGTTCCGCGCCGTTTCTGCTTCCCGCACGAAAGACCGGTATGTATCCACAAATGTGCGTATAAACGGCGTTCCAAAACGGTTTTTACACACGACTCCGCAGCAACGACCATGACAGCATACACGGCGACGGTGACGGTCCGGCTGAAGCGGGGCGTCCTCGACCCGGAGGCCGAGACGACCCAACAGGCGCTCGAACGGCTCGGGTTCGAGCTGTCGGACCTCCGCTCGGCCGACCGGTTCGAGGTCGACCTTGACGCCGCCGACGCCGACGAGGCCGCCGACCGCGCCGACGAGATGGCCGAGCGGCTGCTCGCGAACCCCACGATCCACGACTACGACGTGGCGGTCGCGGAGCGATGACGGTCGCCGTCGTCGAGACGACGCCGATCGTCACCGGCGCGACCCGCGCCGACCCGACGGTCACGGCCGCCCAGGCGAGGTGGGCGGCGTGACGGTCGCCGTCGTCCAGTTCGGCGGCTCCAACTGTGACCGCGACGCGGTCCGCGCGCTGGACCACCTCGGCGTCGACGCCGAGCGCGTCTGGCACGCGGACGGCCTCCCCGACGACCCCGACGGGATCGTCCTCCCCGGCGGGTTCTCCTACGGCGACTACCTCCGCGCCGGCGCGATGGCGGCGCGCGATCCGATCATGGCGGAGGTCCGCGAGGCGGCCGACGAGGGCGTCCCCGTGATCGGGGTCTGTAACGGCGCGCAGATCGGCTCGGAGTCCGGGTTGACGCCCGGCGCGTTCACCACAAACGCCTCCGCGCGCTTCCAGTGTGAGCCGGTCCACCTGCGCGTCGAGCGCGCTGACACGCCGTGGACCGCCGCCTACGACGAGGGCGACGTGATCGAGGTCCCGATCGCCCACGGCGAGGGGCGCTTCGAGATAAGCGCGGACGCCCACGCCGACCTCGTTGGCGACGACCGCGTCCTCTTCCGGTACTGCGACGCCGACGGGCACGTCACCGACGCCGCGAACCCGAACGGCTCGACCGACAACGTCGCCGGGGTCCTCGGCGAGCGCGAGACCGTCGCCGTGCTGATGCCGCACCCGGAACGCGCCACGCTCCCGGACCTCGGCCGCAGCACGGACGGCGCGGGGATCCTCGAAGCGTTCGCCTGACCGCGTCCCGACCCTACCGCGCCCGCTTCGCTTCCCGCGCCGGGTCCGGTTCGCCGACCGGCCCCGCCCCGGCTTCGGTCGTCCCGTCGCTCCCCAGTTCGCGCTCCAGCGCCCGCTCGAACTCCACCTCCGTGAGTTCGCCCTCCGCGTACCGTCGCTGGAGGCGTTCGACCGCAGTTTCGTCCGCTCCGTCCGACTTCGATTCTCCGTCGGCGTCACGAGCCAACGCCCGGACGCCGACGACGCTCGCCCCGAGCAGCGCCGCGACCGCGAGGACGGCGACGAGCGAAACGAGCCCCGTCGCGCCGCCCATACCGCC
>NZ_NEDJ01000074.1 GCF_002114285.1 Halorubrum ezzemoulense DSM 17463
GGCTCGACGACGACGACGCCAAACAGATGATCGTCTCCGGGTTCATCGAGCCGATCACGGAGGAACTGCCGATCGAGTACGCCGTCGAGCTGAACCGCCTCGTCGAACTCGAGATGGAGGGCTCGCTAGGGTGATCTAATGCCGGAGTGCGCACACTGCGGAGCACACGTCTCACAACAGTTTGTGACCGTGTTCGGGTTGGACGGCGGTGACGTAGTTGCCTGCCCGGCGTGTTCCAATAAGGCAAACATCGCAGAGACAGTGTTATCCCGTCGCTCATAACGAACGATGGAACACTGCTTCGCATGTGACACTGACTACGGGTATCTTGGAACGACACCGCATGAGGGGTCCTGTCCGGCCTGTGGCTCGTCAGTCGTAACACCAGCAGGCGAACTCAGCGTCGTCGACACGACAACGTGGGAGAGTGCCAATAGTCTCTCGACAATCCACGTGACGGCGGTCGACGCCCGCTCTCGTCGATTTGAGTTTGTCGTTGCGGCGCGTCGCGGCCGGGGAGAACTGGTCTGTCTTGCGATCGATGGGATGGCGGTGCCAACCGATACAGTGTGGTCAGTCCCGGCTGCCGTCGCTACGAGAGTTACCGCGCACGGGATCAGGCTCAGTGATTCCACGCCAGCTCAAAGCATATGAGGAACGGTACAGGCCGGACACACGGTCGGTCATGTCTGTCCTGTCTCGGTCGCGAGAGGTGATGTCGCTTGGTGAACTCGAATCTGAAATTGCTCCGACAGACCCCCGTTCGTTGATCAAACGGAAATGATCGGTTACTCATATTAGATCTGTTTTTATTACCGCGCGCCCAACATATTGTTATAGAGATGAAAGAGCAGCTCAAAGTAGGAGTTATACAACACAACCCTGTAATCGGTGATATAGACGGGAACCTCGGTAAGATAACCAAGGAGTACAGGCAGCTGGCGGATACTGAGCCTGATCTCGTTGTCACACCTGAACTCTCGATAGTTGGGTATCCACCGCGTGATTTACTCCACCGAGCAGAGATACTTGATGCTCAAGAAGCAGCTCTCAATGATCTGGCTTTAGAAACCGCTGACGGGCCACCGTTAATCGTCGGCGCTGCGGTCAGGACCGAGCGTGACAGCGGTGCGCCGATCCACAATGCCGCAATCGTGCTCCGCGATGGAAAGAAGAGTGAAACGTACCACAAGCGGTTACTGCCGACATACGATGTCTTCGATGAGCATCGGTACTTCCAGCCCGGGACCGACCCAGTAGTCGTAGATATCGCGGACACCGCCATTGGACTCACGATCTGTGAAGACGCGTGGCAGGATGCCGTCGTAACCGGGACACGCCGCCACGACGAGAGTCCGCTACAGGACACAGCTGCGAGCGGAGCGGATCTTATTATTACGCTTTCTGCGAGCCCATTCAGTCTCGAGAAACCGTCTCGACGTGAACACCGGTTCGCAACGCATGCTGCTGAGACAGACTGTCCGGTTGTGTTTGTTAATCAAGTCGGTGGGAATGACGAGTTGATCTTCGACGGACACTCATTGGTCGCTGTTGATGGAGCGGTCCACGAGCAGTTGACAGGATTCGAGTCTAGCACTACTGTCGTGGACGTTTCGGTCGGCGGAGACGCAACAGTTCCGACAGGTAATACTGAAACCCGCGCTACGCAGGCCCGCAAAGCACTCACGCTCGGCGTAGGGGATTACTTCGAAAAAACCGGGTTTGAGGAAGCCGTAGTTGGGTTATCAGGTGGGATTGATTCCGCAGTCGCGGCCGCGCTCGCAGTAGCGGCACTCGACGCAGAGAACGTCTATGCCGTGTCTCTCCCAAGTGAGGTCACAAGCCAACAGAGCATCGCCGACGCTCAGACGGTAGCGGCAAACTTAGGCATCGAGTTCGATGTGATCCCTATCGGATCGGCAGTGGAGGACATCTCCCAGACGCTTGATGCGAACAACGCATCGCTCACTGGTGTTGCTGCTGAGAACATCCAAGCGCGAATCCGTGGGTCTATCCTCATGGGAATAGCGAACCAGCGTAATGCGCTCGTGCTCACCCCAGATAATAAGAGCGAAGCCGCAGTCGGCTACTGTACGCTGTACGGCGACGCCGTAGGCGCGCTTGCTCCACTCGGTGATTGTTACAAACAGCTGGTCTACGAGTTAGCTGGTGTGTTCAACGAGACACTTTCCTCAGCAGGATCATCGCCTGTGATTCCAACGTCTGTAATTGAGAAAGAGCCGAGCGCAGAGCTTCGTTCCGGGCAGGCCGACGAAGAGGAAATCCCAGCGTATGAGGTACTGGATCCTATTCTTGAACAGTATATCGAGGAAGGCGAAACCATCAGTTCGATACGAGAGGAATATCCCGACCACGTTGTTGACGAAGCACTTAGACGGACTACACACGCCGAATTCAAACGACGGCAAACTCCACCGCCACTTCGTATCACACAGAAGGCACTCGGGCGTGGATGGAACTATCCAATTGCCGCAGCGTACGATTGTCTACTCGATGACCATTGAGACTTCGTGAGCTGGCCGCTTCAAATAACCGGGCCAAGTTTCGGATGACGTTGCTGGAGAGCGTCGCAGCAGCCGTTGAGTTAGAATTCCAGTAGGAAGCGTAGGCACAAGTCTCAGGTAAAGGTCTTAGTTTTGTATTTTAGATAATAGTCTTAGATACACGGAGCTAGTAGTCAGACGGCGAACGACAGCAAGTTCATCCAATCAGTCAGTTCCACTGCTACCCACGTATGTTAGCTGCGCCGTGAGATCTGTCGCAGAGACCATCCCGACGATTTCATTTTTATTGCTAGCTACAGTGTTGACTCCTGAGGCCTACATGCGAACAAACGACATATAGTATGTAGACTGTCAAGTATACGTTGGCTATCTATTGGCATAAGTGAGAGATATCTAGCTTGATTTCAACCAACCCGAAGCTAGCATATCGTGGTTCTGTTTGTTATGAGGGTTCGTTTAAATTTAGGCAGTTATTAGATTCGCATTAGATATGAGATGCTGCTCGCAGCGCCACGGTTGAGCTACACAACTACCGATGATAATAGGCCACATCAGTTCCAATGGGTCGTATGAGCGAACACAGAGATTATCGCGCCGGTTTCCGCACGCAGCGTGAAGAGATCGAGGACAAACAGTTACCCACTACTGGGGAGTTTCCAGACTGGCTCTCTGGGGATCTCATCGGGAACGGGCCGGGACAGTTCGAGGCCGGCGACACAGGGCTGCGACACTGGTTCGACCCGTTCGCCATGCTCCGGCGCTTTCGGATTGACAACGGTGAGGTTAGGTACGCGAACAAATTTGTCCAGAGCCGGGATTACGCATTCGCACAGGATCATGGCGGCGTCCGAACCCCGTTCCCAGGAACACCTCCCGATCGATCGGTCTGGACACGACTGCGTCAAGTTCTCGAAGGGACATTTCCGGACAACCCAGTCATCGGTATCCAGCGGTTCGGCGACAAATTCGCGGCGGTTACTGAGTCACCGACAGCACTGACGTTCGACCCTGACACGCTCGAAACGACGGGGCGAATCGATCTCACGGCTGGATTGGACTGCGATTTGACTCTCGCTCATGTTCACTACGACCCTGTCGCGGAAGAGTTCATCAATCTGGGGGTGTCCTATGGTCGCAACACGGTGTATACGGTGTTCAAGCGGCCGAGAGACGGTGGGACGCCGACCCCGCTGAGTCGGCTTCAGTTCGACGAGGCACCGTACATTCATTCCTTCGCTGTGACCGACCAGCACGTCGTCGTGACGGTAAACGCGTACGGGCTGGATACCACGCAGCTCCTCAAAGGTAGCGTAACGAAGGAGACGTTCCTTGACGCGTTTCAGCCACTGTCGACGCCCCTCCGCTTCGTCATCCTCGATCGCTCGACCGGTGAACACGTGGCAACCGCGTCGGCGTCACCGGCGTTCATCTATCACCACGCGAACGCGTTCGAGCGTGATGGCGAGCTCGTCGTCGATGTAGTTGCGTTCGACGATGATCGCGCAGTGACCGGACTCGCATTGTCAAACCTCCGGAGCGACGATCCGGACCTTCCACGAGGCGACCTGTGTCGGTACACGGTACCGTTGTCCGGCGGTGAGGCAACTCGAGAGCCACTCCACCGTGGTCCAGTTGAATTCCCAGTGATCAACTACCGAGCGGTTAACGGTACATCCCACCGATACGTCTACCTCGCTGAAACTGACGGAGCGTCAAGTCTGCCGACAGATATCACGAAGGTGGACGTCGACACCGGCACGGCCCACCGCTGGTGCGAGTCAGGTACTCATCCAGGCGAACCGCTGTTCGTCCCCGCGCCTGAGGCAGAAAACGAGGACGACGGGGTGCTGCTCTCGGTCGTATTAGATCCCGAGGCAGACCGCTCCCGGTTGGTCTGTCTCAACGCCGAGACGCTCGGGGAACTCGGCCGAGCCGAGCTCCCGCATCGTCTCCCGTTCGGATTCCACGGGCAATTCTACGGCCCCGTGGCTCCCGGACGGAGTATGGCGTGAGGTGTCGGATCAAAGTAAGCTAACCCACGACTAAAGTCGTGGGCTTTCAGCGTGGACTCCCCCTCTGGCCGAATCATAGCGGAAACAGCGCGGAAACCCACCCCTTCAGGGGTGGGAGGAAGCGCGTACGCTCCGTGCAACAACCCACCGACTACGACAGGGCCGACTCCCCAATAGTTTTGAATTATTGGCAGTACGTATGATGTATGGAGAAGCGGCGCACTGTTCCGGTGAAACTCGCCGTGGATAGTGACGACGCCGCACTCATCGAAGACACCGTCGACGAGTTCCTGTGGGCCGCTAACTACGTAACTCGCCACGCCTTCGAAGGCGAATACGTCACCACGAGCAAAACTACGCTTCACGACGACACCTACGAAGACCTGCGCGACGAGACGGCGTTACACAGCAACCACGTCCAAGCCGCCCGGAACAAGGCCGCTGACGCCTGTAAGAGCGTGGTCAAGAAGTGGAAACAGGGGAAGAAGGCGTCGATGCCGCACTTCACCAGCCCACACGTCGTCTACGACCACCGCACCGCCACCTTCCACGACGAGTACGTCAGCCTCGCCACCACAGACGGACGGATTGAAGCCGACTACGTGCTTCCTGACGACGAACAAGACACGCCCCACGCGGAATACCTCTTCTCAGATGAGTACGAGACGACAGGGGCGGAGTTACACTACCGGGACAGCGACTGGATGCTTCACATCCACTGTAAGATGGAAGTGGAGTCTGACACGTCGGAGCAGACAGCCACCGAGAACGGAACGGTTCTCGGGGTTGACCTCGGCGTGAACAGTCTTGTAGTTGCCTCGACTGGCACGTTCTGGACGGGTGACGAGTTCGACCACTGGCGGCGCGAATACGAGCAACGGCGTGGTGACTTACAGGAACACGGCACGCGGTGGGCGCATGAGAACATCCAATCGGTCGGTCGGAAAGAGGAAGGTCGGTTCAAAATCACGCTCCACCGCATCTCGAACGAGTTGGTAGCTGAAGCCCGCGAGTACGGCTGTTCGGTGATAGCGTTTGAGGACTTGACCGACATCCGTGAGCGCACTGGTGCGTCGTGGGGCCACAAGTGGGCATTCAACCGCCTGTTCGAGTACGTCGAGTACAAAGCAGCCGAGTACGGCATCAACGTGGAGCAGATTGACCCGAAGAACACGTCACGGCGGTGTTCGACGTGTGGGTTCACGCACCCCGACAACCGTAACGGCGAAGAGTTCGAGTGCCTGAAATGCGGGTACGAGAACCACGCCGACTACAACGCCACCAAGAACATCGGCTTGCGGTATCTCCGCCGGAACCAAACTGGCTCTGGTGGAGGCGCACCCGTAGGCGTGCGGTTAAACAGCGGGACGCTGAACGCGAATGGAGGGTATGACCCTCCTGCCGAAATGTCGGCCAGAGCGGGAGTCCACGCTGAAAGCCCACGGCTTTAGCCGTGGGTTAGCTTACACAGAGTATGTGCCCATCTTAATTACTCTTTTCTATGAGTGATACTTGGTACAACATATCAATGAAGCACGGCACACGAGCCGACAGACGCTCAATGGTTGGGATAAATCGATGGAGCGGTGCTCGGTCGAGCGAGGAACAATGACGACGGCCGTCGGCGTTGATGTCGGCGGTACGTTTACCGACGTGGTACTCATCGCAGAGGGCACGCTCACAACGACAAAGGTTCCCTCAACGACAGACCAGAGCGAGGGTGTCATCCGTGGGATCCAGCAGGCCTGTAAGGACGCAGGAATTGACCCGTCCGAGATCACCGAGTTCTCACATGCGATGACGGTATCAACCAATGCCCTGCTCGAAGCTGACGGCGCCGAAACGGCACTCGTGACCACGGACGGTTTCCGTGACGTACTGGAAGTGGGTCGGCAGACGCGTCCAGATCTCTACGATCTTGACGCTGAGAAGCCGACACCACTGATACAGCGTCGGAACCGGTTCGAGCTTCCAGAGCGGACAACGATAGAGGGCGATCGAACGGTGCCCGACGTGGACGTGATCGATGATCTTATAGAGCAAATACGCGAGCGGAATGTCGAGAGCATCGTTGTCTCTTTCCTTCACGCATACGTTGATCCGAGCAACGAACAGCTCGTAGCCAAGCGGCTTCGAGAGGCACTCGATGTCTCGGTGTCGGCCTCTCATGAGGTTCTCAACGAGTTCCGCGAGTACGAGCGGACATCAACAGCAGCCGTTGACGCGTACGTTACGCCGGTGATCGACTCCTACATCGGACAGTTAGCGGAGCGTGCTAGCGATCTGGGGCTGCCTCAGCCCCGAATCATGCAGTCCAACGGTGGAATCGCCGAGGCAAGTGAGATTCGTACCCACGCCGTTCAAACTGTACTATCTGGTCCCGCGGCGGGCGTCGTTGGAGCAAATGGGACAACGGTAGGAGAAGACGAATTTGAGGGATTCGTTACATTCGATATGGGCGGTACGTCGAGCGACGTGAGCCTCATTCGAGATGGCAGCGTGGAGCGGACCACAGAAAGTGAGATCGATGGCCACCCAATCCGCGTTCCGATGGTTGATGTGACGACTGTTGGAGCTGGCGGTGGGAGCATCGCGTGGGTCGACGCTGGTGGCGCACTCCGCGTAGGACCTCGGTCAGCAGGCTCGAAGCCAGGGCCTGCCTGCTACGGTCATGGGGGCAAAGAGCCAACGGTGACGGACGCAAACCTCGTGCTGGGCTATCTCAGCGAGGAGACGCAACTAGGCGGGGAACTCAAGCTCGACGTGGATGCCGCTATTGATTCGCTTGAACGACTGGCGGACGAAGCTGATCTCGACTCCGCACGAGAGGCCGCAGAAGGCGTGTTCCGCGTTGCGAACACCAATATGACTCGAGCGATCCGCTCAGTCACTGTAGAACGAGGACACGATCCCCGCGAGTTCGGTCTCGCCGCATTCGGCGGTGCAGGTCCTGTACACGCCGCGGCGCTCGCGAATGATCTTGACATCGGAACCGTCGTTGTTCCTCACGTTTGCGGCGTGCTATCGGCGTACGGTCTGCTCGACGCCGACGAGACGTACGACGCTGTCCGAACGTATCAAACGCCTCTGTCGGAAACAACGGGAACAGAACTTAAGACGGTGTACGAGCAACTTACGGCCGAACTGCCGTCCGACCCAATCGCAGGTGATATATCGCTTCAGTGTTCAGTTGACCTCCGCTACCGGGGGCAAAGCTTCGAACTTGAGGTCGACGTGGAGCAGCCTATCGAGACTGACGTACTTCGGACCGCATTTGAGACGGCCCACAAGAGAGTGTACGGCTATACGGCCGAGGAACCAGTTGAAGTGGTAAATCTCCGAGTCACCGCGACCATCCCACGGAGCGCTTCTGCGACTGAGCTCACAGAAGAAACCTTCGAGAAAGTGGCAGAGCATACTGCCGTGTTCAACGGTACGGAGTACACAACTCCTGTCTACCGTCGACCAACGACGAGCGGGACCACAATTGACGGCCCAGCCGTGCTCGAACAAGACGAAAGCACGACTGTTGTTCCTCCCGAGTGGGAGGCAACTGTACAAAAGAACGGCTCGCTCGCACTCACGGAGGTACAACGATGACGGTTGACGACTCGACAGCCGAAAGTATCGACTCAGTGACTCTTGAGGTGTTTCGAAATAAACTTGAGAGCATTGCTGAGGAGATGGGGAAGGTACTTATACGAAGTGCCTACTCGCCGAACATCAAGGAGCGGCAAGATTGCTCTACTGCGCTGTTCGATGCTGACGGCCGGATGGTCGCACAAGCAGAGCACATTCCGGTTCATCTCGGCGCGATGCCGGACGCCGTTGCCGCCGTGACCGCAAAGGATCCCGAGCCGGGTGATGCGTACATCCTGAACGACCCGTTCGAGGGAGGGACCCATCTCCCGGACGTGACGATTGTCTCACCAATCGCAACAGAATCAGATGTCATTGGCTACGCCGTAACACGGGCGCATCACGCGGACATGGGTGGGATGACTCCCGGGAGCATGCCCGCCGGCGCTACTGATATTTATCAAGAGGGGTTACGCCTCCCCGCGGTCAAGCTCCGCTCCGGAGGCGAGCTGAACGAGGATCTGCTGGCGATGATTTTAGCGAACGTACGTGACAGGACCGAACGGCGAGCAGACCTTCGCGCACAGCTTGCGGCCCACGATCGTGCTGAAGACCGATTGCGCTCGCTTATCGACGAGCACGGACGCGACCAAGTCAACCAGGCATTCGGCGCGGTTATCAACTACTCTCAGGCCCGGATGACAGATGAGTTGACTGCTTTCCCCGATGGAACTTATGAGGCCCATGATGTGCTTGAGGGCGACGGCGTGAGCGACGCAGAGATACCGATTAGGGTGTCCATCACCGTCGATGGGGCCACAGTCGAAGTTGACTTCACAGGGACCGCCGACCAGTGTGCCGGCAACATGAACGCACCGCTGTCGGTGGCGAAGAGCGCGGTGTACTTTGTAGTTCGGTGTATCACTGACCCCGAGATTCCCCCGAATTATGGGAGTTACGCCGACATCACTGTTACCGCTCCACAGGGAACGGTCGTGAATCCGACACCCCCGGCGTCGGTCGTTGGGGGCAATGTTGAAACCAGCCAACGACTCACCGACGTGGTGTTCGCGGCGTTCGCCGAGGCTGCCCCTGAACGTGTGCCAGCAGCATCGCAGGGGACCATGAACAACGTTATTATTGGGAACCGCGATCGTGGAGGGTTCACATACTACGAGACTATCGGCGGTGGATTCGGCGCACGACCCAACAAAGACGGGATGGACGGCGTCCAAGTTGGGATGACTAACACGCTAAACACACCAATTGAGGTACTAGAAGCTGAGTATCCCTTCACAGTCGAACAATACGGGTTCCGTGAGGGTAGTGGCGGCGACGGGCAGTACCGCGGCGGCTTGGGACTGGTTCGGTCAGTAACCATCGAGACCGAGGCAGTAGTCTCATTGCTGACTGAGCGCCGTCGTCGTCGTCCACAGGGCGCTGCGGGCGGCGAGCCCGGGGCAGCGGGTGAGAACCTCGCTAATGGTGAGCCGTTACCCGCCAAAACTACTCGAGAGGTAGAGGCAGGTACAACCATCACAGTCCGGACTCCTGGCGGCGGCGGATACGGTAATCCTAGCAAACGGACAGCCGACGACCGCAAAGCCGACCGCCTCGACGAGAAAGTGAGCGACAACCACGAGGATCAATGACTGACACACACAAACTCGAAGAACTGTCCTGGCCCGCGGTCGAGCAATACATCACCGGCCGCGGCGGCTTCATGAAATTACAACACCAGATGTGAGTGTAGCAGCTAGCACGTTGCGGACTACACACCCCTCTATCGATGTGTTCTCGACGTTCGGTGCTGTTAGATAAGCTAGAAGTTGAATCACGGTTAGAGTAAAATTCTCATACAACAGGCGTCACTTTGAGGCGAAAGAGACACACCCCTCTATCGATGTGTTCCGCTCACTCGTCGTCGAGGCGATACTAGTGAGATCTGAGCTGTAATTGTCGATAGAGCCCAAAATCGGCGTCTTGAACTGTTATACGTCGGGTATTGTAAGGGAGCTAGCGGCACAGAGCTGTCGTTGTGAAAGCCACAGAATACACGCTGTCAGAACACATCGAACACATCGATAAAGGGGTGTGTGTGTTTGTGTTAGTTGAAGAAGAGAAGAAGAGAGAATGAGGAGAATAGAACGAATCGTTCAGAACATACGAGAGCACGGTTCGTTCGATTTAGACGGACAAGACGTGACTACCTCGAATACGCCAGTTGAACCAGCCAGCAAATCACCCCACCCTGCGAAGACATCGAACACATCGATAGAGGGGTGTGTGTCTTCGAGCGTGCGATCGTGAACACATCGTCACCGGCTACTGGTAGTTACCCCGTTATCACTGTTCTCACGCGATTAATACGGTATTGTGCGGTTTCAAACGTCTAATTACACTTCGATAGAGGTGGGGAACCTTTTTCATACAGGGCGGTATCAGTGTGCGTATGGGTATTGACGACTCCGATGATCCTTTAGAGAAGTCGGGATCGCCGGAGGATGAGACAACGGCTCAAGCAGAGCTGTCGAATACGTCTCACGTCACAACTGGTGATTCACAGTCCAAGGGCGATTCTGATTCTGAGGAGCCCTCCCAGTCGATCGAGGATATGCTTCTCGAGTTTGATGACCAGAAGGGGCTAATTCGAGAACGAGCGCTACTTGATCCTAACTACGTCGTCGAAGAGGACCGCATTGTGGGTCGCGACGAGCAACTCCAGGAGGTCACCAAAATGCTCCGTGTTGCGCTTGGAGACAACCGACCGCCAAATTTGTTCCTCTACGGCCCGTCCGGAACGGGCAAGTCGCTGATCACAAAGGCCGTTTGCCATAACATCAGCCGGATCTGTAAAAGCCGAGATATCCAGTTCGGCACAATCGAAGTGAACTGCCAAGATCTGGATACGCTGGGTATCGCCGTGTATGAGCTCGTCCAACAGGCTGCCGATGAAGCGGGGGTTGCTGTCGAGGTTCCTAAACACGGCGTCGCGACGAAGGAGAAATGGGACGAACTCTACCGTATCGTTAACGAGCATTTCGACTCCGTCGTATTTGTCCTCGATGAACTGGACATGCTCGTTGGACGACGGGACAAACAAGAGCCCGCGTTCTCGCGACTACTATATCAGCTCTCTCGGGCTGGGACGAACGACGACCTAAACGCGTATATCTCGGTCGTTGCGATCTCGAACGACACGAAGATGATGGAATCTGTTGGGAGTCGCGCAGTTAGCTCGTTTACTCCCGAAGATGTCCATTTCGACGATTACGATGCCGATCAACTTCAATCGATTCTTCGACGCAGGCAAGATGCCTTCCACGAAGATGTCGTCGACGAGGCTGTCATCCCACTTGCGGCGGCATTCGCCGCACAAACTCATGGTGACGCCAGGAAGGCGATTGATCTCATGCGTGTTGCCGGTGAATTAGCTGAACGGGAAGGTGACACTCGCGTTCGAGAAAAACACGTCCGTACCGCACAAGCCAAAGTCGAAAAGAATCGGGTGCTTGAGGTTGTCCGTGGTATTAGTACACAAAAGAAGCTCTGCTTATACGCAACCGCAGCCGTCGCCTCCAAAACCGATAGCGGGTCTGCTCGAAGCACGACCGGCTACCGTGTGTACCAGTACTTGACTGACGCCATCGACGCTGATCAGTACCACCAAGAAACGTACGTCAATAAAATGAAAGAGCTCACAACCTATTCGCTGGTCGACTTCGAACGTCGGAGCCACGGCCCGAGCTCTGGAATGTTCCTTGAGTTCCAGTTCGGAGAGCGACCAGAAACAATTCTGGAAACACTTCGAGAGGATTCGCGCATTGAGGCGGTCTCCGAAGATGAGGTCAACTCCGTCGTTGAAGCTCAAATTCGCAACCAGACGTAGGGGTGACTCTCACTAAGATCACCGTTCGTCGCCCTCCAGATCCATTCAGGATCGAGTAGACCTGATACTGTGTCCATTAGTTTGCGTATACACCCCTCTATCGATGTGTTCCCTAGGGTTGTATCAAGAAACAATTGTCATTCTGTACGCTAGTCTTAGGCCCCTTGCTCATGATATCCCGTTAGTTCACGTACACACCCCTCTATCGATGTGTTCAAAACAGCCTGCTACCACGATACAACCTGGATTTTATTTCGACTCAATCTACAGATTAAATACTGTTTTCCGTTAGCCTGAGCACACACCCCTCTATCGATGTGTTCGGTGTGTCTGTTATCAAACCACAGAAGATATGCGTCTCACCTGTTTGACCCTATTAAGTAACTTCCCATTAAATCGAGTATACACCCCTCTATCGATGTGTGATCTCGTTTTTGAAGTGCTAAAACACCAGATTATCGAGGAATTTGTCCGGAGAGCATGGACGGCTCTACTGACCTAAGTCCCAGTATGAGCCTGTCATACAATAGTTCTCGATGGGTATAATTTGCAGTCTAGAGATTGAACAGAACCGTTGAATGGAGGAATCACGGTCTTAGGAGTGAATTTAGGGCTGTATAATCCTCAGGTAGAGGGCGTGAGACGTATTCTATGACACGCTGCCCAGTATACTTGTCAGAAGCTACTCGTCCGCGTCGACTGGCCCTTTGTATTGTGAGCGGATCTTTTCCCCTTCCCGCCACTGCCAGTAGTAGTAGCGGTTACCATTGATCGCCTTGATCGTGATCGTCGCTTTGGCGGGGACGTCATCTGGGATATCATCAGGTCGCTCTTCATTTTGGTCGTCAGCTGACTCCTCGTCGGGCTGAGCGCCACGTGCTTTGTGCGATGCGAGCGCCTCGGCGTAGCGTGCGACGTATCGGAGATCCGTTGGCGAGTAGCTGTTGAGTGTGTCAACGATCTCTGTCGGGAGGTCTTCCGGTGGCGTCGGTGGCTTGGGAGACATCGTCAGTCGCTTCGTGTCGCTCTTATGTAGAAACGCGGAAAGAGGTCGTTTGGTTGTGCCAGCTCCGAATTGAGTACGCTATCTCGGGTTCAAATCGCCGGACTACGGTGGGTGTTCAACATGTTAAATCGTCTTTCCGCAGCTCTACACAAGAGCGATTTCTCCGCTCTTATGTAGAACTACGGAAAGCCCGTATAATTACACTCAGACAGTTCTAATCTGGCAATATGCCTTCTGCTCAGACAGCGTTTGGCAGGATGTTTCGGCAGTTGATCGAGCTCGGCGTTATCGAGATCAACACCGAGCCGCTCGATGCCCGCATCGAGCGGCGGCTCAAGCAGTTCTGGGAGAATACATCCTGTCCTCGCTGCGGTCACCAGAGCATTATGACGTGGGAGAAACACGACCGAGTTCGGTGTCGTAATTGCGAATTTAAGCCAGTATACACCCATGGAACGCCATTTCACGAGAAGCACCTCACCGCAGGAGAGGTGCTTCTCGCTTTCACCCTCTACGCAGATACGCTGCTGAGCATCAACCAGATTGCGCCGCTGCTTGGTCGCGCTTACAAGACCATTCACACAGCGATTCGGGAGGCGGAAGCCGCGGTTCAGCGCGGCTTCCCCCTCACCTGGGAACTGTTTAACCAGACCGTCGATGGACCGACACAGGTCGACGAATCTGGCAAAGTCTGTTCTGGTTACAAAGGTCAAGAGCCGCCGCGAAACAGCCGTTCTCGCGGCGGCTCGTCGCGCACTGGCCGATCACGCTGGCGAGGGGGTCACGGTGACCAGCTGACGCTCGTCGCGGCGTGCCGCGACTCACTTCGTGTGATTCGCGGACAGCGCGGTATCGAGTACGAAGGCGATCTTGAGCCAGTGATTCAGGAAGCTGAAGACCTCTCCCAGCGGCTGGGAGAGGTCTGGACAGATGGACTCCAAGCGTACCGCGAGATGGATCGGGATCACCGAACGGTCGTCCACAAAGAGAGGTACGTATCGCCTGACGGAGTCCACATCAATCAGGCAGAATGCCTGTTTTCGCTTGTTCAACCGTGGCTGCGGAAGTTCCGCGGCCTGTCCAAGCAAGGCTTGGACCAGGCCGCTCATACATTCGGGATCATTAGATCGCTGAATCTCACAGGCGCATCCGTCGATATCACCATTGACTGCCTTGTTATAGGGGCTTTCCGTAGTTCTACATAAGAGCGATTTTCTCCTGACGATCTACCACTGACCACTTCAGAGATATCCGCTAAATCATTTCGCCGCAAATGTCTCTGTTGAAATCCTCAACTGATGATATATTCTTGGAGCCGTAATGAATACAGCGCGCGAGTCGGTCACGAGAGAATGGTTGTTACTGAACCAGTTGAATCGGTAGCTACAGAGCGCGGGTCTAATACAATAAGGGTTGCCCCGTAGCGGTTCAGCCACTTTGCTCAGCGAGTCCGTAGCTTACAGAACTCGGGGAGCGATGGTTATGAAGACCCTGTTAGGAGTCGCCGGGACGCTCCTCGGGATTTAAACATCCACCCCGGCCGTAGTCGCCTTGCTCACTCTCTGCGCTTCCGAGAATCGAATCGGTACAGTAGGGCCACAGTGAGGCGACGTACGTCGAGCCGTTGTGACGAAGGTATATTCCAGAGGGGAGAGTTCCGTCGGTCTGCGGGTCGCTACGGTCATAATAGGGTAGCGGAGAGAGCGCCGCTCTGACGTCCGAAAACTTCGACCTGTCGAGGCGCTGGTCGGCGACCGAACGCTCCGCTGCACGGCTGAGCGCTGTTCGAATCGGCTCGACGGAACGAAGTCGTTCATCACTCGACGGCGTCACCGTTGCTCCGTCTGGTGTATCTGTGCGAAGAATCTCTAGTAAGCCACCGTTGTCTCCCGGGTCAGCGAGACAGCCAGAGAACGCCGCGATGCTCGTCACACCACAAAGGTGGAGCACTCGACGACGGGAGAGCGGTGAACCCATACACGGACAAAGCATCGGTTGAAATTAATTACTCAGCTTTGAACGTTGAAGTAGGAGCGTGACGTAGGCGGTAGTGAAGACGGATGATGCCGATTACGGACTTCTTGTCGTGAACGCGTGTGTTTGACGAGTTCGAATCGCTGTCATCAGCTCAACGTCATCACGCGAAAACCTACGCCACCGGTCTTGTTGCGGCCAGCAACAAGACCGTGGCAGGCATCTCACGCGAAGTCCTTCCAGCTGGAGACAAACGCGCTCTCAACAAATTCCTCACCGAGTACGACTGGGACGAACAACAGTTCAACCACGAACGCCTCGAAGAACTCCAAAAACACGGTGAAACACGCTGGTCGAAGGCTGGCTACATCATCCTCGACGACACGATCACCCACAAAGCCGGGGACGAAGTCCCCGGCGTCGGCCACTTCTACGATCACGCTGAAGGTGACACTGTCTGGGGCCAAGACCTCATCTACGCCTTCTACGCTGACAACAAAACCGCCTACCCACTCACCTTCCGACTCTACGAAAAACAGGACGACAATGACCAAGACCACGACACCAAGTACGATCTCGCCCGCGAGATCGTCACCGAACTCGAAGACGAGGTAGGTGTCCCGGCGGACACCTACCTCTTCGACTCGTGGTTCGCCCACGATTCTGGCCTTCCTGAACTCATCGAATCCTCCGACAAAGACTGGATCGGCCCGCTCCGGAGCAACCGACAGGTGACCTACGGCGGCGAAGAGATCCGCGTCGATGCGCTTGCAGAGCGCATCGACACGGTTGAACGCGACGTTGAAGACGAGATGCCTTGTTTTGCCGCCGAGTGACGGCTATCTCAGACGCTCTCACGGAAGGATTCCGTCAAGCTAACCGGGAATTGGACGCCGTCTGGCGATATGGCATCGCTCAGACGGCTTGCCTGGACGCTCTTCGGTAGACTGGCGGAACTAGCGGAATACATTGACAGCGATACAGTCCACGAGACTGTGGATCGGTGCCCCAGTAAGGTTCAGTGACCGGAGGAAGCCGTAGGTCCGAGCGGCCTGTTCCA
>NZ_NEDJ01000075.1 GCF_002114285.1 Halorubrum ezzemoulense DSM 17463
GTGAAGGGGCCGGCGCCCCCCGGGACCTACCCCCTGGGGTGCGTCGGCGGCGTCAGATGGGTATAGGGGACAGGCGGGCGGCGACGCCGCGGCGCCGCCGCCCGCCATGCCGGCCGCGAGGGCGGCGAGCTTCACCCATCGGACCGCCTCGAACGGAAAGAGTAACCGTCGCGTCGCGTCGACGGCGCGGTCGACCGCGTCGACGGCGTGCCAGCTCATACCGATCGTTCGCCGGAAGGGATGAAATATGCTGGTACCCGAGCCGCCTGTAGGGAGGTGCCTGTTCCGCGGCCGCCCGTCCCGCGGCCGCCCGTCCCGCGGCCGCCCGTTCCGCGACCGCCCGCCTCGCGAGATCGCACGGCTCGCCCGTATCCCGCGTGGCCACACGCTCGACCCGCAGTCATTTAGGGCGGACGCGACGAAACCGAACGCATGAAGGTCCGCGGCGAACGCGAGTGCCAGTCCTGTGGCACGCGGTGGTCGTACTACGAGACGGGCTCCGTCGCGTGTCCGAGCTGCGGCGACCTGCGCAGCGTCGGCGTCGACGCCCGGACGGCACACACCGACGCGCCCGTCGCGCTCGACCTCGCGGCGCACCGCGAGCGGTTCGGGAACGCGACCGGGACGCTCCCGCGCTCTGGCGTCGACGAGCTCCAGTCCGACCTCCGAGAGTACTGCCGGAAGCGCGGGTTCATCGACGGCGGGCGTCTCGTGCCGCTCGACGAGACCTACCTCGCCGCCCGAGAGCTGCTGGAGGCGGTCGACTGCTTCGAACGGCTCCGGGACCCGACCGACGCCGATCGCGAGTACCTCCTCGGGCTGCTCGCCGGCGCCGACGACGGCGAGCGCCCGGCTGCGGGGGAGGTACCGACCGCGCTCCGCGAGGCCCGAGGGATGGCCGCCGTGCGCGCGGTCGAGGCGTACCGCAGCGACGCGCTCGACTTTCTCGACGAACTCGAATCCGGCGCCGGACCGGACGGGGCGGAACGCACCGCCGACGCCGAGGGCGACTCCCCGGCGGTTACCGTCGAAGGAGAGAGCCCCGGCTCTCGGATCGGTCCCGCTCGCGACGCGTTCGAGCGCCTTCGCGACCGCGTCGCGCGCGCCGACGCCCTCGGGGGCGACGTGCCGCCCGCGGCCGCGGACGGGCTCGTGAAGGCGGCCGACGCGCTCGGGACCTACGTGCGGACCGGCGACGAGACGACGCTGACGACCGCCAACCGCCTGATCGACGACGCGAGCGTCGACGACTTCGACCCCGCGGATCGGTGAGATCACCCGGCGTTCACCCGGCCGAACTCGGCGCCGTCACTCTCCGTCCGGCGCGACCACCGCGTTCGAGAGCGTCCCGATCCCCTCGTAGGTGATTTCGACCCGCTCGCCGGGTTCGACGAGCCCGGGATTCGCCGGACTGCCGAACGCGACACAGTCGCCGGGCTCGAACGTGAACCGCTTCGAGAGGTACGAGACGACCTCTCGGGGACCGAACAGCATCAGTTCGGTGTTCGCGTCCTGTCGCACCTCGCCGCCCACGGTAGTCTCGATGTCGATATCCGTCGGGTCCACGTCGGTCTCGATCCACGGGCCCAGCGGCGCCGACCCGTCGAACGCCTTCCGCGCGGTCCGGCCCTGCTGGTCGAGCGCGTCGACATCGTTCAGTATCGTGTAGCCGCGGACGACCTCCGGGACGTCCTCGGGGGCGAGATCCCGGCACCGTTCGTCGAGCACGGCGACAAGTTCGCCGGCGTACGTCAGCTCGTCGGTCCACTCTGGATATCGGATTTCCTCGCCGTGCGCGAGCAGGCTCGTCGGGGGCTTGATGAAGAAATCCGGCACCTCGGGCCGTTCGTAGTCCATCTGGTCGAGCGTCTCGGCGTAGTTCCGGCCGACGCAGTACAGCGCGGTGGGGTCACACGGCGGGAGCAGTCGGCCGTCGCGGCCGACCTCGTACCGGCCGTCGTCGGCGACGACTGTGCCGTCGTCGTATCGGCCGACCACGGGACCGTCCGGCGTGAGCAGTCGAGCGAGTCGCATACAGGCACCTCTGCGCTGCGGTTCGAAAAGGCGTCGGTGGCGGCACGGCCCGGATCAATCGTCGCTGTCCGCCTCACGACTACCGTCCGCCTCACGACCGGTATCCTCCTCACGACTACCGTCCCCATCTTCGTCGAGACCGATGACAACGGCCGACCGGATTTCTAGGGCGGCGTCGAACTCCGCCCGGCGACCGCTCCCGGCCCCGAGCCGTTCGACCGCGGCCTCGTGCGCGCGGACGACGGCGTCGCGCTCGCGCTCGGAGAGCCCGACGCGCTCGGCAACCCCGTCCCAGTGGTCCGGCTCGACAAGGAACGTCTCGCGCCCCGGCTCGGCCTCGATCTGCTCGTACCTCCGGCGATACGCATCGATTCTGGGGCCGAGGTCGGCTTGGACGCGCGCGAGGAGCGTCGGCACGCGCGCAGCGGGCACGCTCGCAAGCGCGGTCGTCTTCACTAGCGCTGTCCCCTCGATGGGGTACGTCCCCGGGTCCCGGTCAGTGTCCGTTCCACGACCGTCGGCGTCCGCTCCACGACCGTCGACCTCGCCGTCGGCGTCCGCTCCACGACCGTCGGCGTCCGCCCCACGACCGTCGACCTCGCCGTCGGCGTCCCCTTTGCGGCCGTCGGCGTCCTCTCCGTGGTCGCCGGACTCGCTGTCGTCGTCGGACATCACCCGCCGGCGCGCATGGCCTTCTGCCGGTATTTCGGGAGGAGGTCACCGAGGGCGTCCGGGTCGCCCGCGAACTCGGCGGTCACCTCCGTGATCTCGATCGCGGCCGCGGCGGTCACCTTCTCGGCGCTGAGGGCCGCCCGCCAGCCGTCGCCCGCCACGCTGGTCGCCTCCGCGGGCTCGTCGGTTCCGACGAGTTCCCCGCCCAAGTTCCTGAGGTAATGGGCGGCGAGCCGCCGAGAGATACCGCGGTACGCGACCGTCTCGCGCTCCCACCCCTCCTCGGCCGGCGGGAGGCCGGAAGCGTCCGCGTCGTCGACCACGTCCTCGGCGGTCGCCGAGCCGTCGTCGCTCATGCGCCCCCCGCGACGGGCGGGAACACGGAGAGCCGGTCCCCGTCCGCCATCGGTGTGTCGAGCCCGTCGAGGTGGAGCACCTCGCGGCCGTTCTTCAGGACGTTGATCTGCGGGGCGAGGTCCCCGTCGGCGATCAGTCGGCCCTCCATCCCCTCGTACTCCGACTCCAGTTCGCGCAGCACGTCGCCGACGGTCGCGGCGTCGGCGAACTCCGCGTTCACCGTCTTCCCGCCGGCGGCCTCGCGAAACGTCGCGAAGAACCGCAGTTCCAGTTCCATACCCGTACGTCGGGTCGCGGCGGTTTAAAAGCGGTCGGCCACGGAAGGCGACGGTCGCTTGGTCACAGGTCGGAGAGGCGAATCCCGTCCTCGACCAGCCGGAAGTTCCGCTCCCGGTCGAGGTCGTCGGCAAGCCACTCGTGGTCGTACAGCTGGCCGATGAGCTCGAGGTAGAGGTTCCGCCACGCGATCGCGTAGATCGGCGACTGCCCCCCCGCGCGGAGTTCCGGGACGAACTCGTGGTACGTGCTCGCCTGCGACTCCAAGCGCTCGACCGCGTCGGCGACGACCTCGGCCGCCCCGTCGGGGTCGGCCTCGTCGAGCGCCTCGTTCAGTCGCGACTGGATCCCTGTGATGGCGCGCCGCATGTCCTGCTCGGCGGTCCCCTCCTCCTCCGGAAGCGACTCGATGACGCCCCTCGGCACGCCGAGTTCGATCTCTGGCATGGGATCCCCTCGGGGGAGCGCGCTCAAAAAACCCGCTCACCCGGCAACGACGAGCACGGCGGAACCGGGCGACCGCGGGCCACGGTCGGCGACCGACCACGCGCCGCGGTCCGGAACTAGTCGCGGCTCGACACTGTGGGTCGCCGCGCCCCCTTCCGAGAGCCACGTCCCGGTCGCGTTCCCGACCGCCTCCCGGCTGGCGTCGGGCGACAGCGACGCGGGACCGTCGCCGCGCTGCGGGCCGTAGGCCCCGAACCCGGCGTGGTTGACGCCGGCGAGTTTCACGATCCGCGCGTCCGACGGGAGGTTCGCCCGCGACGCGCGCTCCCGTTCGGCGTCGATCACGCCGTCCGCGCCGCCGAGCACCGAGAGCACGTCGAGGCCGCTGTCGGAGACGTCGCGGTCGCAGTACGCGGCGTGGAGGACGAGCGCCTCGTAGGCCGCGGCGTTCTCGGCGGCGTGCCGGCAGGCCATGGCACCGCCGAGCGAGTGGCCGCCGACGGCCCAGACACCGGCCTCCGGGTGACGCTCGCGCACGCGATCGGCACGGTCCGGCGCGAGGACGGCGAGGTTGAGGGGAGCGTCCACCCCGACGACGAGCGCGATCCGGTCGGCCGCGGCGACGATCTCGGCGGCGGTGGGGACGTAGCTCTCGTGAGCCACCCGCGCGCCCGGGTAGTAAACGAGTCCGACGGTCGACGCCGTCACCGGTCCGTCGCGGACCGCGGTCCCGACCGCCGTCCGGTCGACGGTTATGTCCGGGTCCGCCTCGACCGCCGCAACCGCGTCCGCGTCCGGTCCCATACCGGCGGCGAAGTACGCGGCGGCGCCGCCGCCGACGATCGCGACGAAGAGGACGATCGCACCGCCGGCGACCGCGAGCCGCCGGGGTCCGGGGAGTCGGTGAGCGATCCCCTCCGCTTCCCTCACGGCGTCGGCGCGGCCTTCTGGAGGGCCGTCTCGGCGATGTTCCCGCCGTAGTCGGCCGACCGGAGGACCGAGTCGACGACGAGCCCGAGCAGTTGCGCGCGGGTGGGGTCGAGGTCGCGGAGGACCTCGTCGATGGACCTGACGCGCTCGTCGATCGCTCTGACGCCGGTTCTCGCCTCGTTCGCTCGTCGGGTAGCCGCCTCGGTGTCGTCGTCGAACAGCGCGTCCATCGCGGTGTCGATCACGTCGACCGCGTCGCCGTGGAGGTCGTTCACCGCCTCCACGACGTCGTCGGGAAGCGGGTCCTCGATGTTCAGGGTCAGGTGCGCGATCTTCGTCGCGTGGTCGCCGATCCGCTCTAACTGGCGAGCGCTGGAGTGGTAGTCGAAACACTCCTCGCGGGGGAGCCCGAGCTCCTCGGCCGCCTTCGGCGTTCGCAGCGTCGCGCGGAAGATCCGCGAGACCACGAGCCACAGCCGGTCGAGGTCGTCGTCGCGGCCGATCACGTCGCGCGCGAGGTCGTGGTCGCGGTCGGCGAGCGCGGTGATCGCGTCTTCGAGCATCGACAGCGAGATCAGCCGCATCCGCGTGACCGCGTTGTGGATCGAAAGCTCGGAGGAGTCGAGGAGGTCCTGGACGACGACGCGGTCCCGCGTCTCCTCTAACACCTCTAGGCCGACGAGACTCTGGACCGCGTCGCGGATCGTCGAGCGCTGCTCGGTGGTGATCTCGGCCGCCTCCAGTTCGATGACGTCGAAGCCGCTGACGTACATCGTCGTCACCGCCCGCTGGAGTGCCTGCCCGGACAGGTCCGCGATGTCGAGCGTCCCCCGCATCCGCTCGTCCTCCGACCGCGGGGTGAGAAACAGGGAGTCGCCGTCGGGGTGGAACTCGATCTCCGTCCCGGCCTCGACGTCGTTCTCAGTCGCCCACGTCTTCGGAATCGAGACGGTGTACGTCGAGCCGCCGGTGACTTGGACCTTCCGCGTTTCCATACCCGACCCTCCGGAGCGGAACACCTTAATTTTGATCAAAATATATACTGCCGAACACCGAGCGAGATGTCTGTCGTCAAATAGCCCGCAAAACGGCAGTGGAGAATGCTTAGGGCCGATAAATAGAGAAGTAATTTTACTATATATACCTACACTTCAGTATGGATACGACCGGCGTGTTTTCTCGGTGTCGTCTCAG
Organism: Halorubrum ezzemoulense DSM 17463; assembly: GCF_002114285.1. Taxonomy (GTDB): domain Archaea; phylum Halobacteriota; class Halobacteria; order Halobacteriales; family Haloferacaceae; genus Halorubrum; species Halorubrum ezzemoulense. The sequence continues at coordinate 5,911 of NZ_NEDJ01000075.1, forward strand.
ACCACGCGGTTACGGAGTTCGTCGCCGGCGTTCAACCGCGCGACGTTGTCGGCGAGGATATCCGCGACGCGTTCGTAGTACTCGGGGGTGTGGCCGGCGTTGTGCGGCGTGATCGTCGCGTTCGACAGCCCCCACAGCGGGTGGTCCTCCGGCAGCGGCTCCGGGTCGGTGACGTCCAGCGCCGCGCCGCGGATACGGTTGTTCCGGAGCTCCGTCACCAGGGCGTCCGTGTCGACGATTGGCCCCCGAGCGATGTTGACGAGGACGGCGTCGGCCCGCATCGTCCTGAGCGCGTCGGCGTCGACCAGCCCCCGCGTCGTCTCCGTGAGTGGACAGGCCAAGACGACGTACTCCGCCCCGGTGACGGCCTCGTGAAACTCGTCGAATCCGTACACCTCGTCGGTCGGCCCGCCCTTCTCCGGAGAGTAGCGGACGCCGACGGTGTCGACGTCGAACGCCTCTAAGCGGTCGACGACGGCCCGGCCGATGGCGCCGAGCCCGACCACGGAGACGGTCGAGTCGTACAACTCCGTGGTCTCGTAGGTGCGCCACTCCCGGCGGGTCTGCTGCCGGTACGCCCGGTGGAACTGTCGCGCGTGCGCGATCATCGACCCGACGACGTGTTCGGCGATGTTCGGCCCGTGGACGCCCGAAGCGTTCGTCACGGCGATTCCGTGGTCCGCGAGCAGGTCGCGCGGCAGGTGGCCCGTCCCCGCGAACACGCAGGCGAACAGCTCCAGCTCCTCCGCGGCGGCGAGCAGCTCCTCGTCGACGTTGAGCCCGACGGCGACCCGCGCCGTCCGGATCAGCTCCAGTTCCTCCGCGGGCGTTCGCGCTCGCGCGACCGTCGCGTCGGGGAGCCGCTCGCGGATCGCCGACGCCAGTTCGTCGGGGCCCAGCCCGTGGATCGTCTGTCGAAGCACCAAGACGTCTGGATCGCTCATGGGGGCTGTCTCGCCGGGACCGATAAAAATGGTGTCAGTCGCTCGGTGACCGGCGGAGCGCCGAACCCCGTCGGGGCGGGCTACGACAGCGCCGCGTCGAACGCCGCCCGGAGGTCCGCCTTCATGTCGTCGACGTGTTCGATCCCCACCGACACCCGGATGAGGCCGTCGGTGAGCCCGGCCGCGATCCGCTCCTCACGCGGGATGGCAGCGTGGGTCATCGCGGCGGGCTGCTCGATCAGGCTCTCGACGCCGCCGAGCGACTCCGCGAGGGTGAACACCTCCGTCTCGCTTACGACCGTCGACGCCTCTTCGAGGGTGCCGTCCAGCTCGAACGACAGCATGCCGCCGAAGTCGTCCATCTGCGCGGCCGCCAGCTCGTGGTCGGGGTGCGACTCCAACCCGGGGTAGTAGACGCGCTCGACCGCGTCGTGTCTCTCCAGCCACTCCGCGAGCGCCATCGCGTTCTCGCAGTGTCGGTCCATCCGGACGGGGAGCGTCTTCGTCCCGCGGAGGACGAGGAACGCGTCGAACGGGCCGGGCGTCGCGCCGACGGAGTTCTGGTAGAAGCCGAGCCGCTCGTCCAGTTCCTCGTCGTCGACGATCAGGGCGCCGCCGATGGTGTCCGAGTGCCCGCCGAGGTACTTCGTCAGCGACTGGGAGACGATGTCGGCGCCGTGTTCGAGCGGGCGCTGGAGGTACGGCGTCGCGAACGTGTTGTCGACCGCGCAGAGCGCGTCGCCCTCGTGGGCGATGTCGGCGAGCGCGCCGATGTCGTTGACGTTCATCAGGGGGTTCGTCGGCGTCTCGACCCAAACCAGCTCGGTCTCCTCGCGCATCGCCGCCCGGACCGCGTCGTGATCGGTCGTGTCGACGAACGTGGTGTCGATGTCGTACTCGTCGTACACCTGCGTGAGGATGCGGTGGGTCCCCCCGTACACGTCGTCGCCGGCGACGACGTGGTCGCCAGCCGAAAGCAGGTTGAGGACGGTGTTGATCGCCCCCATGCCGGAGGAGAAACAGCGCGCGTGGCTGCCCGACTCCAGCGAGGCGAGGTTCGCCTCCAGGTCGCTCCGCGTCGGGTTCCCGGTCCGGCTGTACTCGTAGCCGCGGTGGTCGCCCGGCCTGTCCTGCTCGTAGGTGGAGTTCGCGTGGATCGGGGTCATCAACGCCCCCGTCTCCGGGTCGGGCTCCTGTCCGGCGTGGATCGCGAGGGTCTCGAACCGGTGCTCGTCGGGGGCGCCGGCGTCAGGGTCGCTACCGGCGTCGTCGCCGTCGCCGCCGTTCTCGGGTGTATCGCTCATGGATACGCGTCGTCGCCGAGGAAAGTGATTCTTCCCATTCGGGCGGCCGGGGAGGTAGCGACGCGCCGCTCAGAGAAGGAGACGCGCCGCTCGCGGTGATGATGGATGCTCGGTCAGGGATTTGAACCCTGGTCGTCGGCTGACTTCCGAACCGGCGCCGAGGCGCCGCGTCCGCCGAAAGGCCAACATGATTGGCCGGACTACACCAACCGAGCGTGAACGATGCTTACGTCGGGGACAATTTAACTCTTCTCAACTCCCCGCAGCGTGCGACGGTGACGCACGCAGTCGGTGCGGAGGCGAAACCGTTACTCGTCGACGTCGACGCGCTCGATCTCGACGGCCTCGCGGGGGTCGTCGTTGCGCCCGGTCGGCACGCCGCCGATCTCCTCGACGACGTCCATCCCGTCGATGACATGCCCGAAGACGGCGTGCTTGCCGTCGAGGTGCGGGGTCGCGTCGAGCGTGATGAAGAACTGCGAGCCGTTCGTGTTCGGGCCGGAGTTCGCCATCGACAGGATCCCGGGTCCGTCGTGGGTGAGGTCGTCGTGGAACTCGTCGTCGAACTCGTAGCCGGGACCGCCGCGGCCGTTCTCCATTGGGTCGCCGCCTTGGATCATGAAGTCGTCGATGACGCGGTGGAAGACGATGCCCTCGTACAGCGAGTCGCCGCGGACCTCGCCGCTCTTGGGGTCCTCCCACGTGTTCGTCTCGGGCGCGGGCTCCGCGTCGGCCGCGGGGTCGTGACGCGCCAGCCCGAGGAAGTTCTCGACCGTCTTCGGCGCGCGATCGGCGAAGAGCTCGACGACGATATCGCCGTGGTTGGTCTGAAGCGTCACCTGCGGGTTGTCGGGATCGGAAACCTCTCGTGCCATGTCCACAAGGAAGGGCGCCCGTCGGAAAACCCTGCCCATCCGCGCGGGTCGTCCCCGGCCGCGAACACCGCAGTTATAAGCGAACGCCGCGGACGCGTCGACATGAGTTCGACCGCGGTCCTGACCGTCGCCGCGCTCGTCGTCGGGGTGACGGTCGGCGCGCTGTTCGCATTCCTCCGCGTTCCGATCCCCGCGCCCCCGGAGCTGCCGGGCGTGATGGCGATCGTCGGCATCTACCTCGGTTTCAAGCTCGTCGGCTACGCCGGCGTCGGGTTCAACCTGCTGGACGCGCTCGGGCTGTGACGCCCCCGCCCCGGACCACCGACGGCCGGTATCGTTTTCCGGCGGGCGCGAGCAGTACCGCGCATGTACGACCAGATCCTCCTCCCCGTCGCACCCGGCGGCGAGGCGAACGACGCGATCCCGCACGCGGCCAGCCTCGCCGAGCGATACGGCGCGACCGTCCACGTCGTCTCGGCCGCCGACACCGCGGTCGACACGCTCGCCGGGCCGCGGACGGGCGCGTTCTCCGACCGCCTCGTCGACGCGGCCGAGGAGCGGGTGGAAGCTGTGACCGCGGAGCTGGAGGAAGCCGGCGTCGAGACGGTCGGCGACGTCGTCCGCGGCGAGCCGCTGGACGTCATCGAGAACGCGATCGAGGACGGCGCCGACCTCGTCGTCATGCCGAGCCACACTCGGCAGGGGATCCGACGGCTGCTCCTCGGGAGCGTCACCGAGAAGGTCGTCCGCGTCGCGTCGGTACCGGTGGTGACCGTTCCGATGACCGAGCCGACGGACGAAGGGGATCGGGAGCCGGCGGATCAGGCGGATCGAGAGCCGGCCGACGACGGCGACGCGACGGGCGGACGCGGAGCGTCGGACGGGCAGTGACGGCCGCGCCGAGCGAACGCCCATGACGGACGCGTCGAACGGCCGCGAGACCGTCATGCGCGCCTTCCGGGTCGCGTACGACGGGCGAGAGTACGCCGGCTTCCAGCGACAGCCGCACGCCGAGACGGTGGCGGACGCGCTCCTCGAAGCGCTCGCGGACCACGGCGTCGTCCAGCGCGGCGACGGGGCGACCCACGCCACGCCCCCCGGCTACGCCGCGGCCGGGCGGACCGACGCCGGCGTCTCGGCGGTGGCCCAGACCGTCGCCTTCGAGGCGCCGACGTGGCTCACCCCCCGCGCGTTCAACGGGCACTTACCGGGATCCGTCCGCGTGTGGGCCGCCGCCGACGTCGGAGAGGAGTTCCACGCGACGCACGACGCGGTCCGCCGGACCTACCGGTACCACCTCTACGCCCCCGCGGTCGACGGGGGCGGTTCGACCGACGCCGCGCGATCGGATCCCGAACACGCGGTCGACGACGACCGACTCCGGGACGCGCTCGCGCGGTTCGACGGCGAACACGACTTCCACAACCTGACGACAGACGAGACTGGCACGGTCCGCGACCTCGACGCGCGGGCGACCCGCGCGGGCGACGCGCTCGTCGTCGAACTCTCGACGGACGGGTTCCCGCGGGCGCTCGTCAGGCGGGTCGTCGCCGCGGTCCGGGCCGTGGGTCGCGGAACGGCCGACCCCGCATGGATCGAACGGCTGCTCGCCGCCGACCCGATCCCCGGCGAGCGGGGGGTCGGCCCCGCGCCGCCCGAACCGCTCGTGCTGTGGGACGTGCGCTACCCCGACGTGACGTTCGAGGTCGACCGCGAGGCCGCCCGGAGCGCGCGGGTCGCGTTCGGCGAGCGACACCGCGACGCGCGTCACGCCGCCGCCGCCACCGGCGCGGTCCGCGACAGGCTGTTCTCGGCCGCCGAGGAAGAGTGAGCTCGGCGGCCGTGGAGAGACGATCCGGACCGCCGAGGCCGCGGCCGTCAGGCCGCCGATCCGCCCGCCGGCGTCTCCATGCCGTCGACGCGGACCAGCAGGGTGTTGCCGTCGACGTTCGTCGCGTCGACCACGCCAGAGAGCCGCAGCCCGGTGGCGGGCGTCGGCCCGACGGTCACGTGGTCTCCCGCGTCGAACGGGCCGACGGGACCGCGGATCACGAGTTCGGCGCGACACAGTTCCGGATTGGCGACGCTCGACAGGTCTATCTCAGCGACGGTGACGTCCTCGACGGGGATGCCCTCGCGCTCCACCGGGGTCGTCGCGGCGTCGTCTAGCCGCTCGATGTCGAGGGCGTCGTACGCCCCGTCGGTCGGGATGTATCCGCCGTCCGGCCCGGCGACGCCCTCGACGAGTCCGAGGGTCCGGAGGCTACCCATCCGGTTCCGGACCGTCCCCGGGTTGCGGTCGATCGCGTCAGCGATCTCTCGCCCCTGTACTGGGTCGTCCCCTCCTTCCGCGAGGTTCACGAGCGCAGTGAGCACCCGGCTTTGACTTGAACTCAACTCGATTTCTGACATACACAATTCGATGCGCAACTTCCTGATAAATGTTGGTATATAACGTCATTATATGCTTACGAGACCCACTAAACCGTGTTATTTCTGGAAAGTACTGCGATTACTACCTCAGATATGCGGTAACGGAAAAACAACCTCTCGCTAGATACTATTCTCGAATATTTTTAATTCTTGTCCCAGTTGAAGTTCTTTATTTTTGTAATTATGGTCGATTGTGCGCCGTTCAGAGTAACTTTGTACTAATTCCTTATACTATCTACACCGCAAGTATTTACCGCCGAAGCCGGAAGCGGCGGGCGACTGATGACGAATCAACGCGACGTTTGTCACCGCTCGCAGGGACACCCCGTCACTCCGCGACGGCTCACCGGCGGTGTAAATCGGCAGAGAACGCGGACGAGGGACCGAGCGGAGGGCGTCGATGGCTGACCGCGAGTCGGCGTTCGAGTCCGACGGGGCCGTCTCGGCCGGTCGGTCGGCGGAGGCGGGTGCCCGACAAGTGACTCGGTCCGATCCGAACTCCGAGTCGCTGCCTCGCGCGCTGCTCCCGGACCGGGACCCCGCGGTCGAACGCGACCGCGTCCGGTCGTTCCTCGCCGAGCGGGTCGACGCCGCGGCCGCCGACGGCGTCGTGGTGAACATGAGCGGCGGGCTCGACTCGACGGTGACCGCCGCGCTCGCCGTGGAGGCGCTCGGTCCCGAGCGCGTGTACGGGCTGATACTCCCGTGTAACAAGGTCGGCGCGCCCCACGCACGGGACGCCGAGGCGCTCGCGGCGGCGCTGGGTATCGAACACGACACGGTTCACCTCCAGCCGCTGTTCGCGCAGTTCGGCGCGGTCGCCCCCGATCGCTTCGACCTCCACGACGAACCGGTCCGATCGGGGAACGCGGTCGCTCGGCTCCGGATGACCGTCGCCTACCTCGCCGCCAACGCGACGAACCGCCTCGTCTGCGGCACCGCCAACCGGAGCGAACTGCTCTTAGGCTACCTGACGAAACACGGTGACGGCGCGGCCGACGTGTTCCCGCTGGGACACCTGTACAAGTCTGGCGTCCGTGCCCTCGCGGCCGAACTCGACGTGCCGGAGTTCGTCGTCGAGAAGCCACCGACGGCCGGGTTCCTCCCGGGCCAGCGGGACGCCGACGACCTCGGGGCGCCCTACGAGGTCGTGGACCCCGTCCTCCACCTCGGCGTCGACCGCGGACTGGACTCCGAGTCGGTCGCCGAGCGAATCGCGGCGACCGTCGCCGAGGTCGACCGAACTGCGGACGACGACGGCGGCGAGGGCTCCGCCACCGCCGTACTCGCCGGGATCGACCGCGACCTCGTCGCGGACCTGCTCGCCCGCCACCGCGCGACGGCGCACAAGCGACTCCCGCCGCCGACGCCGGACGGGGACATGGAGTGACCGAGCGGTCGGGACCGGCCTACGCCGCCCCGTTCAGTCCCAGTCGCTCGGCCAGAGGTCGGCCGCGCGCATCCCCGTCTCGAAGTCGGCCTCGCGGAAGGCGGTCACGAGTTCGTCGCGGTCGAGGCGGGGGAGGTCGCGCTCGGGCGCCGCGAACTCGGCGACGAGCAGGGCGGTCAGCATCGCGTGTTCGCGGACGTTCCGGTCGTCGACCTTGTCGCGGGTGTCCGCGTGGGTGTGGCCCCACCCGCGCCCGCGGTCGCCGGAGTCGCTGTGGAGCTGGAGCGCCGGTACGCCGCGGCGCACGAACGGCCACTGGTCGGAGAACGGGTGCGGCTGCGCGTCGACCTCGATCGGCTGGCGCGTCGCGGCCGACACCGCTTCGGCCACCGACGCGGCCGCCGTAGAGGCGTGTGCGAGCGCGATCAGGTCGCGGAACCGTCCCGCGCCGTCGACGTTGACCACGCCCTTCACGGAGTCCAGATCCACGCGCTCGGCGAGGTGTTCCGCGCCGAGCAGGCCGACCTCCTCGGCGCCGACCGCGACGACATCGACGCCGAGCGGGAGGTCGGCGCCCGCGATGATCTCGGCCGCGGTCGCGACCGTCGCGATGCCGCAGCCGTTGTCGAGCGCCCCCTCCGCGATGTCGTGGGCGTCGTAGTGAGCGAGCAGGAGGACGCGCTCGTCGGTGTCCGGACCGGCGCGACCGATCACGTTGCGGCTCTCGCCCGGCGTCGTCGACGCCTCGACCGACAGCTCGGCCTGCGCGACGGCGCCGGAGCCGCTCGGTCCGGCCCCCCCGCCACCGACCGCGTACTCGCGGAGCCACGCGCCGGTCTCCTTCGAAACGCCGACCGCGACCGCCTCGGCCTCCTCGCCGAACGTGAGCGACCCGGTCGGCGGCAGCTGCCCGTCGAGGTGGTTGACGAACACGAAGCCGACCGCGCCCGCGTCGACCGCGTAGCCGAACTTCTCCATGCGATGGACGAACCGCCCGCCCTCCGGGGTGGTCGTCGAAGCGACCGCGATCCGGCCCGCCACGTCGCGCTCGTCGATCTCCGCCGGGGTGCCGTACCCAACGTCGACGAGTTCGCCCGAGACGCTGCCCCCCGGCGAGTACGGGAGCGCGAGGGCTTCGAACGACCGCGTGGTCGGCTCGCCGCCCCGACCGGAGACGGTCACGTCGAGCGACGCCGACCCGCGCTCCCACGCCGGGAGGTCGAACGGCTCCGTGCGAACGTCCGCGAGCCCCGCGCGCTCGAAGGCGTCGGCGACGAGGTCGGCGCCCCGGGCCTCGCCCTCGCTGCCGGCCATCCGGCTCCCGATCGCCGTGAGGTCGGTGAGGAACCGCCACGGCTCGTCGTCGGTCCACGTCGATCCGAACGCGGGGGCGAGTTCCGCGGCGCGGTCGCGCACACGGTCGACCGCGTCGGTTCGCCTCTCGGTTGCTGCGTCCTCGGCCATGGGCGTGCCTCCGTCGGTGACGGCTTAAGACTGTGGCTCGCGGCACTGGGCGGCGGCGAAGTGAGCCCCGCCCGGTGAAACGCTACGTTCAAGTGGGACGGTCGGGTATCTCGATTTGAGCACCGTTGGTCCAGTGGTAGGACATTAGCTTCCCAAGCTAATAGCCCGGGTTCAATTCCCGGACGGTGCATCCGGACGCTTACGCGGCTGTCTTCCGCATTTCCCGCGGCGCTACAGCGTGAAATGGGTCACTGAAGCAGTACGGTAACACCGATACTCTCCTGTTTGGCCCCGTACCGAACGATCACTTCCTCTCCGGGCACTGATCCCGGGTTATAGCGCATTTATACACACGTTCGTTTAAAAATAACCGACCGCGGATCTGCGGTGAACACCTCCAAAGTCCCAACCGGGAGGACGACGCACGCTCGCTTCGCTCGTTCCTGCGGCGCTTGCGTCGCCTGCGTCGTCCTCCCGGCTGCCCCTTTGAGATCCCCCGCACCGCGCCCCTCGCCGACCTCGTCAGTCGCCCTCCGCGTTGCTCCGGGCGAGTGACTCCCTCGCACGCGCTCCTCGCGGCCGCCGGTGCGGCCACTCGGAGGCGCGCGCTACCGCGGTACTCCGGACATGTATAAGCAATCGCCGCGGCGACGCGTGTCGGTTTAGATACCTCGTCGCCCGGGCCGCTCAGAAGATGTTCGCCTGGTCGTACACTGGGATGCCGGTGTCGGTGATGTCGTACGGCTTCGTCTCGCGGGAGTGGTTCGCGTCGCGGATCTTCTGGATCTCGACTGCGAGCCGCGTCTCGCGGAAGTCCGACGCGCGGACGTACTGGAGGACGAAGACGGCGTCCGTCAGGTACTCCACGATCCCGTGTCTGGACGCGTACTGCGTCTCCTCGCTCGCCTCCGATGTGAGCAGGGTCGTCACGCCCGCCTCCTTGAGCGAGCGCGTGAAGCCGAACACTTCCGAGCGGCGCTTCGCGGGGTGGTCGTACATCATCTCCAGCAGCGAGACGGAGTCGAGCACCAGCCGGTCCGCCTCGAACTCGGCGATGAGCCGGACGAGGTCGTTCCGGATCGACGACAGCGAGTTGGCCATCTCGATCGGGTCGATGGCGACGACCGCGAGGCGGTCCTCGGCCGCGTGCTCGCGGAACGACCACCCCTTCTCGGCCGCCGTGTCGAGGATCGACTCCCGGGTCTGTTCGAGCGTGATGTAGATCCCCTTCTCCCCCGATTCGAGCGCGTGGTTGAGGAACTGGAGCGCGAACGTCGTCTTCCCGGTTCCGGCGCCGCCGATGACCGACAGCAGCGACCGGCTGGGGACGCCCCCGAGGATCATGTCGTCGAGCCCCTCGATCCCGATGTCGGTCCGCTCGATCTCCGACTCGAACTCCTCCGGGTCGACGTCGAAGTCGGTCGTTCCGCCGCCGCCCGCCTCGCCGCCGAGGTCCCCGAACCCGAAGTCGTCGTCGCCGGCGCTCGCGGCGCCGCGGTAGCCGC
>NZ_NEDJ01000076.1 GCF_002114285.1 Halorubrum ezzemoulense DSM 17463
GATTCTACGCGCTCAACGGTGAGAGTCTGGTAACGTTCACTGAGAACGAAGAGAAAGAGCAGATTTGCGGGGTATTAGAGAAGATCCGCGAGCAGAATCCGGGCAAGCGGATTCTGCTCGTCTTGGACAAGCACGGTTCGCATAGATGTGAATACACGCGTAGACGCGCGCATCAGCTCGGAATTGACCTGATTTTTATTCCATCAGGCTCACCGCACCTGAATCCAATCGAGCAAGTCTGGAAGTATCTCAAATGGACGATGGCACCAATTGTCGTTGAGAGCGAAGCGGAATTCAAAGACCTCGTTCAGGAAACTTTTGAGAAAATAACGAAACGCGTCAGCTTCGCAAAGAAGTGGTGTGAACAGTTCCTTGACTTTCGAATGTTATCTTAATCATTATACCTCGAGTTCGAGCGCCTTGACCGGAGCACGGCGGTCAGGAAGCTCCTCTCGGAGGGGCTCGACGAGTGGCGCAGAGAGCGGGCGCTCGAACGGTTCGCGGACGGCGAAGTTTCGTTCGCGAAAGCGGCCGAGCTCGCTGACCTGTCGGTCTGGGAGTTCGCGCGGCTCGCCGAGGCGTCCGACCGCCCGTGGGTTTCGGACGACCACCTCGAAGCCGACCTCGACGACCTGTGAGCTGGGTCTTCGACGCGACCCCACTGACCTCTCTCGCGAAAGTCGAGCGACTCGGGGTCGTGGAGATCCTCTCGGAACCCCGACTCGTCCCCGAACGGGTGTACCGCGAGGCCGTAACCGAGGGGATCGAAGCGGGCTGCGACGACGCGCGACGGATCGAGCGGGCTGCCGAGGACGGAGGCCTCAACGTCGTCGAGGTCGACTTCGACGACTCGCCGGTCGCGACGCGGCTCGCGCGCCACCCGGGACTGAGCGACGCGGACGTGGCGGTCCTCACCTGCGCGGACGCACGCGACGCGGTGGCCGTGATGGACGAGTCCGCCGGGCGCTCCGCGGCCGAAGTGGAGGGCGTCGAGACGCGCGGGACCGCGTATCTCGTCCTCGCGGCCGTGAAAGACGGGCAGCTGTCGAAAGCGGAGGGGCGTGACGCAATCGACGCGATGATCGACCACGGCTGGTACGTCGCGCCGGACGTGTACACGAGGGTCGTCGGGAAGCTGGAGTCGTTCGAGTAACGACTAGTACGGCTCGTGAGAGAGTCCTCGGTATGGCATCGCCGCTCCCGTTATCAGAGGAAGAAAAGGAACGAATGCGGCGCGGCCGAGTCAGTTCCGGGGTCGCGACCGACGAGGCGGACATCGACGAGATACTCTACGGCTGAGCTCGGGCGTCGATCTACTCCTCGGCGTTATTTTCCTCGTCGGGCTCACCTTCGGCCCGCAACGTCTCGTCCGCGAACTCCCGGACTCGCTTCTTCTCCTCGACGCTCACGTCGACCGCCTGCGCGCTCTCGATATGGCCGTTCACGACCGCGTTCTGCTGTGGCCCCCACACCTGCGGCGGCTGCGTTTTGATGTACTCGGCCCACTGGATCACCTGCTCGTAGCGGGGCGGTCGCTCGGGACCGCCGTCGGCATCGGACGAGCCCTCCTCAGGCGTTCGTGAGTCGCTCATAGCGGTCTTCGACGTCGAGTCGTTCGACCTATCTTCCGAGGCGGTCGCGGGAAAGCGTTTCCGGGAGGATCAGAACAGCCCGGGCACGAGGACGTAGCTCAGGAGCATTCCGAACAGCCCGGCGAACAGCGCGAACAGGGCCATCGGGACGATCGCCTTCCGGAGCAGGTCGCCCTCGCGGCCGGTGATGCCGACGACGCCGCAGATCGCGGCGACGTTCAGCACCGAGACCATGTTGCCGAGGCCGCCGCCGACGTTCTGGAGGCTGACGGCGATCGTCCGGGAGAGTTCGACCGTCTCGGCGGCGTTGTACTGGAGCACGCTGAACAGGATGTTCGAGGAGGTGTTGCTCCCGGTCATGAACGAGCCGATGGCGCCGATCCACGGCGAGATCATCGGGAGCAGGCCGCCCGCGCCGATCGCGAGCGCGCGGCTGAGCGCCTCCATCATGCCGAGGAGGCCCGCGGTGTTCGTCTGCGACTGGATCATCACCTGCGTCATCGACACCGCGATGATCAGCGTGAGCGCGGCGGGCGCGACCTGCTCCGCAGAGCGCCGCCACGCCGCGCCCATCTCGTCGACGTCCATCTTGTGGATGAGGCCCGTGAGGACGGCGATCGGGATGAACGGCATCGTGCCCGGGAGGTAGAGGTACTGGAGCGTGTACCCGAGCTCGGTGCCGAGGATCGAGTCGATGCCGACGGTGAAGCTCTGGATCCACGGGAGCACGGCGGTGCCGGCGATCGTAAGGTCGGGCCACCGCGTGGCGAGCAGCGCGAGCGCGACGAGGAGGTACGGCGTCCACGCCAGCAGCACCGACATCTCTTTTTGTGGCTGGTCGCGGGAGATCTCGTCGAGTTCGAGGCCGCCGAGCCAGGTGTCGCTCCACTGCGAGTCGGTCGGGAAGTCCCACTCGCGGTCGGGGATGAGGATATTGTTGTTCGCGAGCAGGAGCCCCACGCCGAGGACGACGAACCCGGCCGCGATGTCGGGGAGCGCGGGCCCGACGAACCACGCGACCACCAGCTGCGTCCCGCCGGTGACGACGCCGAGGAGGAGCGCGAACGGAGCGATGGGGAGCGTGTCGCGGACGGCGCCGCCGACGCTCCGGCCGCCGTCGGCGTCACCGAACCAGTACGTCAGGAAGAACACGCCGAGCAGCCCCCAGAACACGTACGTCACGCCCGTGACGATGCCGGACCACGCGGAGACCATCGAGAGGAACTCGGAGACCCCCATCGAGCCGGAGAGCGCCGGGTCGATGACGGCGCCGGTGCCGCCGATGACGGGGGTCCCCGCGGCGCCGAACGGCGGGTTCGGCGCGTTGAAGAACAGCCCGAACACCGCGGCGGCCAGCGGCGGGAAGCCGAGGCCGATGAACAGCGGCGCGGCGAGCGCCCCGGGCGTCCCGAACCCGGCGGCACCCTCGATGATCGTCATGAAGCCGAGCCCGATGAGCAGGACTTGGATGCGTCTGTCCTCTTCGATCTGTCCGAAGTACCACCTGATGGTGGCGATGGCGCCGCTCCCCTCGAGGTAGTTCATCAGGAGGATGGCGCCGAAGACGATCAGGATGATGTCGACCGCCTGGAACGCACCGTAGACGGCCGACGCGGCCAGCCAGTCGATCTCCATGCCCCAGTAGGTGAGTCCGATCCCCCCGGCGAGCAGCCACCCGACCCCCATCGCGCGGGCGGCGGACCACCTGAGTCCGGCGAGCAGGACGAACGCGACGCCGATCGGAATGACGCCGACGAACGCCAGTGAGAGTACGTTTGTCATGAGTATGTCTTTCGACCGTGTTTGGGCGTCTCACAACGATCCATATGTAACTTTCTTTTTTGACGATATTACTGGCGAGGAGTTGGGTACTGGCCGGGCGTCCGATGAGAAAGATACGTTATGTATCCCGTTAGGAAACTGCGTATAGGGAAACACCCATTAGGCTGTTACAGCAACCACGGCGTATGTCAGTCGAGTCAATCGCGACCTTCGAGTCGTCGCTCGACGAGGTCGGCGTCGAGTGCGTCCGGACGACCGCCGACGGGTTCGAGTCGGCGCTGGCGCCGCTGCTCGACGACCCGGCGGTCGGCGCGCCGCTCCCGTTCGACGGGGTCTCGCTCCCGGACGCGGTGAACACCGACCCGACCGTCGCCGAGCTCGAAGCCGCGGCGACGGGCGTCACCGCCGCCGGATACGGCATCGCCGACTACGGCTCCGTGGTGATTCAGGGCGGGGCCGCCGGCGAGGAGCCGGTGAGCCTGTACGCGGACGAGCACGTCGCGGTCGTCGCCGCGGACGACGTCCTGCCGGACATGGACGCCGCGTTCGACCGCCTCGCCGCGGACGTCCGCGACGGCGCGGGGCAGTCGATCATCGCGACCGGACCGAGCGCCACCGCGGACATGGGCGCGCTCGTGAAGGGGGCGCACGGGCCGATGGACGTGACCGTCGTGCTGGTGGAGGACAGGTAGATGAGCGCCGAGAACCGACGGCGGAAGGCCGAACACATCCGCCACATCCTCGACACCGAGGGCGACAGCGTCCAGCAGAACACGCGCGTGTTCAACGAGGGACGCTACGAGTCGACCGGCGACCTCGACGACTACGAGCGGCTGAAAGACGAGGCGCGGGCGATCAAGGAGGACGCGATCGAGCGGCTGCCGGAGCTCATCGACGAGGTGACCGAGGCCGTCGAGGCCAACGGCGGCACGGTGTACCTCGCCGACGACGCCGCGGACGCGAACCGCTACATCACGGAGGTCGTCGACGGCCGCACAGCCGTGAAGTCGAAGTCGATGACCAGCGAGGAGATCGAGGTGAACGAGGCCCTCGAGGCGGACGGCGCCGACGTGTGGGAGACCGACCTCGCCGAGTTCGTCCTCCAGATCGCCGACGAGGCCCCGTCGCACATCGTCGCCCCGGCCATCCACAAGTCGCGGGAGGAGATCGCCGCGCTGTTCGACGCGGTGTTCGAGCCCGAGGACCCCCCGGAGACCGCCGAGGAGCTGACCCGGTTCGCCCGCGAACACCTCGGCGAGAAGATCCGCGACGCCGACGTCGGGATGACGGGCGCGAACTTCGTCACCGCCGACACCGGGACGCTCGCGCTGGTGACGAGCGAGGGCAACGCCCGGAAGTGCGTTCAGGCGACCGACACCCACGTCGCGGTCGCGGGCGTCGAGAAGGTGATCCCCAGCGTCGAGGACCTCCAGCCGTTCGTGGAGCTCATCGGTCGGTCGGGGACCGGCCAGGACATCACCTCCTACGTCTCGCTTCTCACCCCGCCGACCGACTCCCCGACGTTCGGCGACGAGGCGCTCGGCTCCGGCGACGAGCGCGACTTCCATCTCGTGTTAATCGACAACGGCCGGATGAAGATGCGCGACGACGACCAGCTCCGGGAGACGCTGTACTGCATCCGGTGTTCGGCGTGCGCGAACTCCTGTGCGAACTTCCAGCACGTGGGCGGCCACGCCTTCGGCGGCGAGACGTACTCCGGCGGAATCGCGACCGGCTGGGAGGCGGGCGTCCACGGCGAGGAGAGCGCCGCCGAGTTCAACGACCTCTGTACGGGGTGTAGCCGGTGCGTGAACCAGTGTCCGGTGAAGATCGACATCCCGTGGATCAACACCGTCGTCCGCGACCGCATCAACCGCGGGACGGACGGCGACCTCGACTTCCTCGTCGAGGGGCTCACGCCGGACGCGGATCCGGGCGGGATCGACCTCCAGAAGCGCCTGTTCGGGAACTTCGACACGCTGGCGAAGCTCGGGTCGGCGTTCGCGCCGCTGTCGAACTGGGTCGCGGAGGCCGGGCCCGCCCGATCGGTGCTGGAACGGACGCTCGGCGTCGACAGCCGCCGCGAGCTCCCGCGGTTCGAGCGCGAATCGCTCGCCGACTGGTTCGCGGACCGGGGCTCGCGGGTCGACCCCGACGCCGCGCGCGAGCGCGTGACGCTGTACCCCGACGCGTACACCAACTACGTGCGCACCGAGCGGGGGAAGGCGGCCGTCCGGGTCCTCGAGTCGCTCGGCGTCCACGTCGACGTGCCGGCGGCCGGCGAGAGCGGACGCGCGCCGCTCTCGCAGGGGATGGTCGCGACCGCACGGTCGAACGCCGAGGCCGTGTACGAGGCGCTCGCGCCGGCCGTCGCGGCGGGCCGGGACGTCGTCGTCATCGAGCCCTCCGACCTCGCGATGTTCCACCGCGAGTACGGTCGGCTCCTCCCGACGGAGGAACACGAGGCGCTGAAGGAGCGCAGCTACGAGGTGATGGAGTACGTGTACGGCCTGCTGGAGAACGGCGCCGACCTCGGCGCGCTCCCCGACGGCGACGGCGAACGGATCGCCTACCACAGCCACTGCCAGCAGCGCACGCTGGACCTGGAGCCGTACACGACGGCGGTCCTCGACGACGCGGGGTTCGACGTGGTGACCTCCGACGTGGAGTGTTGCGGAATGGCCGGCAGTTTCGGCTACAAGTCCGAGTACTACGACCTCAGCGTCGACGTCGGCGAGACGCTCGCGGACCAGTTCACGACGGACGAGACCGCGGACCGGACGGTGGTCGCCAGCGGCACGTCCTGTCTCGAACAGCTCGACGCCCTGCTCACGCGGCGGCCCGCGCATCCGGTCCGGCTCCTCGACGCGCGGCGTGACCGTCGCTGACGCGCCCGCCCCGGGCGCGTCGCTCCGCGAGTCGGGGCCGTCGAGTTCAGGTGGGCTTATATGTTCCCCGGTCGGATCCGGGACTATGGACGACCACTCGCACGAGCCCGACCCGGACAAGCGCGTGACCGCACCGATGCAGGAATTCGGGAGCCGCGAGGTCGGCGTCGGCGCGGCCGTCACGCTGGTCGGCCTGCTGATCGCGTACGCCGTCCCGTTCCTCGCGACCTTCTGAACGCCGTCGCTCGTCGCGTTTTTCCGTAGTCGTTCGGCCGCCGGCAGCGACTCGCCTAGCGCGGGTACCAGGCGAGCGGGTGGTCCGCGGTGAGTTCGAGGGAGACGGGCTCGTCGAGGTCGAACTCCTCGACGTGGTTGTGGAGGCAGTGGACCGCCTCGCCGGAGTCGAGTTCGGCCCGGTAGACGAAGGAGGGCCCGACGTACTGCCGCGAGGTGACGACGCCGTCGGCGAGTTCGGAGGTCGCGGGGGTCGCGCGGAGGTCGTCCGGGCGCACGAGCACGTCGACCGGCGCGCCGTCGTAGACGGTGTCGTATCCCTCCAGCGTCACGGCGTCGAACCGGCCGATGCCGGTGTCGACCTTCCCGTCGCGGAGCTCTCCTTCGAGGAACGACGCCCGCCCGAGGAAGGAGGCGACGAACTTCGACTCGGGGCGCTCGAAGACGGACTCGGGGCGGCCGACCTGCTCGATCCGGCCGTCGCTCATCACCGCGACGCGGTCGGAGATGGAGAGCGCTTCCTCCTGGTCGTGCGTGACCGAGACGGCGGTGACGCCCGCCTCCTTCAGGATGCGGCGGACCTCCTCGCGCATCTCGACGCGGAGGCGCACGTCGAGGTTCGAGAAGGGCTCGTCGAGGAGGAGTACCTCGGGCTCGGGGGCGAGCGAACGCGCGAGCGCGACGCGCTGCTTCTGCCCGCCGGAGAGCTGGTCGGGCGTCTTCTCGCCGTGGTCGGTCATCTCGACCAGTTCGAGCAGCTCGTCGACGCGCGCCTCCCTCTCGGCGGCGTCGGCGTCGGTCAGCCCGAACGCGATGTTCTCGCGGACGGTGAGGTGGGGGAACAGCGCGAAGTTCTGGAAGACGATGCCCACGTCGCGCCGCTCCGGCGGGACGAACGACCCGTCGCCGGCGACGACCTCGTCGCCGAGGGTGATTTGCCCCTCAGTCGGCTCTTCGAGGCCGGCGATGGTGCGCAGCGTCGTCGTCTTGCCGCACCCGGAGGGGCCGAGGAACGTCAGCAGTTCCCCGGACCGCACGTCGAGCGAGACGTCGTCGACGGCGGTCTCGGGGCCGAACGCCTTCGTGACCTCGGACAGCGACAGGACGGGGTCCGCGGCGGCGGTCGCCCCGTCGTCGGCGGCGGCGCTCGCCCGGTGGTCGGTCGCGGAGTCGTCCGATCGATCGGCCGTCGCGTCGTCCGACTGGGTCGAGCGCGTCGTGCCGACTGGTTCCGTGGATGCCATCGATGAGGGGCGGGCACCGGAATGGCCGGCGTCCCGCGGTTGCCGCCACATACTTTAGGAGCACCTAAAAGCGTATCGCTCGCTCTCGGGGCGTCGAAATCGAGCGACCGCGCGGTGATACAGCACCGTCTCGCCGCTCACCGCGCGCACAGCGACGGCTCAGGCCAGTTCGCGCTCGATCACGTCGCGGTGGTCCCGCACCGCCGCGGCGGAGAGCGCGACCGACTCGTCGCCGACGGTGAGCGAGAGGGCCCCGTCGGTCGTCACGTCGCCGAGCCGGAAGACGGGAAGGTCGCCGACCGCGGCCGCGACCGCCTCGGGCTCGGTCGTCTGGACCAGCAGGCGGCCGGGCGTCTCGTCGAAGGCCGCGACGCGGTCCGGGAGGGTCGCGTCGACGCCCGCGTCGTCGGTCACGAGCTCGGCGAGCGCGACCGCGAGCCCGCCCTCGCTCACGTCGTGGGCCGCGAGCGTCGACTCGTGGCGGGCGGCGGCCGCGAGCGACGCGACGAGGCCACCGAGGTCGTCGGCCGCCCCGGACTCGTCGGGTAGGGTCGGGAACCGGTCGCCGCCGCCGGCGTGCGCGAGGTACTCGGAGCCGCCGAGCGCGTCGCCGCCGGACCCGACCAGCAGAAGCTCGGAGTCGGCCGCGCGGTCGGCGTCGAGCGCGGCGGGCGGGGCGTCGTAGCCGCGCCGCGTGCCCAGCACCGCGAGCGTCGGCGTCGGGGGGATCGGCCCCTCGACGCTGTCATTGTACAGGGAGACGTTGCCGCCGACGACGGGCGCGTCGAGCGCGGCGCAGGCGTCCGCGAGGCCGTCGACGATCCCCTCGAACGCGCCGTACACGTCGGGCTTCTCCGGGTTGCCGCCGTTGAGACAGTCGACCGCGGCGAGCGGGACCGCGCCGGTCGCGGCGAGGTTCGTCGCGTTCTCGAGGGCGACGGCTCGGGCGCCCTCGTACGGCGCGACCGCGGTCCACTTCGGGTTCGCGCCAGAGGCGAGCGCGAGGCCGACGCCGTCGGCGGAGGCGGCCGTTTCGCTCGCTTCGTCGGTCGGCTCCGTCTCGCGGACCGCGAGCAGCGCGGCGTCGTCGCCGGGCTTCACGGCCGTGCGCGTCCCGACCTCGTGGTCGTACTGGCGGTACACCCAGCGCTTGCTCGCGGTGGACGGGGCCGAGAGGACGGCCGCGACCGCCTCGTCGAGCGAGGGCTCGTCGGCGGGCAAGTCTCGGTCGGGCTCGCTCGGCGGCTCGCTTTCGAGGTCGTTCATCGGCGCGCCGTCCGCGAGGAACTCGGCGGGCGCGTCGACGACGGTCTCGGGGTCCCGGTCGGTCGCGCCGTCGGCGTCCGCGCCGCCCTCGCCGTCCGCGCCGCCGGCGAACTCGCAGACGTAGTTGCCGTCGGTCACCTCGCCGATGACCGAGCAGCCGAGGTCGAACCGCTCGGCGAGGTCGGCGACGCGCTCGACGTCGTCCGGGGCGACCTCGTAGCACATCCGCTCCTGGCTCTCGGCGAGCAGGATCTCAGTGGCGTTCATGTTCGGCTCGCGCTGGTGGACCGCGTCGAGGTCGATCCGCGCGCCGAGGCCGCCCTTCGCGACGAGTTCAGAGGAGGCGCCGCCGAGGCCGGCCGCGCCGAGGTCGCGGGCCGAGCGGACGAGGTCCTCGTCGATCAGCGCCTCGTTACACTCGATCAGGCGCTTCTCGGCGTAGGGGTCGCCCACCTGGACCGCGGGGCGGTCCTCGGTCTCGGCGTCCTCGGCGAGGTCCTCGCTCGCGAAGGACGCGCCGCCGAGCCCGTCGCGGCCGGTGCCGTTCCCGACGAGGACCAACTTGTTCCCGGGCTCCTGTGCGGTCGCCGTGACGAGTCGGTCCTCGTTCGTGAGGCCGACGCAGGCGACGTTGACGAGGGGGTTCCCCTCGTAGCCGCCGTGGAAGGCGACGCTGCCGCCGACCGTCGGGACGCCGATACAGTTGCCGTAGTGGGAGATGCCCTCGACGACGCCCTCGAAGAGGTACCGGGAGCGCTCGCGGTCGAAGCCGCCGAAGTACAGCGAGTCGAGAAGCCCAATCGGGTACGCGCCCATGCTCATCGTGTCGCGGACGATGCCGCCGACGCCCGTCGCGGCGCCGTCGAACGGGTCGACGAAGGAGGGGTGGTTGTGGCTCTCGACGCCGAAGGTGACGTAGGTGTCGCCGTAGTCGTCGGCGTCGCGCTCGGCCGCGGGGTCGTCGGCCGCGTCCGGCTCGGGCAGCGCGAGGACCGCGGCGTCGTCGCCCGGGCCGACCACGACCTGGTCGCCCTCGCTGTCGAACGCCGACAGGAGGGGCCGCGAGGAGCGGTACGCGCAGTGCTCGCTCCAGAGGTTCTCGAACAGCGCGGCCTCCGCCGCCGTCGGCTCGCGGCCGAGCTCCGCGGTCACGAGCTCGTGGTCCGCATCGGACAGACTCATTCACTTACGTGGTCATCGAGCCGGTTCTAATGCTTTTCTATACGCACGTTCGTGGTGATACCCGAGCGGGATCCCGCACAGTTAGCGGTCTCGGAGGCGCGTGCCTGCGAGCGGCCGCCACCGGCGGCCGCGAAGCCAGCACGCGCGAGGGAGTCGGTGGGCCGAAGCGAAGCGGAGGACCACCGACGAGGCTGGGGAGGTGTGAGGTGCGGGGCTGTGCGGAGTGGGACTCAAAGGGGCAGCCGGGAGGCTGGGCTTTGGAGGAGGCTCTCACGGCCGCAACGATCTATAGCCGAGCGGGTGGGGCTTTCGAGGAGGTTCCCACGACCGATCCGCCGGCAATCAGTCACGAATGACCGGTCGGACCGTCGGCAGTGTTGGTCGTCGGTCTGCCGACAGCGATTTAGCCAGAGTGGTCTGGTTATAACTAAACGGCCGGAACGCCGAGCGAGATTTATGCCAGAACGGTCACCGCGGCGAAGACGACGACCGTCCCGGCCGCGCCGAGCGCCATCGCCTTCGCGTTGAGCTTGACCGCCTTCCTGCGGTCGGCGGCGAGCGCCTCCTCGTTTTCGATCTCGCTCGTCCCCCCGCCCACGTCGAAGACGCCGATGCCGGCGAAGCCGATACAGAACCGCTCGCGGTACTGTAACGCGCCCATCGCGGCGCCGTACAGCGGGAAGACGGAGAGGATGAGCGACCAGCGCGGCCACGCGAACGAGACGGCCGCCGCGACGAACGCGGCCGCGAGCGCGAGCGACCCGACGCCGAGGAGGAGCCGCCGTCGCTGCTGTGTCGGTCCGATGTTACACACGCCCGGTTGATACTCCATGGGATCGGAAAGAGCGGCAGAAGCAAAGCCTCAACGGATCGCTCCGGCGACCGGTACCGCTACCCCCGAGCGACCGACCCGCCGACGCCCGTCGCTTGACCGGCCGACGCTCGTCTCTCGACTCGCCGACGCCGAGCGACGGTTCATTATCGGCCGCCCGGAACGGGGGATCGAACGCGACGGGCGACCGAGACCCGGACCGTCGAGCGCGGGACCTGGGACGGTACGAGACGATACTGGAGTCGCTCGAACCGGTCGACCTCGGAGCGATTGCGGAGGAGTGCTGGCGGAGTGTCGGGACCGCGGACGCGACAGTGCGCGCGGAGGCGACGGCGACGGTCCGCGCGGACCGTAGTCGGCTCAAACAGGTGCTGGAGAACCTCCTGCGGAACGCCGTCTCGCACGGCGGCGCGGACGTGACGGTCACCGTCGGCGACCTCGACGGCGGGTTCTACGTCGTGGACGCCGGCCCGGGACTCCCCGAAGACGAGCGCGGCGAGGGCTTCGAGGCCGGCCACACGACCGACTCGGACGGGACCGGCTTCGGCCTCGCCATCGTCGAGCGGGTCGGCGAGGCGCACGGCTGGGCAGTATGCGTCACCGACGGTCCGGACGGCGGGGCGCGCTCCGAGTTCACCGGCGTCGGTATCGAGTGACGGCGCCGCCGGGGCGGGAGCCGGCGGTGGAAACGGTGAAATGCCCGGCAGCCGACGTGGCTGTGTGAAACGGATTCAGCTCGGCAACACCGTCTTCGAGGGCGAAAACGACGTGTACCTACTGGACGGGGAGACGACGGCGCTCGTCGACACCGGGGTCGCGCTCCCCGAGGTCCGCGAGGAGTTGGCCGACGGCCTCGCCGAGTACGGGCACGCGTTCGGCGACGTGGACGCGGTCGTCCTCACCCACTGGCACCCGGACCACGCGGGACTCGCCGGCGAGGTCCAGGCCGAGGGCGGCGCCGACGTGTACGTCCACGAGGCCGACGCCGGCCTCGTCGACGGAACGGAGACGCCACTGTTCGCCGACCGCGACCTCCAGCGCGAGACGTTCGAGCGGTGGGGGATGCCCGCCGCCGACCAGGAGCGGCTGACCGAGTTCTTCGACGCCGTCAGCGTGGACCTCTCGGGGCGACCGGCCGACGTGACGACCTTCGCGGACGGCGACGCGATCGAGGCCGGCGGCGTCGAACTCGAAGCCCTCCACCTTCCCGGCCACACCGCGGGACTCTCCGGGTTCGCGTTCGACCCGCGGGCTGTGTCGGACCACGACCCCATCGCTGGCGAAGACGCGACCGAGGAGGCGTTCACGGGCGACGCGCTGCTCCCGAAGTACACCCCCAACGTCGGCGGCGCCGACATCCGCGTCGAGGGTGCGCTCGCGGCCTACGCCGAGAGCCTCGCGCGGATCGTCGACCGCGACTTCGACGCCGCGCATCCGGGGCACCGTCAGCGGATCGACGAGCCGAGCCGCCGCGCGGCGACGATCCTCGACCACCATCGGCACCGGACCCGCCGGGTGATCGGGGTCCTCGACAACTCGGGGCCGGCGACCGCGTGGGAGGTGTCGGCCGCGCTGTTCGGCTCGCTGGAGGACATCCACGTCCTCCACGGTCCCGGCGCGGCGTTCTCGCACCTCGACCACCTCGCCGACGCCGGCGTCGTCGAGCCCGACGGGATCGCCTACCGACTCGTCGACCCCGACCCCGACGTCGACGCCCTGTTCCCGACGACGCCGCTCGACGACGTCGTCGACGGGAGCGACGACGCGTAGGCGGAGAGGATCGGGGGCGTTCCGGCGCGACCCCGAAACCGACCGCCGCCGAAAGCTATTCCCGGCGGCCGGCGTAGTCGGGGACGTGAAGCGGGACGCCCTCGTCGCGGTCGCGGTCGCCCTCCTCGCCCTCGTCGCGCTCGGCGTCGCGGCCGCGACGCTGGACACCGCCGTCGACACCGGCGGCGGCGGGTTCGGCGGGAGCGGCGGAGACGCCCCGAGCGTCGGATCTGACACGGGCGACCCCGGCGTCCTCACGTCGTCGGGGGAGGCAGGCGACTTCTCCGCGCCGGGGCTCTGTCTGCCGTTCCTCAGGGAGCCGCCCGCCGTGATCGCACTGCTCGTCGGCCTGACGCTGCTCGCGGGGGTCACCTATCGCGACACCGGGTCGCCGTTCGCGAGCGTCGCCGTCGCCGGCGTGATGGGCGCCCCGATCGCGGTCCTGTTCTGGGTGCTGTCGACGTGCCGGTCGGTCGCGGAGAACGTCTCCACCTCGCTCGGGATGGGCAGCAACGGGACGGAGTTACTGTCGACCGGCGCGGCCGGCGGCGGGCTCGGCAGCGGCGAGGGCGCGGCGTCGGCGCCGCAGATCCTGTTCGCGGTCGTCGTCGTCGCCGCGGTGATCGCGAGCGTCGCCGCGCTGCTCCTCGCCGGCGGCGACGACGAGGCGGACGGCGGCGGCGACCGGACCGACGAACCGGTCGAGGAGCCGCCGGACCTCGCCGCGGTCGGGCGGACGGCCGGCGAGGTCGCGGACCGGATCAAGTCCTCGGACGCGGACAACGAGGTGTACCGCGCGTGGCGCGACATGACCGACGTCCTCGACGTCGACCGGCCGGACTCCTCGACGCCCGCGGAGTTCGCGGCCGCCGCGGTCGACGCGGGCGTCGCCGAGGAGCCGGTGACCGCGCTCACCGAGGTGTTCGAGCGGGTCCGATACGGCGGCGAGGACGCGACCGACGACCGAGAGCGCCGCGCCGTCGAGGCGCTGCGTCGGAGCGAGGAGCGGCACGGGGGCGACTCGTGACGCGCGCTCTGACGGAGAGCGCGGGCGAGACGGTGGGAACCGACGGTGGTGATCGGTAGTGCGGCCGCTCGCCGTCGCGGGAGTGCTGGCGGTCGCCGTCGGCATCCTCGCGGCGCTCGACCGCGGCGTGGCGTCGGTCCTCTCCCCCACGTCGGCGGTCGTCACGCTGATCGGCGTCCTCGGCGTGGTTCAGGGGATTCGATACGCGAACGCGCGTCGGGACCGCCGGCGGATGCCGACAGACACCGGAGAGCCGGAGCGGCGCGCGCCCGCCGCGGTGCCCGGTGCCGACCTCGACGAGCGGATCGCCCGCGTGGCCAGTCCGGCGCCGGGCGGTTACCGGAACCGTCGCGCCCTCCGCGACCGGGTCCGGGAGGTCGCCGTGGACGCCGTCGCCCGCGACCGCAACTGCTCGCGGGAGGCGGCGGCGACGGCCGTCGACGACGGGACGTGGACGGACGACACGGCCGCCGCCGCGTTCTTCGACACCCGGACCGCCTATCCCGTCCGGGTCCGGCTCTCCGCCGGGGTCCGGGGACGGTCGAACTACTGGTACGGGCTCCGCGCCGCGATCGGCGAGATCGAGCGGATAGAGGGGGGTGCGGCGTGAGCGACCCCTCAAGCGGCGCCGCCGCGTCCGAGCCGGCATCGACCGACGGTGAGGCGACCGGACGAGACGGCGACGCGGTCGGACGCGACCGCGACGCGACCGAGACTGAATCGGCCGACGCGACCGAGACTGAATCCGCCGGCGCTCCGAGCGACCGGGAACACCGCCGAGCGATCGAGACGGAGCGCTGGCTGGGGGTGGCGGGGGCGGCCCTGGCGCTGGTCGGCCTCGGCGTGCTCGTCCGGCAGTCGTCTCTCGTGCTCGCCGGCGCGGTGGGCGCCGGGTACGCGGTGTACGCGCGGGCGGGCGACGCGTCGGCGCCGGCGCTCGCGGTGACGCGGACGGTGAGCGACGAGGCCCCGGAGCCGGGCGACGAGGTCAGCGTGACCGTCCGGGCGGAGAACGTCGGCGAGGAGGCCCTGCCGGACCTCCGGCTCGTCGACGGGGTCCCGCCGGGGTTGGCGGTCGTCGACGGCCCCGCTCGGGTCGCGACGGCGCTGCGACCCGGGACGGCGGTGACGTTCGAGTACACGGTGCGCGCGGCCCGGGGCGACCACGAGTGGGAGCCGCTGACGGCGATCACCCGCGACGCGGCCGGCGCCCGCGAGCGCACGACCGCGCTCGACGCGCCGACCGCGATCGCCTGTACGCCGGAGCTGTCCGCCGGCGGCGACCTCCCGCTGCGCGGGCTGACGACCGTCCACCACGGTCGGGTGCCGACCGACGTGGGCGGCGCCGGCGTCGAGTTCCACGCCACCCGGGAGTACCGCCGCGGCGACCCGCTCAAGCGGATCGACTGGAACCGGCGGGCGCGGACGGGGGAGCTGTCCACCGTCGAACTGCGCGAGGAGCGCTCCGCGACGGTCGTGCTGGTCGTCGACGCCCGCGAGTCCGCGTACGTCGCCGCCGACCCGGACGCCGAGACGGCGGTGGAGGCGAGCGTCGCGGCCGCGGGACAGGCGTTCTCCGCGCTCCTCGACGGGGGCGACCGGGTCGGGATCGCGGCGCTGTCGCCGATCGACTGCTGGCTGCCGCCCGGCAGCGGGACCGTCCACGCGGCCCGCGGGCGCGAGACGCTCGCGACCGACCCCGCGCTGGCGCCGACGCCGAGCGACGACCGGTTCTACCGGTCGCTGTGGCTCCGGCGGTTCCGGCGGCGGCTCCCGGCCGACGCGCAGGTGCTCTTCTTCACCCCCCTCGTCGACGAAACCGCGACGGCGATCGCGCGGCGCGTCGACGCGCACGGTCACCTCGTAACGGTCCTCTCGCCGGACCCGACGACGGCCGAGACGGCGGGCGAACGGTTGACCGCCTTCGAGCGCCGCCAGCGGCTCCGGGCGCTCCGGGCGGGCGGGGTCCGCG
>NZ_NEDJ01000077.1 GCF_002114285.1 Halorubrum ezzemoulense DSM 17463
TGGCGTCGAGCGGCTCGGCCCGAAATTCTATTACCCCAAGTTCCGCAAGTTCTGATAGCCTCTGGCCGAAGGCAGGACGGTCTTCATACATACCCGTTTTTGCCGGGCCAGAGGCACTAATGCTCCTGGTTCCGCCAGTCTACTGAAGAGCGAAAACGCGTGTCGTGCGGATAATCTCGATGGCCATTACATCCAGGATGTCGAATGGATCCACTTGTGCGGGCCTGCCCTGTTCTCTAGGGATTCACCGGCACAACTCCGTGAGGAGATCCGATCACAGATCGAGGAAACGGGTGCGGAACGGGATTTCAACATCGACTTCTGGGACCGACTGAATGACTCTTGGGCTGAACACCTCCATCGGCAACTGGAGGCGGGGAATCCAGTCCAAGGAGTCCTCCATGAGTTCGAGTCTAACTTTCAGAGGCGCCGCGAATGGCGGGAGGATATCATCTCAGAAGCGGATCGATTACACGTTCAGCTACAAGCCGAGACTTCCCGCTGGTACCCACGGTTGATGATGGACATTACTAACCCGTCTGGAGGGTTCAATCGTAGCACTGCTGCCTTGGCTGACACCGAGAGCGACCCTGACAGTAGTGATGAGTCGAGTGAAGATGTTGAACGGGAGTGGGTAATGGAACGTGGGTGAAACAGGCCTCACGTTTGGGTGTCACCTCAGACGGTAGCACGTAACCCACAGACTGTTTTCGTAGCTTCAATGCGGGCTGCTCGGTGTGTAATGCTCGAGGACCGTCGAGGGATAGCCGACTCAGGGGTAGTCGGTGAAGAGAGGCGGTCTTCAGATGATCCGCGAGTTCTGTGGTACCGCGTGGATGAGTGGGAGACTCGCCCTGCCAAACTTATTGGTGGGTACCCACCAGCATTGAGTGCGTTCACGAGCTCGATGCCAGCGGTTTCGTCTCTTCGCAGATCGACTGTGGAAAGACCGTCCTCCGAAAGGGTTCTCAAGGCAGTTCTGTAGTACATTCTCCGAGCACATCGAGCATAACTGGGTCAAAAGAGAGCCCTTGGTCAGCGTAGTAGAGCGCAATGTTGGCCTCAAGATCGGTTTTCAGGTAGTGGCCAAGGACCTCACGATACCCATTGATCACTCGCTCATCACCAGTTGCGACGACGTCTAGAAATGCTGGCCCAAACTCGTCGCCGAAGCGGGAATTATCGAGCGGGACGCCGTTTCAGGTCGTCTTCGGGACCGGGTACCCGTAACTGTCGAGACAGTCTTCAAGCGCGGGCCACATTTCGCCTGCGCCACACGCTGCCTTTCGATCAGTGAAGAGGTTGATATGCTGGCCCGATGTCTGGAGGGCTGGTGGTGACGGCGCCAGATCGAAGTGGGCGCATCGCTTGGCAAGAAAATCCATGTCGAAGTCGATCCCGTTGTAGCCCACGAGCACGTCGCCGTCGAGTTCGTCGATATAGCTGAACGCCGTCGTGACGAGGTCCTGCTCGTCTGAGATTCCGTGATTGCTGCGGGCGAATGTCTCGTACTGGGCATCGTTCCCGGGCGTCTCTGGCTCATGGTGACCGACCCCCGATTGCGACCGTTTCACATGGACAACGCTGAGACCGGCGAGGTCCATGGCGGTCGGGAGACATGTCCGTTGTGGCCTCGACACCCCGAGGCCGTCAGGGTAGTAGGCTATCTGGGTAGGCAGAGCCGGTACTACCCGGTAATGGGTCGCTCGTCTTGGTCGAAACCGCCGTACGAAAGGTCCGCGGTGTACACCTTCCCATCGTAGCGCACCAGCCAGGTGCCATCGTAGCTGTCGGCCTCAATCGCCGACTCCGCCGAGAACTGGTCCATTATCGACTGGAACGACTCGTCGTCGGTGCCCTCGGCGTAATAGACACCGTTGATCGCCTCGTTCATTACTGACCGCTCGCCTTCCGAGAGCCCTGACAGTCTGAATAGATGCTCATCGCGAAGCTGCTGCGCGTACGCGTTAGTGCTTTCGGCGACCCTACCGACGGTGTAACGGTACCGAGTCAGGGTTTCTTCTCTGCGTTCCTCCAGCACGAAGGGGTAGACGGTGCCATTGTACCGAACGGCGCTGTACTCGCCGGACAACAACACGCTCTCGTTGGTTTCTGACATTGTGTACTCCTCTGGGATGGCGATTTCGGGGCCGGGACTGAGCCGGGGCTCACGCTCGCTCATAGCCGTGAGTAGATTACCCAACAGTCGGCGGTCACGCTCTGAGAGTTCCTCGAATCCGACGGTCTGGTCGGCTGGCGCCGTCCCGTTGAGATCGACGCCGACAGCGAATGCGGTCCCGGGCCCGGTGCCGGTGACGTTCCAGTCGATCTCGTAGTAGCTGCCCTCGTATGCGAGCGGTAATCCCCGTTGGACCGGCGGATCAGTAGCCGTGGCTGTCCCCGAGCCATTCTCGATCGCCTCTCGAACCACCCGTCGGTCGTCGGGGGCCGGACTGTCCACGACGGCCGGCCGGCTGGCGGCTTCTGCTATCTCCGCGTCGTTCGCGGCCTCCATCGACAACGATCCTGTTGCTGAGCAGCCTGCGAGCGCCACTAGCGCCAGTAAGCCGAGCGCTGCGAGCGCTTTTCGTTCCATATCAGAAGTCGTTCTCTTTCTGGCAAATAGCTGGGGGCCGTGTTACACAGCCCGCAACAGCAGCGATAAATACAATCTAGTTAGAACTCGTCTACTTATCATACACTTTTGACTTAGCCGGCTCTGTGAGGCTGTCATACAACTGTTCTCAAACCTTGCTTGACTCTATTGCGCTGGTAAATACAGTGAATTGACGAACCGTGCTACTCCGGAACCTCCTCCTTGATTTTCGGCCATCCGGTAAAAGAAAATCCAGTGATTGCTGTAAGAGTGAGCGCCGTCAGAGCAGGAACTGATTCCCCCGATATGAACAACAGCAGGCTGCCGGTCAGGGCCCTCCCGACTCCTACCAAATGGAGATTCGTGAATTCACAGCCGAATCAGCCGATAAAACGCGCTTGCGAATTTACCGCTGAGATTCTTGATAGTTTGAGATAATGTTTGAAGACTCGTGTGAGGTACAGAGCGCGAGTCTTGCGGACTGTTTCCACAGAGAACGCCGGAAACGAGCGAAATGAATTGAGTTGACTCACATCACCTCGGGTAGGATATCCCGGATTTATATGTTGTCGAGACAAC
Organism: Halorubrum ezzemoulense DSM 17463; assembly: GCF_002114285.1. Classification (GTDB taxonomy): domain Archaea; phylum Halobacteriota; class Halobacteria; order Halobacteriales; family Haloferacaceae; genus Halorubrum; species Halorubrum ezzemoulense. Next base: position 3,176 of record NZ_NEDJ01000077.1, read on the forward strand.
ATTCAGAAGATGGAAACACCACAACAATACGAGATTACTGGCCTTGGCCTATCTAGCAACAAATATACAGTCGAACAGACAGGACAGGACAAGAACTTTCGACCTGAGTATGAAGCCAGAAATATCACTGGACAGACAATATTCCGCTGTACTTATAATACGTACGAGGGGGAAACTTCCTTCGTTGATGACGACGATAATGAGTTGCTGACTATAGCGCCTAGTGGTACGCTGGATATCGCTGGTGACTACCTGCTAACAGATAGCCAGACTGGAGATGATCTCGTCGTTCTGGATAATGACTTTTCTTTCTTCCAAGACACCTGGCGGATCCACGATGCTCAGGACGGCTCCCTTGTCGCCAAAGTCACCTCGGGTGGTGGACTTATCACTATAGCTCGAAAGTTCCTGCCAGTGGGACAATTTATCGGGCACAACTTCGAGATAGCTGATGCAGCCGGCAATTCTATTGGTACTATTGAGAGCGATTTCGCAATACGTGACCAATACGAGATCAAGCTCAGCGATAGTAGTTCGGTTCCGATAGATCCGATTGTGGTGGCAACAGTGGTTATCGATGCAATCCAGGGCAATTGATCCATCGCAGACGCCACCGAATTGTTTGGACAACTCCACCAGTTATCTAACGGTTATATTTACTGCTCCCCGGTAAGGCGGAATCGGTTTGATTGCTGAACTCACGCTCTGTATCTCGCAAAGCGTTCCTAACAGAAATGAAGGAGGCGTCGGTCGACTCTGGTGTATGAATCCTCTGTACTGAGTGATCCACAGGTCAGTCAACGAGGTGTGAGAAGAGTTCTATGACACCCCCACAACCCTACTTACCAGACAGTTCATCGAATGCTGGAGTGAAACATAATTCTGTGTGAACCGTTCTATGACACCTTCGGCTCTGTTGAAACTCTCAACAGCTGATACAATTTCCCGCTCTGTGGGGTTACAACCGGATGCTACGCAGGAACGACGGGAGCGGTGTCGGGAGAAGTGATTGAACGGTATCTTGAGTATATAAAACATGGGTCGAGTGTTTGGCCTCTCTTCGACCCCGGTGGGTCGATGAGCTTGCCCTCGCAGATCATTTAGATTCGAGCGAGCATCGCATATATGAGGACGCTGAGTAAAATCATAAAAAACGGTGCGATCAACACCATGACAGCTGCCATTTCTGCGCCACTCACCTGAGGGGAGCCAAGCAGCAGTAGTGGAACACTAAGGAAAACTAGTGCCAACACGAGTGCGGCACCCACGACTGCGGGATCCTGCTCAGGGCGTTCCTCGTGTCTGATCGGCAGATCAAGTGTCTCGGTCGCGTGGTCAAGATCAGCGACAGGACCAAACTGAACTGTGTTTGTCGGGGCTGTCTCAACGTTTGAAATCTGTAGTGTTCCGGTACCAAATAGGCGGTCAGGAATGGCGTTCTTGATTTCAAATCGTGCTCGCGAGTGAATCGGAACCAGCCACTGTGGCGCATCAAGTACGGTGTCGTACGCGACAAGTATCTCACCACGCCGTTGGTACTCAATAGTGCCGTACCGGAAGTAGTAGCTCCCGGCGCGGATAATAAAAATTCCCAGTAGCACGGTGAGGCCAATGCCGACCCATAAAAAACGCGCTGTAACTATTGCGGCGACAACACCAGCCAGCAGCAGCGCGACACCGCGATTAACCACCGTGAGTAGTATCGTGGTACTGCTTCCAAGTAGGACAGATTGCGGGCTGACTGTCACTCGCGCCTCAACCGGCTCATCCGGGAGGCTTAGCTCTGGTTGTGACCGACTAAACTCACGGTCAGCACTGAGTCGGTCAAAGAGCTCTTGAAATGCGCTTGCTATTGGACCGGTAGATTCCCACGATACAGCGAGAATTGTCTTAACAATCACAAATCCTCCAAGTACAGTTACTCCGGCTGATTGGCCCATTGACAGGCCGATTATCCCCAAAAACATCACCCCAAGCGTGAGCTGGGACGGTTGTTGTAGAATTTCACGGGCGGACACATTCTTGTATGTCTTGGCTCCCAGATACTCACGGTGAAACTCGATGCCGTGTGCGACTATGAGGGCACCAACACTTACAGCGACCTCCCAAGAAAGCGCTATCGATGTCTCAACCAGCACCCAGGAGAGTATCGTAATCGGCAGTATGGTAGAAGCCCAGATACCGAGGATTGACAATGCGAAGGGCACATTGCGGGGATATATTGGTGGAAGCGTTGAGAGAGGGCGCCAGCCACCTCGTTTGTGCCGTAGTTCATGAAGGGGTTCTCGTTCTCCGACAACATCGGGGGATCCTTGCTTTGCGAACAACGACTTTAGCACGCCGAAGAGGACCGTGCTAAATGCTTCAATCCAGTAGAGTAGCAAAAGAGTCCAAACATTCCAATCGCCATAGACTATGCCAGCCAAAGGGAGCAGATTTGTACCGATGATCACAAGATCTGTAGCTGATCGGTTCGGTACCGTGGAGGGCACACCGCGCATATCGCGAATCATTTGCTCGTGGTAGATATGTTCCCGTGATATTGCGTCGATGTTTACGTGTTTGTCGTGGCTGATCTCTCCGGGTTCTCGACTGACTGACTCGACACAAATGATATCTTACTTATTTATTCATAGATGTGTAAAGCACATGAAGAGAAAGCACCGAACTCCCGGCAATTAGGCCGGCTATTCCACCATAGAGCGGAGCGATCTCCAAGGAGGGAGCAATCAAATACCCGCTAGCAAATCCTAGCGGGTCAAAAACTACTGCGAGGATTATCAATTGAACCGCAAGGTCCTTTGATTGGAACCACCTGATCATTCGTTTCTCTCCCTACCGCGGATAGTAATATCACCGTTCGTAGTAGTTGGTGTAACACGGTGCGTACCGTTTCCAACCATCCGGTCGACCGCTGACCCGGACTCAGTTAAATCTGCTTGGAACCCGTTGATTGTGGTGTCGCCATTGGTTGTGTCAAGCGATATTGCTGGCTCCGCGGTTGCTGGCAGGGTAATTGAGATATCACCGTTTGTGGTGTCGGTCTGGACTTCAACAAGTTCAGATGCTAAAAGTGTGATATCACCGTTTGTTGTATCGGCAGTGACGCTCTCGGCCCCGCTAGTTTCTATATCGACATCACCGTTCATCCCCTCAGCAGTAAGGTGTAATCCTTCAGGAACGGTCAGTGTCAGATCCATCTGTAGCGGGGACGAACCGAAGGGAAGGAAGCCACTATCCTCCGTGTCAACGGTGAGCGACAGGCGATCGTCGGATTGGTCGGCTTGTAGCGTGATGCGTTCTAGATCATCTTCGCTTGCTGCCCGCTTTGTGCCGTTGAGCTGGATCGTCTCACGCTGTGTATCACGAATCGCAATGTCACCGTTTACGCCTTGGACATTAATTTCTGAGATGTCGGTTCCGTCATACTCTCTGGTAACCGTAGTTTCAGCCTCGAGAGATCCGGACGTACATCCTGCGAGAGTGGCAGTTCCGGCAGCGATACACGCACCAAGCAGATTGCGTCTCGACAGTCTTTGTCCCGCCCAGTCAGGACTGCTCATACGGGCCCATGGCATACATCGATAATAAATCGGCTACTCGTGTCTCAGGCTCAGAAGCACGTACTCGCAAACCGGTGGGTGGCTGCTTAGCTATTGACCTCTTCCACGCCCTGAAGGACGTGGAATCCGTCCACTGGATTCGGGCTGTCAGTGCCTTTTGGTTTCAACCCGCCTCATGGGGAACCCCCCAAACATACGGGCGAAACTCTCGTTTTCTCTCCTTTATACGGGTGTGGCGCGGTCAACAACGCCCCATCGGAATCCGTGTCATTGCCGGGTGAACCTCCGCAGTTCACCGCCCCTTGTGGTTCGGGTCGGCATCTCACCGATTCCATAGTGTACACTATAACGCCATCACAGTAGTAAAATTACGGAGAAAGGATCTGTTGAAATCCCATTCTTCAGATATATTTTCGCCTGAAACAGCGGTTAATGAGAGCTGTATGTGTTGCGTAGTGAGAAATACGTCGAAATTACTATTCAATAGTCTAAACAATCGCCAATATGTCGAAGCTGTCTCTGATAAGTATAATACTGGGGATTGTGCTGCTCGGAGTTGCTGGATACATGGGATACTCTCAGCAACAAAGTCTCTCGTCCGGGGTACAGATTGAAGCCACGGTAGAGAGCAAAGAAGTCACCATGGATTCCTCAAAAAGGGGGGACAGGTACACCCCCCACGTCACTTACAGCTACACGTACAACGGAACCGAATACACTTCCGACAACATCAGACCGGGAATAGGAACAAAAGCGTCCGACACAAGGACTGCCGCGGGAGACAGAATTGACCGGTACAATGTCGGGGAGACAACCACGGCCTATGTCGTACAAGGCTCGCCCTCGAAATCGTATCTTAAGAAACAGAGTAGCCCTCTACCACTTATATTCGGCATCTTAGGCCTATTCCTGATCGGAAGACCAGTCTACAAATCCGTCGCTTCTTAACCTCGAACCGCTCCGTTAGGGTGATGTCCTTCCGCTTGGTTGCTAAATTACTACTTCATATTCTGGCTCTAAGTCTCGCACCTGATAAGTTCCAACACGCCTCCGTGAAACGCCGAGTTTCAGATAGTGAAACGCGTCAGTACAATGTATCACATCAACACGAGATGGATCTAGCGTGACACTCAATATTGGTTCATCGCTTGCGGGAGGAATCAGCCGTGTCGCGAATCGTAACGGCTTGCTGTTGCTGGTCGCATATTTGCTGATCGGGGCTGCGTGGCAGATTCCGTTTTATAGTGCTGTCGTCACGGGGCTTGAGCAGTCAGGTACGCCGACAGGGAACGTAGCTCTCCCGGCAATCGACGCCCCGCTTGCTGTTTCCGTGAGCGCAGCTATTCTCCTGTTGCTGGGGCTTCAATGGCTCACGATTGTCACGATTCGAACGTTTGTCGGCGGTCATACACAGGAAATTCCGTCAGAGTACTACACGCGAAACATTGTGCCGGTCCTCCTGAACTCGCTTGTTGGGGGGCTCATATACGCGGTTCTCATGCTCGTCGGGTCAGTGCTCTTTGTTATTCCTGGAATCATCGCATACGTTGCGTTCATCTTTACGCTCGTGTACGTCGCGGTAGAGGACAAGAACTTCATCGCCGGTTTTCGGAATAGCTGGCAGCTAACACGCGGTCATTGGCTGCGGCTGTTCGGATTATTATTAGTAGTTGTCGCTGGGATTGGGCTCATCTCAGGTGTGTTAACAGCCATGACATCGTTAGTGGTCGGTGCCATTGCCGGGGAAGGAATAGGAATCCTGCTGTCTGGTGTTGTCGGACTCCCGTTTTCGCTACTCATCCTTGCGACCCTAGCAGAAGCGTTCACCCAACTGCGAGAGAGTAAAAAAGAGATGGTGACATCGTAGATTGTATCGACGGTAATCGCAGTGGTACGGTTACGGAGAATTGAGGAGAAAGCCTCGCGTTTTAGCGCGGGGATGAATCCGACACTACCCGTCACAGTCCACCGTTCGATGGCACGGCTGGATATTCCACGCTGAGCAAATACATAGCTTCAAGCAAGTTAGTCTACATAGGTTACGTATAGCGAAACAGGTCGTTACCCGCACCTATACTGCTTCCATACGGAACCAGTCTCGGGTGTAAGACGACCTTGATTCGCTCGGGTTCGCCGCCTCGAAACTCTGGAACGTCGGACGGTGGACGTGTAGTCGGATCTGGGATGAAATCGGTCACATTCCCAACCACAACGAACTCACCACGTACCTCAAAACCCACGAACGCTATGATGACCTGTATTCGCAGTCAAGTCAGCGAGTCCTTCAAGAACTCGCTGAGGCGTTCAACGACTGGTACGGCAAACGACGTAACGGAGACACGAGAGCGAACCCGCCCGGCTACCGTAAACACGGCGACGAACACCCGCGTTCCACAGTCACGTTCAAAGCCGCTGGCTTCAAACTCGATACCCAGTACAACCGCGTCCGACTCTCAAAAGGATCGAACCTGAAAGAGTACTGGTCGGATTTTGTCCTGTGTACGTACCAAACTCGCCCCGACGTTGACCTCTCCGCCGTGGAGAACGTCCAACAAGCTAAGATTGTGTGGACGGGCGACGACTGGGAACTACACTTCGTCTGTAAGGTCGAGATCGACGTGGATGAAGCCCCCGGTGAGAAGACGGTGGGTGTTGATCTCGGTATTAACAACTTTGCCGCGCTCGCGTATGAAGACGGTCACAGCGAGCTGTACCCGCTGAACTGCTTGAAACAGGACGACTACTACTTCAGCAAGCGAATCGCTCTGTGTGACGACTCGAATTCCGATCAGGCCACCGGGCTGAACCAGAAGAAGTCGGCTCGCCGTACCCACTACTTCCACACACTCTCGAAACGTATCGCCCAGCGGTGTGTTGACGAGGAAGTTGGAACTATCGTGGTGGGAGATCTCTCTGGCATCCGTGAGGATGAGGAGAACGCCGAGTCAAAGGACTGGGGCATACACGGGAATCTTGATCTACACTCGTGGGCGTTCGACCGTTTCACAGACCTTCTCGAATACAAAGCCGAAATGGAAGGTATTACGGTTGAACAAGTGTCTGAGCGGGATACCTCGAAGTCGTGTTCGTGCCGTGGTCGGAAGCGTGACGCAACCCGTGTTGAACGCGGACTGTATGTCTGCGATGAGTGCGAGACTGTGGCGAACGCGGACGTGAACGGTGCTGAGAACATTCGGCAGAAAGTATCTCCAAGTCCTGCCACGGATGGCGGTGATAGGAGTAACGGCTGGTTGGCACAGCCATCGACGTTCTTGTTTGACAAAGAAACTGGTGCGTTTGTACCTCAAGAACAGGTCACGTCGTAAACCACAATATCCCAACCCAGCGGTGCGGTGCCATGGGAATCCTCGCCCTTCAGCGCGGGGAGGATGTCAATTGCTGAAGAGTTCCACAAGGCCGCACTCTTCAATTAAAACTCACCTCAAAATCGTCTGTCTGAGGATCCAAGCTTCCTATCCACGCCCGAATAAATCCCATTGGGATCAGATATACCAGTAATGTAGGCAATGAGCTGAGGTCGCTATCGATTGTGAATGCGATACCGGCTAAAACCAACGTCACGGGGGCGAGTACGTATACAAATATCAAGTACAATTCAGTGAGTGGGGCGTACACAAACGCCAGCGGGTCTGTCGGTGATTTCTGTTTGTATGATTGCTCAGCAACAAAGTGCCGCCAAACACGGCTCAGCTGAAACAGCACGATGCCAGCGATCGCGAGGCCGACTGACGCGGGTAGGTCCGAACCAAGACTGTATCTGGAGGCAACAGAGCGGATTATAACGCCGACAATCACGGCATTGAAAACAACTTTGGACCAGACAAATTTGATATTTCGGCAGTATACTGGTGGAAACAAGCCAATCAGCTGACGTGGGGTCGGGTCGGTGTCCCACATGTCTCCGTCCCGACCGTCTACTGGTTTCGGAGTAAACAACGCAATAGGAAAAAAGAAGAGCTGGATAATCGCTACCTCGATGAGATACACCAGTGCGATCTCAACGAGGTTCCACTGAAACACGACCACTCCAACAATGAGTCCAAAATTCAGTATGAGCCCAAGGAAAAAGTCGCTAGACTCTCCCAGTTCTCTGAACGTGGTATCAACAACCGATGTCCAGCTGCGTTCACCCATTTGCTAGTTGGTTTGTTTTCACACGTTCATGCTTATTTTCATTTCCAAACAGAATCTGCTAGCTAAGGTCTGTGGCCAGCACGTTTGGTGAAATAAGACGCGACTCCGGTGTCGCCTCGCCCCAGCAAACCCAATTCGATACAACCACTATTACCGGTCGAAACTGAGCAACATTGAACGACCCGACGATGAGTGAAGATATTATATAGATCAAGGAGAATACCTGCGGCTTCAGCCGCAGGATGAATCCGACAACTCGGAGTCAATCTACACTACAATAGCCACACTGAGATTTGGCAATCCGCATCTTAAAGTGACAGGCAATCCCACGTATAGATAGGAATCAGACTGGGAACAGAGCGACTCCCGTTAGTCCTACGATGGCGGCCTGTCCGCCCCAAGCAATGAGACAGTAATCGGAACCAGTTGGGTGAGCGGTCGGTTCTTATAATGAACCGATACAGTGCCCGACTGCTGTACGCACCACAGAAAGTAACTCCAAGTCCAGCGAAGTCTGCCGGACTCCCCGAGGCAAAAACAACTCCGGGAGTCCGAACACGATAGAGGATAGGAGTACCGGGGGCTTGGCACTCCCAGCAGTCCCACCCGTCACAGTCCGTGAACCCCACACGGATTCTCACCGTGTCGGAGTTCGGTGGAACTGTAAACCTGAAATCTCCAACGCTCAGGATTCCTCCGCGTTTACGCGGAGGAGGATGTCAAATGCTTCGGATACCTTCCTGAATTATGACTGGGGCACCCCTCAGGCTCCAACGAGCGGACGAAGCCACTCTCTCTTATGTCGAAACTAGACTTGAAGCGAATGGCTTGCCGTCTCAGGACGTACGGTCGAAGCCAGACTGCTTCTACATCGGCTACGACGGCGACGAACGGATAGGCGTCGTAGGTATCGAATTGTATGGGACTGACGGTCTTCTACGGTCGGTTGTCGTCGAAGAAGCTGTGCGAGGCCAGGGATATGGAGCAGCACTCTGTGCGGTTGTGGAAACGGAAGCGCAGTCTGCCAGCGTTGATACGCTGTACCTGTTGACAACAAACGCTTCTAGTTTCTTTGTCGACTTGGGATACGTGGAAATAGATCGAAGTACAGCTCCAAGGGCTATTCAGCAAACTACAGAATTCGACGATATCTGCCCTTCAACAGCTACCTGTATGAAAAAAACTCTATAGCACCAGACCTGTTCTCTAGCTCTTCTGTACTGAACGATTCGTGAGTCATCTGTACTGAGCGATTCCCACTATGTGTAAGGGGTCTTCGATGACCACCTGTTTGTGCCAACTCATGAGCCCTAGACACCCCCGAGAAGGATGTGCTCGACGACATCTGCGAATGTAACCTTTTCGCGCACCTGCTGTATCTCGACGGTGACATGCCACCGCTAGGAGCGGTGACACTGGCAGGTGCCGCCGCTTCCTTCGCTACACAGGGCGGAAGCGACCTGTAGGGACGCGCGCGGCGCGAGAAGTGCGCGATGGAGCATGACCCAAACGCGGCGACGCCGCAGCACGCCGCCTCTGTCCTCGTGGCGTGCGGCCTGCTCGCGACGATGCTCACTGCGGCATTCGCATTCGGGAGCGGTGGTCCGGCCACTGCGGCGCTGCTTGTTGCCGGTGCGAAAGGCGTGTGAAATATCGACCTCGAGGAGCCCGGAGAAGAGCCGTCAGTCAGTCGTGGGTCCGGAGGTTCGTCACGTCCATCAAGTCGGTGAGAAGTCTCGTCTCGAAGTCAAAATCGGCGACGATGAGTTCGGCACCGGTGGAGCGCGCTGTCGCGGCGATGAGGAGATCGCGGGCAGCCATGCGCTCACCGTCATCCATCAACTGGTCTTGTATCCGCGTGGCTTCGAGGGCGATCTGGTCGTTGAGTTCGAGCGACTGAACGCCACCGAAATCCTGCCGGATCGCGACGACATCGGTGGTCCCAGCACTGATTTTCCCGTTGAGCACCTCGAAGACGCAGAGCGCGGACGTGAGGTAGGGCTGTCCGCGGTCCTCGACGAATTGACGGTGTCCGGGACGCCTTCGAGCATGTCGATGACGACGGAGGTATCGAGGAAGATCACCGCTCAAAACTCTCTCGCGAGCGCTTGACGGCGTCACGTGCGCGGTCGGCGGCTTCCGGGCTCCACGCACCGATGTTGATCGGATTCTCGGTCTGAGCGAGGCGTTCGAGCAGCTAGTCGAACGTCTCGTCATCCCGTTTCAGGCTCTCTAGCATCTCCTTCGTGTCGTCAGAGACGCGGATTGACGTACTCATGTGTATACAAACTGTATACACGAGTTATTATCTTTTGGCGCTATCGTTGGACCGGTGAACCGCCTCAGGGTCAAGCCCCGAGGCTTCCCGTGGTACAGTTATAGGTCACAGACAAGCCAGATCTTCGAACGGGCCTACGCGGAACCGTCGCGGAACCGTTCGATCGGGATATCGGAGACGTCATCATAATCGTCGTCACCGCCAACGAAGAGCGTCGCGTCAACATGTTCAGCCGTTGCCAGCGCGAACGAGTCGCCAAGCGCAGGATTATACTTGAGCGTATACTCCGAGGCGTCCGTCCAAGTATCGGCGACATCTACCGTTTTGATACCGAGATTAGTCAGCCAGTCGAGATACTCGTCGGCTGTGTCGCGGTCGTACTTTCGGGCGATTGTGTACCGGATCTCAGCGAAATTCACGTAGCTGGCGTAGCCGACGGTGTCCTCGACTGCGACCGCGTCGAGATACTCTTCTACAACCTCGCTGCCTAGTTCATCGTCGGCGTGTGCTATCAGCGGCTCAGCGCCGAAGACAACGCGGTCAGGAGCCGACATTATTCTTCAGTTGAGAACTGCGAGTCACGTTCATTCCGGTCCTGGTCGCGTTTCTCTTTGAGAATCTCGGACGCAGGCTTGTCTGTACTCGCTTCGCTACGGGCGGCAAAGCCGCGCATCTCGCTCGGTGAGCGGACCTGTTCAACGATCACCTCTCCATCTTCGGTTTCCCGGAACAACACCTTCCCAGGCGCTTCGATCCCGAGCTTTTCGCGGAACCGTTTTGGGATGGTCGCCTGGCCGTGCTTAGTGACGGCGACAATCTCTTTTTCAGAGTCATTTGATTGTTCTGACTTGCTCATAGTTCATAATTAGATCTCAATCATAATCAAATTTTCTTTTTATTGATAAATGGTTGTTACTCCTCTGTCGGATGTTTTTGTCGAGTTCGAGGTGTGGTTCGGCTTTTGAGGAACGCGAAATACTAGAGTCAAACAGTCCTCGAACGCAGCGGTTCGATTACCCGTTGTGGTCAATATATCCGGCTTCCCATTCAGTCCGAGCTTCGATCTCTCTCGTGCCCCGGCGAGTAGTGCTGTACTCGTTGGTCCGTCGGTCCCGCTGGCTTTTTTCGATGAGTCCCTTCTCAACGAGCGTGTCGAGGTTGGGATAGAGCCGCCCATGATGGATTTCCTTTTCGTAGTAGTCCTCGAGCTCGTCTTTGATCGCAAGTCCGTGGGGGTCATCACGTCCGGCAACTACGTACAGCAGATCGCGCTGAAAGCCAGTGAGATCGTACATATCGCAATTTTCGCATTCGAGTTTTGAAGTACTACTGATTTGGTGACTGCGTGTCATAGAATACGTTTCAAACCCTCTAGGCAGTGATTTTGACTGCTTCATCTCACGCTTGAGTCGGAGGAGCACCGTATTTTCGTCTCCATAGTCGGGCTATCGTGGGGCGGATGCTACAGCAGAGACTGGATCCCGGTGGAGAGTGTTTTCAGGTCTGCTGTCGCGAGCTTTCGGTTGCGATAAGGCGAAGTCGGGGGCAACCGATATTTATTGGGACTTTTTCAGTCTCGATGCGGCCAGCATCTTCGAGTGCTGATTTGGCCCGTTAGAAGGTCGCTTTCGAAGCGATATCCGTATCCTCTCCCCATTTGAGATGTCGTGGAGGAGGACCTTGTTACGGGCTGCGAGGATGAGCATGATCTCGACGATACTTGGTATTCGTTGCTGTTGGAAATCTCTTCAGCGTGTGTGAGGACTTCGTTCAGTTCGTCAGCGGCGCCGCCGCTAATCTCTTCTCGGAGCGTCTCTTTACTACTGTGAGGAGAGGTGTCCGAAGGTGATGCTGCTCGACAGCCTCGAATCTGGGGTCGAACTCGCCGTAGACTGATGAGACCAGTTCGGGATCCGAACTCGAGATACTGTGCTTCCCAGAAGGGCTCCGAGAAGAGATTTCAATAATTTATTAGATATTAGTTCGATATCAGATCAGATA
>NZ_NEDJ01000078.1 GCF_002114285.1 Halorubrum ezzemoulense DSM 17463
ACTCTGTTACCTACCGCGGGGTTCACCGGAGCTGAACCCCGCGGAAGAGTGTTGGAGACAACTTGATCAAGAACTTGGGAACCGCCTGTTTGACACACTCGACGATCTCCGTGAGGCTGCTCTCTCTGCACTCGACCGGGTCGAAATCCCAGATGTGTTTACGTATTTATGTCCGTGAGTATAAGAACACCCTCCGGCGAGGCCGGCGTATGAACGCGACGACGCTCGCGCTGGTCGGGGCGACCGGCGGCGCGGGGACGACGCGGACCACTGTCGAGCTGGCGGCGATGGGCGCGCGCGACGGCGCCGACGTGGCCGTCGTCGACGCCGCGTTCACGACGCAGGGACTCTCCGAGTACGTGAGCGGGCGCATCGACCCCGACCTCACGGCGCTCCTCACGGACGACTCGGACGCGGCGCTGTCGGCGGCGGCGTATCCGGTCATCGGGACCGGCGGGGACAGCGGGCGGACCGCGGACGGCGAGCGCGACGCGTCGGAGCTCCCGGGACGGGTCGACGCGATACCCGCGCGAGCGCCGTTCGAGCGCGTCGCGCGTGCGAAGACGGCGGAGGCCGCCCGGAAGCTGGAGCGGCGGATCGGCGAGGCGGCGACGACGTACGACGCGGTGGTCGTCGACGCCGCGCCGGTCGGGTCGAACGAGGCCGTCGCGGCCGCGACGGCGGTCGACCGCGCGGTCGCGGTCAGGCCGGCGACGGTCCACGGGCGCGACGCGGCCCAGCGGCTCCGCGGCCGGATCGCCGACGTCGGCGGGAGCCTCGACGCGACGCTCGCGATCGAGCGACCGGGGAGCGGTGACGGCGAGGAGGGCGACGGGGTCGTCCGCGTGCCGGCGACCGATCCCGAGGTGGTGGCCGCGCCGACCGCGGCTAGAGGGGATGACGCGTACGCGCGGGCGATCGCGACCGCGTACGAGGCGGCGTTCGACGCGACGCTCGACGTGGAGTTTCCGGAGCCGAGCCTCGTCGAGCGGTTCGCGCCCTGACGCGGAGCGGAAAGACGGGATCGGCGCTCAGCGGAGGCCGTCGGTGGAGCCGAGCGCGTCGCCGAGGGGGTCGTCGGCGCCGAGTCCGTCTCCCAGCGGCGCGGAGCCGGCGACCTGCGCGTCGACCGCCTCCGCGACGGGCTCGACCGGGTCGTGCGTCTCGACGTACGTCGCCAGCGCGAAGTCCGCCTCGTCGCCGCCGGTGAGCGCGACGGCCTCGCTGCGGGGGGTCCGGCCGGCGAGCCAGTCGCGGACGATGTCACGTGCGGTGGGTGAGAGCGGACAGACGCCCGCGACGCCGCAGCGGTGGAGCGCCTTCGCGGCCGTCATCGGGCTGACGCCCGCCTCACGCGCCGCGTCGCCGACGCTCCGGCCGGCGGTGTAGGCGTCGACGAGCGTGGCGGTCGCCTCTGACGTACACGGGAGCGACTCGGCGTGGTCCGACAGGCGGTCGACGAGCGGCGTCTCCGTGTCGTCGGCGAGGGCGACTCCGCGATCGCGCTGGCGCGAGGTCACCTCGACCCCCGCCGCGATCTCCGACAGCGTCATGCGGATTCGTGTCTCGCACGAAATGTTAAAACCACCGTACCGCGGCGCGGTCGCCGCCGCGATCACCGACCGATAACCGGTCGGTTCGGCGGCGCCGATCCGGCCGATTGACCGCCGATTCGCCCGGGTTTAAGTAAGGCTTCGGGCCGGAGTTCGACGTGTGATGAGTGACGCACGCTCGACCCGCGTTCGTTCGCCCCGTACAGAGACCGACGACGTCGCGACGACGGACCGCTCGGCGACCGCCGACGGTGCCGCGACCGCGGACCGCACAGCGGCCGCCGAGGGGTCCGAGACCGCGTCCGCCGCCGAGACCGGAAACCGCGAGACGTGTCCGGAGTGCGGCGGCCGCACGCGCGTCGACGGCGCGGAGCGCGTCTGCGCCGACTGCGGGCTGGTCGTGGACGCCGACCGGATCGACCACGGCCCCGAGTGGCGGTCGTTCGACGACGAGGACACGGATCCGAAACGCACCGGCGCGCCGCTGACGCGGTCCCGCCACGACCGCGGGCTCTCGACGGAGATCGGCCGGTCGACCAAGGTGAAGGGGCGCAAGCGCCGCCGGCTCGCCCGGATGCGGACCCAGCACAACCGCGCGCAGATCTCGACGAAGCGCGACCGCAACAAGGTGTACGCGTACACCGAGGTCCGGCGGCTCACCGGCGTCATGGGCCTGCCCGATAGCGTCCGCGACGCCGCCTGTGCGCTGTTCGACTCCGCGCAGGAGGAGAGCCTGCTCCGCGGGCGCTCGCTGGAGGGCTTCGCGGCCGCCTGCGTCTACGTCGCCTGCCGGACGGCCGACGTGTCCCGCACGGTCGGCGAGGTGTGCGCCGAGGCGAAGGCGACGGAGGACGAGCACCAGGCCGCCTTCGACGCGATGAACCGCGAACTCGGCCTGCCGATCGCGCCCAGCGGTCCCGCGGAGTACCTCCCGCGGTTCGCGAGCGACCTCGGCTGCGATCCCGCCGTCGAGCGTCGGGCGGGCGAGCTGGCCGAGCGCGCCGTCGAGGAAGGGATCGCCAACGGCCGAAACCCGGTCGGCGTCGCGGCCGCCTGTCTGTACACCGCGGCCCGGGAGCTCGACGCGGAGTGTACGCAGCAGGCGGCCGCGGACGTGGCCGGCGTGACGCCGGTGACCGTCCGGCGGACCTACGTCGACCTGACGGAGGTGTAAGTCGGAGAAGCGCCGACGGGCGACCCGTCGGCCGTGACGATCCGCCGGGCGGGCGCGGCGGCGTCAGCGGGGACCGGCCGCCCCGAGAGGGAGCTGGCGACCGGCGGCTGATAGCGGACAGGCGGTGTGGAGGGCAGGGAGGGCACCCCGACCGTCCGGCGGGCGTCACGCATCTGGATCGACGTGCGGGGGATAATTCTACGTTAGCTATTGACAGTACGGATAGACCGAACAAAACGGTTGGGTCGGACGACTCGCGGTTTGCGTGTCGACCGTTTCGTCTGGGCCGCCCTGCTACCGCCCGTCGAGCTTGTGCTTGAACGCGAAGAAGACCCGGCGACCGGTCTCGGTGAGTCGGACCGTGTCGGAGCGCCCGATGTCCTCGAGATCGACGTAGCCGCGCTCCCGCAGCGGCGAGAGGACGTGCGTCTCTAAGGCGCGGTACTTCGCCGTCCGGCTCTCCCCCGCCTCGCGGAGGAACGACAGCTCGCGCTCGCGCGCCCACTCGATCAGATTCCACTTCTCGGTGGTCAGGTTCCCCTCGGCGCGGTCGTGGAGCCGACCGAGCACCGCGACCTGGTCGGTCGTTGGGGCGTCCATGGGGTAGATCGGGAGGTCGACCGTGCGCTCGATGCCCGTCGTGAGCGGTTCCTCGCGCCGGTCGTGGCGGTGGCGCTCCGGCTCGACGCTGTAGGGCCGCGCGCCGACAATCATACAGGCGAGCGCGACGCCGACCGCGGCGATCCGCGGTCCGGTCGAGACGTTCCCGAAGAGCCGGTCGCCGTCCTCGGCGCTCGCCCGGTGGCGGGCGGCGACGGTCGTCGTCACGCCGAGCACGTCGTACACGTCCGCGTGGGCGACGGGGATCGCGCGGACCTCGGCGAACTCGGCGACCGCCGCCCACGCGTCGCGCTGGTAGGCCGTGAGCCCGTCGGGATCGATGCGGATGTCACCGGGGTCGACCGCCTGCGCGGCGTCGAAGTCAACGTCGCCGCGGGCGGCGTCGCGGTCCGGGGCGTCGACGAGGAGGTACGCGACGTCGGCGCCGTGGCGGCGGAGCGGTTCGACGATCCGGTCGCGCTCGTACCCGAGCGGGACCACGTGGACGCGGCGTTCGGAGACGCTGGGGACCGAGGTGTCCATACATCGGCTCCCGCCGGCGACCGCTTAAAGGGTGCGTCGGGGGTCGGCGGGCAAGCGTACGGTGGCGGCTCCCGGGCGCTCCCGACGCCTCGGTACCGATCACGTGACGTGAGGACTCATAGCACGAAAACCGTTAAGCCCGGCTGTCGCCTACAAGTCGGTATGAGCGCTGACCGGTCCGCCCTCCGGCGGGCCATCGAGCGCGGCGAGCGAGACGGCGGCGCGATCGAGTTCAAGGAGCGCCTGACGCGCGAGGTCCACCTCGCCGACGGGCGCATGGAGTCGCTCGTGGCTCAGCTCCGCCACCGTGTCCTCTCCGGCGACGGCGAGGCTACCTACGTCCTCGGCGTGACCGACGACGGCGGGTTGGCCGGCGTCTCCCCCGACGCCTTCTCCGAGACCATGGACGTGCTCTCGCTTTTGGCCGACGAGGCCGACGCCCACATCGCCGACGCCGAGACGTGGAGCGCCGGCTCCGGCGGCGACGGCGACGAGGCGGGCCTCGTGGGGCTCGCCACGCTCCGCGACGGCGGCGTGTTCGAGGCCGACGAGGACCACCTCGTCGTCGGCACGGCGGGCCACGTCGACCACGGCAAGTCGACGCTGGTCGGGACGCTGGTCACCGGGCGCGCCGACGACGGGCAGGGCGGCACGCGGGGCTTCCTCGACGTCCAGCCCCACGAGGTCGAGCGCGGCCTCTCGGCCGACCTCTCGTACGCGGTGTACGGCTTCGCCGACGGCGCCGACGAGCCGGTCAGGATGGACAACCCCCACCGCAAGTCCGACCGTGCGGGAGTCGTCGAGGCCGCCGACCGGCTCGTCTCCTTCGTCGACACCGTCGGCCACGAGCCGTGGTTGCGGACGACGATCCGCGGGATCGTCGGCCAGAAACTGGACTACGGGCTCCTCGTGGTCGCCGCCGACGACGGCCCGACGAAGACCACCCGCGAACACCTCGGCATCCTCCTGGCGACCGAGCTCCCGACTATCGTCGCGATCACGAAGGCGGACGCCGTGGGCGACGACCGGCTCGCCGCGGTCGAGCGCGAGGTCGAGTCGATGCTCCGGGACGCGGGCCAGACCCCGCTGCTGGTCGACCGGCACGGCGTCGACACCGCGGTCGCGGAGGTCGGCGACGGAGTCGTCCCCCTGCTGCGGACCAGCGCGGTGACGAAAGACGGGGTCGAGACGCTCGACCGGCTGTTCGAGCGCCTCCCGAAGCGCGCGACGCCGGACCGGGAGGCCTTCCGGATGTACGTCGACCGCAGCTACAAGGTGACGGGCGTGGGCGCCGTCGTGTCCGGCACGGTGAATTCGGGGACCGTCGAGACGGGCGACGAGCTCCTCCTCGGGCCCATGCCCGACGGCTCGTTCCGCGAGGTGGAGGTGCGGTCGATCGAGATGCACTACCACCGGGTCGACAAGGCGACGGCCGGGCGGATCGTCGGCATCGCGCTGAAGGGCGTCGACGAGGCGGAGATCGAACGCGGGATGGCGCTGGTCCCCCGAGACAGCGAGCCGGAACCGGTCCGCGAGTTCGACGCCGAGGTGATGGTACTCAACCACCCGACGCGGATTCAGGAGGGGTACGAGCCGGTCGTCCACCTCGAAACCGTCTCTGAGGCGGCCGCGTTCTTCCCGGACGAGGGGCGACTGCTCCCGGGCGACACCGGCGAGGCGCGCGTCCGGTTCAAGTTCCGGCCGTACCTGATCGAGGAGGGACAGCGCTTCGTCTTCCGCGAGGGGTCGAGCAAAGGGGTCGGAACGGTGACTGGCACCGGAGACGCCGCGGAGGACGCGGCGCCGAGCGAGCGCTGACTCGCCGGTCGGGTGCCGCACTCAAACTGACTCGCCGGTCGCGTGCCGCACGCAAAATATCAGTATTTTGTCCGATTTTTATCCACTGATATATCAATAAATTTCGGATCATGGCAGCCGTTTCTCCCTGATTCGGACGGAGTTCGACGGAGTACGTATGGACAAAAGGACAACAAAGCGAACAGAGATGACCATACGACCACGCCAACCCAAAGTACTTATTAAATAGAAACAAGTGGACGACTGTATGCGTCGACAACACACACAACGCATTTCGCGACGGAAGGTCCTCGCCGGCGGAGCAGCCGGCACCTCCCTCCTGCTCGCCGGGTGTGCCGGTGGGGGGGACGGCGGCGACGGTTCGGACGGCTCAGACGGCGACGGCTCTGACGGCAGTGACGGTTCGGACGGCTCCGACGGCGGTAGCGCCCCGACCCTGTACTTCGCGCAGGCGAAGGGCCCGCTCGACATGGACCCCGTCGTCATGAACGACGTGCCGTCCGCGCAGATTGCCGGGCGGATTTTCGACGGGCTCTACGAGTACAGCGACGGCGTCAGTCTGGAGCCGAAGATCGCCGCGGACATGCCGACGGTCGAGCGCGACGGCACGCGCTTCATCGTCCCGATCCGCGAGGACGCCCAGTTCAAGAACGGCGATCCCGTCACCGCGGAAGATGTCGTTCACACGATGCTGGCGCCCGTCGAGGAACAGACCGAGAACGCATCAGAAGTCGACATGATCGATACCGGGGAGGTGATCGATGAGAAAACCGCACAGTTCGACCTCTCGTACCCGTACGGCGCGTTCACGATCGCCATGGCCCGGAACGTCGTCAACGCCTCCGTCCGACAGGAAGACACGGACGCGTACAACATGGGCCCGGTCACCTCCGGGCCGTTCCGGCTCGCCGAGTGGGAGCCGGAGAGCTACGCGACGCTGGAGCGGTGGGACGACTACTGGGACAGCGATAACCTCCCGGAGATCAGCACAGTCGAGTTCGAGCCGATAGTCGAACAGACGACGCGGGTCACCGAGCTGGAGACTGGGAACGTCGACATCGTCGAATCGATTCCGCCGCAGCTGTACGAGACGGTCGAAGGGAACCAGAACGCCACGCTGACAGAAGAGCCGGGGATTGGGTACTTCTATCTCGCGTTCAACTGCGGCGAGGGACCGACGAGCGACCCGCTCGTCCGCGAGGCGGTCGACTACTGCGTCTCGATGGACCAAGCAGTCGAGAACTTCGTCGAGCCGGCCGGCGTCCGCCAACATAGCCCCTACCCGGCCTCGATCTCTGAGGAGTGGGACTTCCCGACCGACGAGTGGTCGGACATTCAACACGATCAGGACCTGGAAGAGGCGCAGGCGCTGTTCGAGGAGGCTGGGGTCTCGATGGACTACAACTGGCGGATCATCGTGCCGCCGGACAACAAGCGCGAGCAGATTGGCATCTCCATCGGCGACGGGCTCCAGAATGCTGGCTTCCAGAATGTCGAAGTCCAGCGTCTCGACTGGGGGACGTTCCTCGACGCGTACGTCACTGGTAGCGAGGACGACTACAACATGTACACCCTTGGCTGGTCGGGCTCGCCGGACCCAGACACGTTCGCGTACAACCTGCTGAGCCAAGAAACTGAAGGCACGAACAACGGGACGTTCCACGACTACGACGAGGCCTCGCAGATGCTGACGCAGGCCCGCGAGTCGTCTGACCGCGAGGAGCGTCGCCAGCTCTACATCGACGCGACGACGACGCTGCTCGAAGGGCGCGTCCACATGCCGGCGTACAACCTGAACAACTCTTACGGCGTGCGCAACGTGGTGGAGGGCTTCAGCTCGCACCCGATCTCGTCGGAGGTCCAGCTGGACGGCGTCACTGTGAACCGATAACCGGCCCCGGAGGTTTGGGGATCGGACCCACGGAGCGGACCCGGGCGGTGCGCGCTCGGAGCGGGTTGGGCCGTAAGTGTGCCCTCTTGGGCGGTTGGCGGCGGGGTCGGCTGCCCGCTTGCGGCTCCAAATTGGCACGTCGGCGGGAGCGAAACAGATAAGCGACAGCAAAAACCGAGTCGAAGCAACAAGAGATCCACGACAGTGAGTTTACTTCGGTACACACTCCGGCGGTTCGCACAGGCGATACCCGTACTGATAGGTATCGTGACGATAACCTTCTTCCTAGCCAACCAGATTCCCGGCGATCCGGTCGAGATCATGTTGGGGCCAACGCCGGCACAGGAGCAGGTCGAGGCGATCCGGGCCCAGTACGGCCTCGACCGACCGATACACGTTCGGTACTTCACGTACCTCAGCGGCGTCGCAACGGGAGATCTAGGGCTTAGTATCTACTACGACCGCCCTGTCTTGGAGATGATCCTGCTCCGGCTCCCAGTGACGCTGCTGCTCATGCTATCAGCGTTCGCGTTCGCGATCGTCACCGCGATCCCGCTCGGCGTGATCTCGGCGAAGCGGCGCAATGAGCCGGCGGACCACGTCTCGCGGATCGTCTCGCTCATCGGCGTCTCGACGCCGTCGTTCTGGATCGGGCTGGTGTTGATCATCGTCTTCGCGTTCTACCTCGGATGGTTCCCCGCGCGAGGGCTCGTCCTCCCGTGGGCCGACCCGGCGGACGTGCGGGGGGCAGCGACGCGGATTGGGGTGTTACGCCAGACGGCGCATCACCTCTTCTTACCCATGATCGGGCTCGGAACGCTCCAGATGGCGCAGATCACCCGGATCGAGCGCTCGTCGATGGTCGATTCGCTCCAGGGCGAGTACGTGAAGCTCGCTCGGGCGTACGGCGTGCCCGAGTCGACGATCGTGCGCAAGCACGCGTTCCAAGTCGCGCAGCTCCCGGTGATCACCATCATTGGCCTGGGGCTCTCAACCGCGCTCGGCGGCGCCGTCCTCACGGAGACCGTCTTCGAGATTCAGGGGATGGGCCGGTTGATCATTACTGCGATCAACAATCAGGACTACCAGCTGATCATGGGCACGACGCTCGTGTTTGGGTTCGTCTACGTGATCGGCGTGATCGTCACGGACATCACGTACAGCTACCTCGACCCGCGGGTCACATACGGTGACGAGTAATGTCTGTCAACAGCGCAACTTCGGACGACGACACGCCGGACAACAGCGACGAGAGCGGTGGGCCAGACGAGGTCGAGGCCCGCGTCGGGCTCCGGTACACGCTGAAGCAGGTCAGACAGGACACGACGGCGCGGATCGGGACCTACATCGTCGGGTTCATGACGTTCGTCGCGATCTTTGCCGCGTTCGACTACTACGTTCTCGATTACGCCATCGCTGAGGCGGTGCTGTATAATCCGGAGACCGACCCACAGAACGTGCGGCGGCTGCTCCCGCCGGTCGGCATGGAGAACCAGTTCGGACAGGGCGTACTCGAACACCCGCTCGGCACCGACCACCGGGGCCGCGACCTGCTCTCCCGGACAATCTACGGGACGCGGATCGCCATGACGGTCGGGTTCCTCGCGACCGCCATCGGCCTCGGCGGCGGTACCGTCATCGGCGCGGTCTCCGGCTACTACGGCGGCTGGATCGACGACGTGCTCCAGCGCGTCACCGAGACTATCTACGCCATCCCGTTCCTCGTCTTAGTCATCGCGTTCATGACCGCGTTCGGCCGGGACCTCACGTTCGCGATGGTGGGCGTCGGGATCACCGCGATCCCCGTTTTCAACCGTCTCATCCGGTCCCGCGTGGTGTCCATCCGTGAGGAGGACTACGTCGAGGCCGCGCGGGCGGCCGGGGTGAAAGACCGGAACATCATCTTCCGGCACATCATCCCCAACAGCTTCGCCCCGGTGCTCGTCCAGGCGACACTTCAGGTCGGGGTAAGCATCCTCATCGTGGCCGGACTCTCGTTCCTCGGCTTCGGCGCGCAGCCGCCGACGCCATCGTGGGGGCAGATGCTGTCCGCCTCGCGGGGGTACATGCTCCCCGCGCCGACGTTCAGCATCTTCCCCGGTATCGCGATTCTGATCACCGTCATCGGCTTCAACATTCTCGGCGACGGCCTCCAAGACGCCCTCGATCCGCGGATCAACAACTGATATGAGCGAACCACTACTCAGCGTACGCGATCTCAAGACGCAGTTCTTCACCGAGGACGGGACGGTCCGCGCCGTCGACGGCATCTCCTTCGACGTTCACGAGGGGGAGATCGTCGGGCTCGTCGGCGAGTCGGGCGCGGGGAAGTCCGTCGCGACCTCCAGTATCCTCCGGCTGGTCGACAGCCCCGGCGAGATCGTCGGCGGCGAGATCAAGTTCAAAGGCGAGACGATCTTCGGCCTCGAAGAGGACGGCGGCGGCGAGTTGCGCCCGCGCGACGAGATGCTCACCGAAGAGGAGATGCGGAAACGGATCCGCGGCCGCGAGATCGCGATCATCTTCCAGGACCCGATGGAGTCGTTGAACCCCGTCTTCACCGTCGGAGGGCAGCTCCGAGAGTTCATCGAAATTAACCGCGACCTCGGCACCGACGAGGCGAAAGGGGAGGCGATCGACATTCTCCGGGAGGTCGGAATTCCGGCGCCGGAGTCGCGGTACGACGAGTATCCGCACCAGTTCTCTGGCGGGATGCGACAGCGCGTGCTGATCGCGATGGCGCTCGCCTGTCAGCCCGACCTGATCATCGCCGACGAGCCGACGACCGCGCTCGACGTCACGGTCGAAGGCGAGATCCTGGAGATGGTGAAGGACCTCCAAGAGAAGTACGATACTTCGTTCATCTGGGTTACCCACGATATGAGCGTCGTCGCGGAGATCTGCGACCGGGTGAACGTGATGTACCTCGGCGAGATAATTGAGCAGGCGGAGGTGGACGATCTGTTCTACGACACGAAACACCCATACACGTCGGCGCTGCTCGACTCGATGCCGCGCCCCGACGAAACAGTCGACGAGCTCAGGCCGATCAAGGGAGTGATGCCAGAGGCGATCGACCCGCCCTCCGGCTGTCGGTTCCACTCGCCGTGTCCCGAGGCCCGAGAAGTGTGCCGTGAGGTCCACCCCGAGCCGCGGGAGATGAGCGGGGACGCCGAGGGGACGCACACGGCCGCGTGCGTGAAACACGACGCGTTCGACATCGGGTACGACACGAGTCCCCCGATCGACACGGAGGCGACCGGAGGGTTCTCCGCCGGGTTCACCGAGACCGGAGGTGAGGCGGAATGACCAAAGTCGGCCCGCCAGAGTCGGACCCCGAGGCGCTCCTCCAGGTGCGGAACCTCAAGAAGCACTTCGACAACGAGAGTGGACTCCTCGCGGGCGTCCAGCTCGACGACGAGTTCCCGTACGTCTCCCGGTCGACCTCCGATGTCCGCGCCGTCGACGGCGTGGACTTCGACATCAAGGAAGGGGAGACGCTGGGGCTCGTCGGCGAGTCCGGCTGCGGGAAGTCAACGCTGGCCCGTACCGTCCTCAGGCTGCTTGAACCCACCGAGGGAAGCGTCTACTTCCAGGGCAAGGACCTCGCATCGCTGTCCGGCGAGCCGCTGCGACGGATGCGGAAGAACATGCAGATGATCTTCCAAGACCCGCAGTCCTCTCTCGACCCCCGGATGAAGGTCGGGCCGATCGTCGAGGAGCCGATGAAGGCCCACGGCATGCTCGACGAGGAGGGGCGCGAGGCGCGCGCCAAGGAGCTGTTAGAGAAGGTCGGGCTCGACCCGCAACACTACAATCGGTACCCGCACGCGTTCTCCGGCGGGCAGCGCCAGCGCGTGAACCTCGCGCGGGCGCTGTCGGTGAACCCCGACTTCATCGTCTGCGACGAGCCCGTGTCGGCGCTCGACGTCTCGATCCAGGCGCAGGTGCTCAACACGATGGAGGAGCTACAAGAAGAGTTCGACCTCACGTACCTGTTCATCGCGCACGACCTGAGCGTCATCCGCCACATCTCCGACCGCGTGGCGGTGATGTACCTCGGGAACATCGTCGAGCTCGCCGACAAGGAGGAGCTGTTCGAGAACCCGCAGCACCCGTACACGCAGGCGCTCCTCGACGCGATTCCGGTCCCGGATCCGCGGAGCGGGGGGCGGACCGCCCTCCTGTCCGGCGACGTGCCGTCGCCGATCGACCCGCCCTCGGGCTGCCGGTTCCGGACCCGCTGTCCGAAGGT
Organism: Halorubrum ezzemoulense DSM 17463; assembly: GCF_002114285.1. Taxonomy (GTDB): domain Archaea; phylum Halobacteriota; class Halobacteria; order Halobacteriales; family Haloferacaceae; genus Halorubrum; species Halorubrum ezzemoulense. Next base: position 11,835 of record NZ_NEDJ01000078.1, read on the forward strand.
GATCCAGCCGGAAGAGTACGACATGAGCGACGGCGCCTGGCGGAACCTTGTCGAGTTCCAGCGAGCGGTCGAGCGCCGGGCGTTCGAGGAGACCGATCCGGATGTCCTCCGGTCGCGGTACTTCCAGGACGCGGTCCCGAGCGGCGACGCGGGCACCCTGCTCGACGAGGCGCTGGGCCACATCGAGCGCGACAAGTTCGAGGACGCCGAGCGGATCCTCGTCGAGCGGTTCGCGGACCAGAGCGTCTGCGCGACGGCCCGGCCGGCCTACGAGATCGAGTCGGAGATCGGCGACGGCCGCCACTACTCGGCGTGTCACTTGCGCCGCGACGAGGCGGTCGCGACCGCGGTAGACGAGGCCACGGTAGGCGGCGCGGCGCGGCCCGGAACGGAAGCGCCCGAAGCGGACGACTGACCGCCGACCCTTTTTAAAAATCACCTCGCCGCGCGGCGCCTCGGCGGCCCGCTCGCTGACGTCACCGGCGGCGTCAGCGGATCCGTATCTGCGTGGCGTCCTCGTGGCGCTCGTCGGCGCCGGGGACCGGCACGAACACGGAGATCGTGTGGTCGCCGCGATCGGCCCGGACCGATCGGTCGAGCCCGCCGTCGTCAGCGGTGCGGCGGAAGCGACCGTTCCACGTGGCCGTCGCCCGCTTCGTCTCGCCGGCGCGGAACGACAGCGAAGACTCCTCACCGCGAATGTAGCGTCGCTTGTCGGTGGCTTCCAAGACGCCGTCGACCGCCCACCCCCACGAGCGACGCGTCGTCGTCGGGACCTCGATTGGGACCGGCAGGCGGTTGCGGATGATGACCGTGATCGAGATGGGCTCGTCGGGCGCGTACTCGGCGGCGTCCGTGCTGACGCTCACCTCGAGCGCGCGCCGCGCCACCGCCCGCGGTACGACGCGGCCGAGGGCGGTCGAGAGGTAGTTCTTCGTCTCGTCGAAGCCGGTTCGATCCGTCCGACCGTCGTGGCGTCTGTCGACCATGGGCGTCTCTGAAAGCGGGGAATCGGAAGCGTCGGCCGCGTTCGGATTGCGGTAGGCGGGTCGCGATACTAAGCGTTCGGGTCGACGGCGATCGGGTCCGCGTCGGACAGAGTTGGCCCTGACTCTCCGGACCGCGACGGTCGGACCGGCCGAGTCGGCGCCCCCGGACCGTAACGACTCGCCGTCAGTCGTCGACCACGTCGACCAGTTCCATCAGCGGGTACCCGTCTTCCATCGCCATCCGCGTGTGAACCGTGACGCCCTCGTACGCGATCCGCATCTCCACGTCCATCAGCGAGCCGGTGAGCTCCGTGTAGCCGTTCTCGTGGTCGATCGCGTCGGCGACGCGGTCGTCGTGGATGTCGACGGTCACCGCCTCGCAGTGCGGTTGGTTCTCGATCGCCTCCGCCATCGCGGCCTCCATGCTCCGCGTGCTCGACGGGCTGACCGGCGTGCCGGCGAACTGGTGGTACAGCGAGCCGAACTTGATCCCGGCCTCGAAACACGCCTGCTGGGCGTCGGTTGCCATGCCCGCACTGCGGCGGCGCCGGCCTAAGAGGCTTCGGAGGGGCCCGGCGGAACCGAAGCCGTTTGGTTCGAGGAGCGGGATCGGTCCGTATGAACGCGCTTCGCGTGACGGGCGGCCGCGTCCTCCGCCCCGACGGCTCCGTGACCGAGGCCGACGTGACGATCGACCGCGACGCCGGGCGGATCGTCGAGGTACGAGACGTGAGCGCGGACGGCGAGGCGCCGCCCGACGCCGACGAGACGCTCGACGCGTCGGGGTCGCTCGTGATCCCGGGGCTCGTCAACGCGCACACGCACGTCGCGATGACGCTGCTCCGCGGGTACGCAGACGACAAACCGCTCGACCCGTGGCTCCGCGAGGACATCTGGCCGGCGGAGGCCGAACTGACGCCGGACGACGTTGAGGCGGGCGCGGAGCTCGGCGCCCTGGAGATGATCCGATCTGGGACGACCGCGTTCGCGGACATGTACTTCGCGATGGACCGGGTCGCGGACGTCGTCGACCGCGCGGGGCTGCGCGCGCGGCTCGGCCACGGGGTCGTGACGGTCGGCAAGGACGCGGCCGACGCCCGCGCGGACGTCGAGGAGAGCCTCGCGGTCGCCCGCGAACTTGATGACGCGGCGGACAGCCGGATCCGCACGGCGTTCATGCCGCACTCGCTGACGACGGTCGGCGAGGAGTTCCTCCGCGAGGGGGTCGCGGAGGCGCGGGAGGCGGGCGTTCCGGTCCACCTCCACGCCAACGAGACGGCGGACGAGGTCGACCCGATCGTCGACGAGCGCGGGGAGCGACCGATCGCGTACGCCGAGGACCTCGGCGCGCTCGGCCCGGACGACTTCTTCGCGCACGGCGTTCACGTCGGCGGCGGCGAGATCGACCGGCTCGCCGAATCGGGAACGGCGGTCGTCCACTGCCCGGCCTCGAACATGAAGCTCGCCAGCGGGATGGCCCCGGTTCAGCGGCTCCGCGAGGCCGGCGTGACCGTCGCGCTCGGCACCGACGGCGCGGCCTCGAACAACGACCTCGACGTGTTCGACGAGATGCGCGACGCCGCCATGCTCGGGAAGCTCGCCGCGGACGACGCGAGCGCAGTCCCTGCGGGGGCGGTCGTTGAGATGGCGACGGCCGGCGGCGCGGACGCCCTCGGACTCCCGGGTGGTCGGATCGAGGCGGGTGCGGCCGCCGACCTCGCCGTCGTCGACCTCGACGCGCCGCACCTGACGCCGGTCCACGACCCCGTCTCGCACCTCGCGTACGCGGCCCGCGGGAGCGACGTGCGCCACACGGTCTGTGACGGCGACATTCTCATGCGCGACCGAGAGGTGCTGACGCTGGACGCCGCGGTCGTACAGGAGCGCGCCGCGGCCGCTGCGAGCGACCTCGTCGACCGCGTGGATTCGGCGTAGCGGACGCACGGCTATTCATATATAGAACTGCGGTGGCGCGTGCGACTCGCGCCCTGCGGGCGCTCGTCAGCACGCGCGAGGTCGCCGGCGCGTAGCGCCGGCTGCCAGGGAATCTTCGATTCTCGCTGGAGTCGGCCGACCGGAAGGAGGCCGACGACACTGGGG
>NZ_NEDJ01000079.1 GCF_002114285.1 Halorubrum ezzemoulense DSM 17463
GGACGCACTTCGTCGCCGTGAACCCGCGCGGGACGACAAAAGAGTGCGCTTCCTGTGGTGTGAAGACTGAGAAACCGCTGTGGATGCGCGAACACTCCTGTCCGGCGTGTGGATTTGAAGCGGATAGGGATGCGAACGCGGCGTGGAACATCCTTTCTCGTGGTCTTGAAGAAGTAGGAGTGGGATACTCCGAATCAACGCCTGTGGAGACTGCGCTTCCTGTGGATACGCCTGTATCTGCAAAGCGCGTCGTGGAAACAGGAAGCCCCACCCTCAAGGAGCGAACGGCGTCAGCCGTGAGCGAGTAGGGTGGGGTAGTTCACCGCCTACAAACTGTTAATTAATACGTCTCGAACCACACATACCAGTATTCAATGACTCGTTCCACAGCCACGTACTCTGAGCCCGGTGAGGTCCACCCACAACCAACACACTTTCATACGGCTCAACAGAGAAACAACCAATGAAACTCGCAACGATCGGGGTCGGTAACGCAGGCAGCAAGCTTATCGACCAGATGATTGAGTTTGAATTTGAGACTGGTCGTAATCTGTGTCGTCACGCATTGGTCATTAATACGGCTCGGACAGACCTCGCTAAACCACAACAGCTCGATGAAGATCGCCGGGTGTTAATCGGCGATACCCATCAGAAAGCGCGTGGACACGGGGTTGGAGGTGATGCTAAAATTGGTGCTGAGGTTGCGCAAACCGACATTGATGAAATCAGGCGCGTTTTCGACGATGTTGAAATTCACGAGGTTGATGCTGTCTTAGTCGCAGCCGGCCTTGGTGGAGGCACCGGCAGTGGCGCTGCTCCCGTTGTTATTGACGAACTACAGAAGATGTACGATGAGCCAGTGTACGGACTTGGAGTATTACCTGGCACGTACGAGGGCGGCCGGCCGGCACTCAACGCTGCCCGCTCGCTTCAGTCATTCGTCAACAAAGTTGATAATTTCATCGCGTTCGACAACGATGCGTGGCGTTCTCGTGGGCAGACTATTGAGCAGGGCTACGAAGAGATGAACGAAGAGCTTGCAACACGCATTGTCACTCTGCTCGCAGCCGGTGAAGTCGATGAGTCGGAGGTTGGTGAGAACGCGATGGATTCGAGTGACATTATGCGAACCCTCGATACCGGTGGTGTCTCCTCAATCGGGTACGCTTCAACTGACGTTACCCCCGCAAAAGAAGGACTGTTAGCCAATTTCAAAGAAGTTGATGACTCACAGAGTGAATCAACAGATGCTGCAAAAATCAAAGGCTTGGTGCGCCGAGCAACGAATTCTCGGCTCACTGTTCCATGTGATGTCTCGAGTGCTGACCGTGCGCTGATTGTCTTTGCCGGGCCGCCAGATGTGATTTCACGAAAAGGGGTTGAATCTGCTCGTGAATGGCTTGAACAAGAAGCTGATACCGTTGATGTCCTTGCTGGTGATGATCCTCGTCCCGACTCGTCAACCCTTGCGGCTGTGGTGTTGCTCTCAAATGTAACTGATACACCGCGGATTAACGAAATCCAAGATCAAGCTGTTGACGCGCAAAACAAAATTCAAGAACAGGATGCGGTTCGCGAAGAGGAAATTCAGTCGCTAATTACCGATGACGACAATGATCTGGACCCTATTGTTTGAGCGAACACGTCGTCAAACGCTTGTCCGACAGACGCATCACCACTCTGTTGGCCGCCACCATCACTCGCAGCCGTTGGTGTGTAAATGAAGGTAGCACTTCTCGGCGTTGGTGGGTGTGGTACCCGACTCGTTGATCAGTTTGTTCGAACTGAACACCGCACAGGCCGGTCGGTGACTAATGGAAACGTTCTCGCGTTTCACACTGAATCACAACCACTCTCTCAGACAACCGCCCTCAGTACTGACCAGCATATCCTCCTTGGCGATACACACCCGGCAGTACTTCGACGAGACACAAACTCTCCTGCTACTGACTCCCCAAATTCGTCTCACGATCCCCAACTACAATCAGAGACATCCACCACCACGAGTAAACAAGGTGCCTCCAGTAACTCGCGCACGCGTGAATATGACATCAATGAGTATGGTGTTGGTGGTGATCCAGATGTTGGCGCACAAGTCGCTAAAGCGGAGCGGCCAGAAATTCGACGTGCACTCGATAAAATCGATGAAACAGAAGTCGCAGCCACGATGATTGTTGCTGGGCTTGGCGGCGGCACTGGTGCTGGTGTTGGGAGTGTGTTGTTGGAAGAACTCACCGATATTTATGAAACTGAAGTGTACACACTGGGTGTTCTCCCCGCTGACACGGAGTCAGACCAACGAGCACTGACCGCTGCCCGTGGTCTTCGAACACTTGTCCCACGTGCTGCGTCAACGCTTCTTGTCGACAACGATTCATGGTCCCGGGATAGAGACGCTGTTGCTGATTGCTATCAGTCGATTAATCAGATGACCGTCGACCGACTGTTGAGCGTTTTTGGTGCCGGTGAAGCCAACACGACGTTTGAATCTGAACTTCGGATTGACCCTGCTGATATCTCACGGACACTTGCTGTTGGTGGGGTAACAACTGTTGGTCGCGCCACAGTTGAAATTGACAGTAACGCTCATGGACTTCTTGCTCGGATTCTTCGCCTGCTTGGTCGATCACAGCCCTCTGGGTCTACTCCGGTTGATGCGTCGAAAATAAAGACACTGATCAGTCGCGCAGTCCAATCGAAACTCACGCTACCCTGTGAAATCACTTCTGCAGACCGGGTTTTGCTCATCCTCAGTGGACCCCCAGATACAATCTCTCGGAAAGGATTTGAGACCGGCCGATATCTGCTTGAAGAAGAAACGCAGACCGTTGAAGTGCTTGCTGGCGATGAGCCAATTCAAAACACAACAGAACTCACGGCAACTGTCGTTCTCGCAAATGTGACGTCTGTCCCACAGATTGATGAACTTCAACGTCGCGCGGTTCCTACAGAAGACGCTGTCACGACAACCTCGGGACCCTCAACTACTACAGAACAGACGGCGACAACTGATGAGATGAACACACAGACTGTTGAGCCATCAGCAGATGCGGACTCAACTTCCGCCGAATTTGATTTCACCAACGCTGAAACGGCCTCTGAAACAACGGACTCAACCGAGCAATGACAAGCGATCAGTCGGAACACACTTTGAGCGCCACGGAAGAGAACATTATGAAGGCAACACACACAGCGTTGCTCAAACACGGCTATGCTGATCTCTCAATTGCCCGTATTGGTGACGAGCTTGATGGATCAAAATCTTCTATCTACCACTACTACGATTCAAAAGACGATTTGCTTATTACACTGCTTGAGTTCACTGTCAACAAATTCGAATCGACTCTTGATACCGAACCAAGCCAGAATCCAGCTGAAACCCTCAAACAGCTCATTGCCAAACTTCTCGCACCGGACCCGGTTGAAGACGATTATCAGTTTCAAACAGTGCTTGTCGGCTTTCGATCACAAGCAGTCACGAACAGTCGTATCCGCGCTCAATTTACGCACGTTGATGAACGGTTAGCAGATACGATCCGGGAGATTCTTGAACGTGGTATTGGTGAAAATGTGTTTGAAGCGGTCAATGCCTCTGAAGTCACAGAATACATTCTCGCAACGATTAAGGGTGGCATATATACTCGTGTTACAACAGATCGAGTAGACGCTGTCACGGCGACACATTCTATGCTTGTTTCGTATATCGACTCAGAACTCATCCAAGATACGGTCTGATTTGCTCTTTGTCGGTTCGGATTGCTTCTCCGAGTTCCCCAATTACTGATAAGACCGGATACTGTGGCGTGTCGCTATCTGAATACAGGTACTCACAGAACTCGATCTGTTCATCAGATGTCTCCTCACTTGGGGGCTCAGCAACCGGTGGTGAGTGAAGGTCTCTCTGTCGCTGTTCAGCGACTCTATCCAGTTTTGTCTCGAGATCCTGAAGCGCACACCAAATATCAAACGCGGCCTCCCTGCGCCGCATTTGTACGGACCCGAAGTGCGCGCAGAGATTATCCTGTCGGGTCTCGATGTTAGTAAGTTCCGTTTGATAGTTTGCGAGCCGATCCATCTCCTCTGTCACTACCTCTATAAGCTCCGCACGTACATCGATTGCCTGCTGGCTCCGGTCAACGATTGCTTGTTGGACCGCTGGAGTGAGAACCCGATTTGTTGCCAACGACGTCACTATATCTTCTCCAAGCTCAGCAGCGAGATTTTCAGCAAGGCTCTCTTCATCGCCAATGCTATAGTGCGGAACTGATCGCACTGTTTCTTCATACGCAGAAAGTACATACTTGAGTGTCGCATCTCCGGGACTTGTGGGTACGTCCATTACTTCTGTCCGGTCACCTACATCTGTTAGCGCGGTATCTGGCGATTCAAACTGTACTGGCTCGACCTGCCGTATCTGCGTCTGAAACCGACGAAATGCGTCTTGTTCCGCAATAATACACTCCCGTTCATCCTGGCATGTTTCAATCGCTGTCTGGAGTTTACCTACTACAAGTAACAACATTGCTCCAAGACTAGCAATGACTCCCACCACAAGCGGCGACGTAAGCAACTCAGCACCGCCACACCACATATCTACACATGCTACAGGCTGATCAGCAATAGGTATGCGAAATCTCATAACTCCACAATCATTTCATACAGTCTAACTATTGTTGACCTTTTCGCATGGCTGATAATGTAATCTACGACATTTAAGTTTTGGCCCCACCGACATGGGGCATGGAACAACCGCGCCGTAACGTGCTTGCCGGGCTCGGCGCTGCCGCAAGTCTTGCTGGCTGTTTGAGTGTTGATGGTGTGAGATATCCAGACGAAATAGAATCCTCAGACGAGTCAAATACTACGCTGGAAGCTGGCACCGATGAGCCACCTACAGATAACTCAGCGGATGCCGACGGTCACGCCTCCGACCTGATACAACTCATTGCTGAGAGGACACAAGCGATTGTTGCTGATGTGGTGTGGTTTGCCATCTCTTATCCACGCGCGGTTGAGTCATATAACCAGGCTATTGACAGTGTGATTGAGACTATCGACACAGTCCGTACCACAATCCATCAGCCAACGATGCCAACAGCCGAGATGGTTGACCGACTCGAAACTGTCGGATACAACGCTGCGGACCGCGCGGAAACAGCGTTTGAACCCCACTTTTCTCCTGTTGACCTTCTTCAGTCACGGACTGATATGCATATCCCGTCTTTGGCTCGCGCAGCACGTCGTAACGATGCTGACCGATTTGTCGAGGAACTCGACCGGATGCGACTTTCGTTTTTCCAAATCCAGACTCCAGTGTACGTCAGCAGGCGTTTTTCACGCAACCCGATCCATAACCGGTTGCTTGACCGGGTTGTACCACACGCTACCGGTGATGTGCTGGTCGAAGTTGCGGTCCCCACTCGTCGCAATTTTACGACGCTCGCACACGAGCCATATGTCGATGAGGACGGGAGCCATCCGCCTACGTTCACCGCAGACCCGCTCCCGGTCGCTCGCCGAAATAAACTCCGGAAACGGCTTGGACCAGTTGTCCAACCGTCAGGCCGTACTGAAGAAGTGTTTTTCACGTTTGCGACCCGTCCAGATCCTGTTACTCGCCAGCGGAACGTCTTTCGTGGGCCACCTGGCGATCTAGACGGTACTCCACTGTATATCCAACAATATGGTGACCGTGCGACCGCACGTGAACAATTTACAACAACTCTTGCGGCCGGCGATACAGAAGGAATGACCTCGATCAGTTCAGGCGTCACCTCAGCGACTGATTCGATCAAATGGCACCGTTATTACCATCGTGAAGCTGGGAGTGACCGAACAAATCTGGACGATTTTCCGGGTGTTCAATATGGATACTTACTCCAAGCCGGTCCGTTCGTTTTCGCCACCGGCTTTTCTGGTGATGCGTGGGAAGAACGCACCCGCTGGCAAGGCGAGCTGACCGAAAGCTGGTTGTTCCAGCCCGTTGATTGACATTTTTTCCGCGCTGAATCGAGAGGAATCCCGCGATGGAAGTTTGACGCTCGCAACCCCCGTCCTGCCACTTTACCTAATAGCGTGGATGAGCATAGAATGTCTGGCCTGCCGTCCATGATGGATCGTATCAGCATTGTTGGATCCACTCCCGGCGTAACGCCGGCATTCTCTCCCTGCAGAAAGATAGTGGTTTCAGCCGCGGGAGATAGTAAATTTGGATACCCCACGTGATCAGGATTTAACTCAGGTGCGACCAAACATCATCTATGACACTTTCTCATCACCGGCGGCAGTTCCTCGCTGCTGTTACTTCTCTCTCCCTTGCTGGCTGTCTTGTTGAGAGTGATACAGGGACGGCTGATGAGTCTGAAGGACCATCTCGCTCACACACAACCGAGTCACCACGCCCTCAGACGAGTACAAGTAATCAGACTCAACCACCCGATTCTGCTCGCCCGGATGGCGAACCAATTTCGCTTGATACTGCGGGCATCGCTGTCGAAACTGTTCGTATTAACCGCATTATTGAGTCGCCATATCAATCACAGATTGTTGCTGACATTGTTATTTCGAACGTTGGACCAGCACGGTATGGAACTCTCGAGTTTCGGGCTGACGCCTACTACGAGCCACCAGCTGATGACCGAACGTATCATCCACCACGTGTCTCTGAGCGAACTGCTGTTGGACGAACGTATATTGAGCGACAGTACGATTCGTTTGGTACAGGAACACGGACTCTCAGTGAGATCGTGATCCAGTATGATGCTGATGACGCAAACGGGTCCACAGACCCCGCTACATTCGACATTGAACTTGTTGTCCGTCGAGTGAACCCGTCACTGGACCCCTCCCAAAACTGACGCTGTGGTTTTTCTCTATGCCCTCACCAATCGTATCTGTCATTGGATTGTATTCTCCAACTATACATGCTTGTGACCTCGATCTGCTAATGTTGAGTTTGACTACAAACAAATTTCATATCGGTTAATTATCATGTGATCGCTGTCTAAATAGTACGCTGTCAGATGCTAACTAAGACGACCAGATCGATCGCCGTGACAATCGATCAGATTCTTGTCCTCTCTAGCACCCACATATTCATCCTACTACTATCCCCTCGATACAGCAGATCAACTGGTAGGTGCGCTACACGCCAGACCCGCCAATCACAGAACGACTGTCACACGTCTTCACACGGGTCTTGATAGCGTTTAGCATGAATGTGGGTACACACAAAGTATTTATAATAACCGGTGTTTGTTCAAAATGCCCCTACCTCCGAACACGGCAGGCGCAAGTAATCCAACACACGGTAACCGTCTCACAACGAGATCGAAGTTAAGACGGTGTGTCGCGGACAAAACGACTGGCGTACTCGGATGCTGACAAAAACCAAACAATGACAAACGACAATACACGCTCGAAGGCCAACGCGGTCTTCTTCAGTGCCATCATGGTAATCTCTATGGTGGCTGTTGGCTTCGCTGCGGCACCGGCCGCTGCGGCAGTCAACGATGGGTCGGTCACGTTTGATGACCAGACCCTAAATGACGATGGTACAGTAGAGGTTGACTACAGCAACTTTAGCAGTGACAGCGGTGGCAGTGCCGTTATTGCTGTCACGTATGAAAACAGTGATGGAGACGCGGTTCTCGCCGGTGTTTCCGACACTGGATCCACTACAAGCAGTGGTACCGCTACCGTCGAAATTGAAGACACCGATGGATTCCCGGGTGTACACACCGCGCACCTGTTCGATTCCGATGATGCACCGGGTGCTGACATTGGGGATACAGTAAGCTCTGGCTTTGACACCTCCGACGCGTACGTGACGGGTGAGCGCGTCCCCACCAATAACCGCGCAGGCGACGGTAGCATTGTCTTCCAAGGTGAGGAAGATGTCGTCTTCGTCGGTAACGCTTCCCAGGGTACGATTTCTCACAGCCAACTCTCCGGCACGTCCGGCAACCGTGAGGGTACGCCGCTTCAGGACCCGATTCCTGAAGACGAGGAAACGGGTACTTACGACTTCAACGGTCCCGACGATGGTGACGGTGGCTTCAGCACCACGGTCATCTCGCCCGACATCACGACCGCAGAGGTTCAACTGACTGAGAACGGTAACGACGTTTCGCAGGTCGGGCCTGACTCTGCGAGCCGGCTCAAGGTCTTCGCTGAGTGGAACTTCGGTAACGCTGAAGGCCTCGCTATTACCGTCGAGGACCCGAGTGGCGCCGACATTACCAACGAGGTCCTCATTGACAACAGTGATACCTCCGGCGCAACCGATGTTCTCCAGTACGGCGAAAATGAGACCAATGCCGAAGACGCTAGTGTCGGTCTTGACCTTTCGGGCGAAGATGCTGGTGAGTACACCGTCATCTTCGAAGGCAACGACGAGATCGACCAGGGTAGCGTGACCCAGGAGTACACGATCGAGCTCACCACCGAGGACGAGCTCTCGATCGATGTCGCAGAAGACTCTGTTACGCAGGGTTCCAACGTTGACTACACGGTAAGCGGTGGGACTGACGGCCAGTTCCGGCTCGTCGCTATTGAGGGAGGCGACTTCGCGGATGGTGTCAGTGACAACCAGTCTGCTGACATCTTCCGGAACGTTGACGACGTCAGCGATACTGGCTACAATTCGAGTGATGATTACGCGTGGGCTCTCGTCGAGATCGACGGCACGACAGCTGTCGGGTCGATAGAAACCCAGTACCTCGATACTGCTGATGTTACTGTCGAGGTCTACTCCTACGAAAATGAAGTGTCGTCGCTAGACAGCGACGATCTCGAAGACGATGTCGACCTCGAAGTCACCGAGGGTGAACTCACACTTGACAGTCCGACGGATGAGTACACCATCGGTTCGGAAGTTGACGTGAACGGCTCCGCTGAGGCTGCTGACGAGGTGCGTCTCTACGCGCTTAACAACGACAACTGGGAAATTATCACGGTCAACGGTCAAGACAACATTGACGTTGACTCTGACGACACCTTCGAAGTCGAGGATGTCACTCTCTCGGACGGTGACGGTGGCGGTAATGACATCCTGGCGTTCGAGGGTCAGTACCAGATTGGCGTAATCGACGCGGACGACGCACGCAACATCGAACTGGACTCCGGTGACGACAGCGAAATTAACACCTCATCGTGGACCAGCAACGATGGTACCCGTGCCACGATCCGCTCTGAGTCGGGCGGTCTTACGGCTCAGTTCGGGACCATCGACGGCCAGTTCGCCACTGAAGACAGCACGATGACTGTCAACGGGACTGCAGAGGGGCAGTCGAATGTTGTTGTTGCCTTCGTTGGCGAGCGTGGCGAGGTTGATGTCACGGAAGTGTCCGTTGACAACGACGGTACGTTCGACGAAGAAGACGTCAGCGTCGACCTTTCACAGGGTGCTGCGTCCGGGCACGTCATCTCGCTTGGTCGCGACGGCACCGTCGGTGACGGCGATCTTCCGAACACCAATTCGAGTGATACGGTCGGTATCGATGAGCTATCGAGCTTCATCACTAATCTTGAGGATCAGTCGCTTACCGGCAATCAGGTCCGTGACCGGATTGTCTCTCAGACCACTGAGGCAGACGCTACGGACGACCTGATGATTTCGACGACCTTCCGTGTCACCGAGGCTTCGGTCTCGCTTGACTCGGTTTACCCGGAAGGCGCTCAGGCAGACGGAATCAACCCCGTCGCCGCTGGTGAGACGATGGTCGTGGAGGGTACGACGAACCTCCAGCCTGACGATAACTCCATCGTGCTCAACGTGCTCAACCAGAACGATAACTCGATTGAGTCTGCGTCTGTCGAAGAATGGAGCAATGACGGCCAGTTCACCCTGACCGTCGATACCTCCGACCTCGAGACGGGGACGTACACGCTCGAGGCCGACAGTGGTGATACCACTGACTCCACCGACGTTGAAATCGTCGAAGAGCGGCAGACTGACGACACCGGCGACGACACTGGTGACGACACCGGCGACGACACTGGTGACGACACCGGCGACGACACTGGTGACGACACCGGCGACGACACTGGTGACGACACCGGCGACGACACTGGTGACGACACCGGCGACGACACTGGTGACGACACCGGCGACGACACTGGTGACGACACCGGCGACGACACTGGTGACGACACCGGCGACGACACTGGTGACGACACCGGCGACGACACTGCCGACAACGGCAGCTCCGATGGTGGCAGCACTGACGGCAGCACGCCCGGCTTCGGCGCGCTTGTCGCCCTTGTTGCGCTCATCGCGGCTGCGCTGCTCGCGACCCGTCGCAACAACTAACGCCAGCTAATAACCGAACGGATCACTCCGTTCGGTCCTCGCGGTGCGTATTTTCATTTTTTGCGACTGCCTAAGGCTCGTCAGTTGCTAGCGTAGCGGATATTTCACAGACAACTGACGCGACTACTACAAAACCTGATGGCCAGAAGAATCCGACACCTAAGCGTCTCTCCTCGTTGATATACGCTAGTGTGAACTACCTCATCCTACCGATCGCCTTTCGGTTCGCGCTTGAGGATAGGGCCTCTTGTTTCTACGTGTTCATGGTTTTCGCGAGGCAGACACATTGGGACTGACAGAAAGTATTTACAACCGAGAACGGTAGGAGGAGGTGATCATGAATACACGTGTCTCGCTTGGCGTAGTGATCCTCTTTCTTGGGGTTATTTGCCTTGCTATGCCGCTCAGCATCTCAACTGCGGCACAATCACAGTCATCCCCTGCAGTTGGGTTTGATACTGCAAAGACAACGGTGACGCAGGGCGATGTGGCTACGCTTGGGATCCAGATGCGTGACACTGATGAGGTGACGCTCACCATCCAGGCACCGAATCAACAGTACCAGACAACACTCCGTGCGTACGATAACAATGGAGATGGTTCGGTCACTGTCCGGGCTAATACATTCTATCCAACTGATGTGGACAAAAGCAACCGCTTCACAGCTACTGGCGGTGACTCAGTCCGACTCATTTCTGAATCTGGACTTTCTGAAGGGGCCGTACTCGATACTGGCCGATATAATCTAATTGTCTCAACTGATGAGACAAGCGTTGCGGCAGTGCTTATGATTACTGAACCATCCCAACCGAATGGAACGAATGTGATTGTTCCCCCTGATACATCGTACAAAAATATTGAAACGGGATTAAAAAAGGAGTCGGAGTTGTCGGAGGTAGGTGCTACGGACACCACGGATGTGGATTCACCTAATGTTGCCCGTGGTGATGAGTTTTGGACACGGCTTCCAATTACCGGGATTGGTGGTCTCCTTACCTCACCAGCTCCAGCGTCAAACCTTGTGTTCCCTGTTAATAGCACCCCTGGTGCTGAAACTACCCACATAGCCGATATAAGTAGTAACGAGACAGTCTCTTTCACATCAGTCTCGATCAACTATCAGAGCAATCACGCCAGATCTCACGCAGCTACTCAACAGGTTACTCAGTCCGATATCGAGGTACTTGGGATTGATACAAACAAGAACGGATATATCGATCGCTCACTAAAAGGATCGATACAGAGCATCCAGACGGGTACAGACGGACGCTTAGCAATCTCACTCGACCGTCCAGTTGAGATTTCTACCCACAGTACACTTCGTGTCGCGTACGACATTGAGAATCCCGAAGTAACAGGCTCACAAGACGTCTCCATTACTCTTCAAAACGGTGATATATCTCATCGGCACGCTGGTATCGTCACATACGGGCTTGCGGGTCAAGGTACTCTCGGTCATGGAATTAATCTCCAGTTAACCTCGGAAGAGAGTGGGTCACCTACTGATCCACTTGCGAGCGTCCACACAGTGTACAATGACAGCGTACCTGGACTTGCCGTGGGGGTTGACACAACCACATTGGAACCGGGTGAGTACACGGTTACCCTTGAAGTTGATGAGTCAGCGCCGAACTCTGTACCGAGGGCCTCCCTTCGGCAGTCATTCACCGTGTCTGAGCCCACTGCTGAACTAACAAATCACACCATCAGCAACTCTACTCGGCTATCTGTGACAGCTAGCACCAACCTTGCGCCGAACAGTTCCGCGATTATTCGTATCACTGCGGATGAGAAGGATGGCGGAATCAGTCAAGTTCTTAATTGTGTGGCCACGGTCGATAGCGACAGTAGAATTGGTTGTGATTTTGATCTCTCTCATCCCGCTGATGAGTTCAATATTGATGTCGCTATTAAACGAGATGGTGTCGTGATCGCTGGACCAACCAAGATTAACTGAACCAAATTCACTTGACACAGACGGAAATCGCAAGACGGCAAACCACCGACAATGTTCTACACAAGTAAGTCGGCTTGACTGGATATGATCCTCACTGCCTCATACCCAGTGTCCAAGTATGTATGCTCCCCCCACGACAACGATTCCACCAAAGGCATCGCGTGTCCGAACAGGAAGTAACGTCGGCGAGTTTGGTGTCGTGTCTGGTTGGCTTTCATTTCCACTAGACGAATTAGTTTCAACAGACGTTTGATTATCTGGCTTAGTTTCGGTTGTGTTTTGGACTGTTCTATTTGTTGTCTCGGATTGTACTGAAGTCGTATTATCAGTCGTCTCTGTGCCGTTGTTTGTGTTTGTTTCTTTTTGTGAATCTGGAATCTCTGGTGTAATGCTTGTTGAGTACTGTCCCGACCGATAACTCACCAGTATGGTCACTATTGTACCCTTGGCAGACGCTCTAAACTCTTTATCAAAGCTAACAGCATTCGTGAATGTTTCTGTATCATACACTCGATCAAGATCAAGTCGCTCTCCAGTTGATGTATTGAATGTCTCGATCGTGACTCGACTAATCTCTGCCTGTGAGACTGTGCCAGCAAGGTGGACTGTTTTTCCCTCTAGATTGATCGTCGCGTTTGTAATGTTCACCTCAGGTTCTGGTTCATACTTGATTACAAACGTTTGATTGCGTATGTTTCCTGCCGCATCTTCTGCTGTTATTTTGAATTCATTGTCGTCGTTGTCGTCATATAATTCAACCGTCGTATCGAAACTGTATTTGAGTTTGTCTGGATTCGGCTTTGCGTTTGCGCTTAACATCAGAACCTGTGAGCCATTGTTCGATGTCCGATTTATTTCGACACGCTTGAGTTTCGTTTCATCCTGAACCGTACCGCCGATGCTCGCCGTGTCCGTGTAACTTTCATCCGCGACGGTGATATTGATGGTAGGATCCGACTCATCATCAACGTCAATTACAAACCGGTCAGTGTTTGTGCGGCCGAGCGTATCCGTGTACTCTGCGGTGAGATTGTTTGTTCCGTCGACAAGCAGTAACTCTTGAGAAAAAGACTCTCCGGGGTTCGAAATTCGATGAATCTTCCGGTCTACATCTGAGCTACTCTCATCAGGCCCGTAGTTGCTCGTTCGCTCAATTCGGATGCTTTTAACATCTACTACCGTGTGAAGATTGCCAGCCAGAGTGACTTGCCCACTAGTAACATTTACCGTATTGTTTGGCCCACCTTTGACCGTCGTTGAAAATGGCGAGGTGTATTCTACCCTTGGTGCGGCTGTATGCTTCGTTATCGACGACTTGAATGTTGTTACTGTATCAGACTTTGTAATCACTTCTACCGTATTTTCATTTGGGTCGAGATCAAGTGTAACTGATCGGTCAAATGTCGTCGAGTTAGGTCGATATGAACGGTATACGTCCCCATTGACTCGCAGTTCGATCAACTCAACCGGCGCATCTGCTGTGACAGTGATGTTTGCGTTTGGGTCGTTTAATACGACAACATTGTCTTCAGACTTGAGCTGCTCCCCATCAATGGTTATATTGGTTGTTGTCTCTTGTGCAGCTACAGCCCCAACCCCGGTATACATGAGCAGGCCCAAAATACACATCCCGCACAGAACACTCGCCCAGCGCCTGTAAGTCGGACCTTTTACCGGATTAATAGAACTTGCTATCATGTTGTTTCGGTGAACACCGCTTGTATACCATCATCCTCCCAGCAATTCATATTACTGTGCTGGCCTAAATATCATCCACGATACTCATCAACTTCCCTAAGATCAAGTTCGGTCGACACCGCTAGTTCAGTCGGCTTCCGCTAGGCCGCATTTCACATCAGTGGCCGGACAGTTTTGTAGAAATCCGGGACGCAGCATGTCTGAGAGCCAGTTGGTGACGTGGGCTGTACGTCCGACTGGCTCTCATCAGGGACTTGTGGTCCCATTTATACTGGTGTGAATAGACGAATAAATATCCACTGGTTCACTCACGTTAGCGGTGTTTCACATAAGTGATCTTGTTGGATGTGTTTAGGTTGGAATCGGTCGCAGCGAGCCTGTTGTAACAGATTTGCTTCAATCGTGGATCGACTTTTCTCTCGGCCGTGTTGAATCGCTGTAAGGCGTTGGAATTCACTGTTTGACGAAGCGTTTGATGTTATAGACGACACATATCAGCGCAATTTCGCGGAACTCACGGGATCATGACCGCGCTCGCACGGGGAAGCCGAGCGAGCGTTTCACAGCCGAATTCACGGTTTCGGCCATAGAGCGTTGATTGTAGCGAGTATCGTCGCTTCTAGCGTTGTGCGCCTGGTCGTCCGGGGCGAAGATGCGATGCTCAGTCGATCACATCGACAGCCGCGTGATCTTGTCTAATGGCGGTGAACCAGATTCAGTCGATCACATCGACAGCCGCGTAATCTCGTCTGATGGCGATGAACCAGATGGAACTAGCTGTGGAGCATCTTCGAACCGCTGGTGAGCATGATTTTCGGGATGTGCCGTCGCTGTCGGCGGCGGACTGCCGCCGACGCGACAGTGTCGCCACTGACGACCGCTGTCCGACCCGATGGACAGCTACCGGAAGAACCGGTCGTCAAGCGGTTGATTCGCTGGAACGGACCTGCG
>NZ_NEDJ01000007.1 GCF_002114285.1 Halorubrum ezzemoulense DSM 17463
GGCGACCTTCCGGTCGCACGCCCAGCTCATCCTCCATGAACTCGGTGAGTATCTCGGTTACTCGCCACCGCCGTTGCTGGAGCGGCTGATCGAGGACGCCCAGAAGATTCACCAGCAACGACCGATCTTACAGGAGACGCTCGCTACCGCTACACAACCGAGGTGTGAGTCTTAGCTAAAGACGAATGACTCCTGTGGTTTCGACTATTCTCATGGTCGCAGTTGTGGTTGTTTTAGCCGCAACTGTTTCTGTATTTTTCCTTGATGTCACAGAGAATATTAACGAACCTGCGCCAGTCGTTGGCCAGACGAGTGGAGAATTTGAGCCAGGAGCGGATGCCCAACGTGTACGTATTACGCACATAGCTGGGGAGAGCATTCCCGCTGAAGAATTGGAAGTTGTCGTTCGTGCGTCTGGCCCTGATGTGGATGCTGAAGCACGACTGGTTAACCTTCCCGAGTTTGATGAGGAGAAAGATCCTGAGAACATAATATCATCTTATAACGATGAGATCGAGAGTAACGATCCAAATACGTGGGGCGTTGGTGACACAATCCAATCTGAGATAAACGTAAACGCTGATTTTCGTGAGCCGCCGGTAGATAGTAGTAATGATGCTGACGAACTTACCGTTCTAATTGTTCATACGCCTTCGGAGGCTGTCATTGTTAGAAAGACGTTTACACCGTAGTGTGAGATACGCAAGCGAATTCTACCGGCTGATTCAGGATATAGACGGAGAAAGTAACATTGTTCAGGTGCTGACTACACCCTCCGTATCTCGCACGCCGATCCTATCAATGCTTAAGGATTTCAACGGAGCCGGCTATTTATCAACGGATGAATGCGGCCTCGGAGGCGTTCCCTACCGGTCCCTACGCTTTGACCTTCTCGCGGAACCGCTCGCGGACCTTCTCAACCTTCGGCTGCGCGTGCATCGTACAGTAGGCGTCGGCCGGGTTCTTCTCGAAGTAGTCCTGGTGTTTCTCCTCGGCGCGGTAGAACGTCTCCAGCGGTTCGACCTCGGTCACGACCTCGTCGTCGTAGCCGCCCTCCTCGTCGAGGGCCGCCACGTACTCCTCCGCGAGCCGCCGCTGCTCGTCGTCGTGAGAGAGCACGATCGAGCGGTACTGGCTCCCAACGTCCGGGCCCTGTCGGTTCAGTTGCGTCGGGTCGTGGACCGTGAAGAACACTTCGAGGATGTCCTCGTAGGAGAGGGCGTCGGCGTCGTACTCGACCTGGACGACCTCCGCGTGGCCGGTGTTGCCGGTACACACCTCGCGGTAGGTCGGGTCGTCCGCGTGGCCGCCGGCGTAGCCGGAGGTGACGCTTTCGATCCCGTCGAGCTGCTTGAACGCCGCCTCGACGCACCAGAAGCAGCCGCCGCCGACCGTCGCGGTCTCGGTCTCTGTCATGGGATCCCGTTGGCGTCGCAGACGTATTAATGACCCGCGGCGTGCGGCGCGTGTGCCGGCTGGCGATCCACAGCTAACCCGAATCGCGGTCACGACGTGCCGGACCCCGTCCGAGGAATCAGCGAACCGAGGCACCAAGTTCTCCGAGCGGAGATGTTCCCCAGATGATCGAGTGGTTCGGTGGTGGCGAAAACGCTCTATCCATGCTCATCCCGCTGGTCGGGATCTGCGTCATCGTGGTTGCCGAACGAGTGACCGGGACCAACCGCGCCAAACGGTACGTCCTCCCGGCGTTCGTCCTCTGGTTCGGCCTCCGAGCCGTGATCGGACTCGAACAGGGACCGATCGTTTCGCTTCCCCCTCCGATCGGGCTCCTCCTCGCCGTCTCGCTTCTGGTCGGGTTCCTGTCGCTGCTGCTGTACGGGTTCTACGTCCTGTGGGCGGGACGGGACCCGATCGCCTCACGCGCGTGACCTCGTGTCCGGCGGTCGGGCTCCGACCGCCCCCGTCGCCGAACGCGTTCGCCCGGCAACCCTGCGGTCGAACGGTAGACCTTTGCCGTCGCCCGCTCCAGTCCCGGTATGGTCTCGCTGGGACTGGTGGTGGCGCGGTTCAACGACTCCGTCACGGAGCCGATGGCCGAGGCCGCCCGCGAGGCGGCGGCCGACCGCGACGCCGTCGTCGTCGACGAACTGAGCGTGCCGGGCGCGTACGACAGCCCGCTGGCCGCCGACCGCCTCGCGCGCCGCGAGGACGTCGACGCGGTCGCGGTCGTCGGCGCCATCGTCACCGGCGACACCGACCACGACCGGGTCATCGCGACCGCGACCGCCGAGAAGCTCACCGACGTGAGCCTCGACCGGGACACGCCGGTCACCTTCGGCGTGAGCGGCCCCGGGATGTCCGGCGCGGAGGCGCGCGAGCGGATCGACAAGGGCGCGGACGCGGCCGCGGCGGCGATTGACCTCGCCGAGGAACTCGACTGACACCCACGAGCCGACTACACACGACACATGAGCGACGCATACGACTTCTCGGAGCGGATCGGACGCGTAGAGCCCAGCGCGACGCTGGCGATATCGAACCTCGCGGCGGAGAAGGAGGCCGAAGGAGCCGACATCGTCGACCTCTCGGTCGGCGAGCCCGACTTCGACACCCCGGAGAACGTCGTCGAAGCGGGCAAGGACGCGCTCGACGCAGGCCACACGGGATACACCTCCTCGAACGGCGTGCCCGAACTCAAGGAGGCGATCGCGGCGAAGCTCCGCGGCACCGGGATCGACGCCGACGCGGACGAGGTGATCGTCACCCCCGGCGGCAAGCAGGCGCTGTACGAGACGTTCCAGACGCTGATCGACGAGGGCGACGAGGTCGTGCTCCTCGACCCCGCGTGGGTCTCCTACGAGGCGATGGCGAAGCTCGCCGGCGGCGACCTCTCTCGGGTCGACCTCGCGCCGCACGGGTTCCAGCTGGAGCCCGCGCTCGACGAGCTCGCCGAGACGGTCTCCGACGACACCGAACTCCTCGTCGTCAACTCCCCGTCCAATCCCACCGGCGCGGTGTTCTCCGAGGCCGCGATGGAGGGCGTTCGCGACCTCGCCGTCGAGCACGACGTTGCGGTCATCTCCGACGAGATATACGAGCGCATCGTCTACGACGCCGAGCACGTCTCGCTCGCGAGCCTCGACGGGATGGCCGACCGCACGGTGACGATCAACGGCTTCTCGAAGGCGTACTCGATGACCGGCTGGCGGCTCGGCTACCTCCACGCCACCGACGAGTTCGTCGGCGAGGCGGGGAAGCTCCACTCCCACTCCGTCTCCTGCGCGACGAACTTCGTCCAGCGCGCCGGGATCGAGGCCTTAGAGAACACCGAGGCGGCGGTTGAGGAGATGCGCGACGCCTTCGCCGACCGCCGCGACCTCCTCGTCGACCTGTTCGACGAGCACGGCGTCGACGTCGACGTCGGCGACGGCGCGTTCTACATGATGATCCCCGTCGACGACGACGATCAGGCGTGGTGCGAGGCGGCGATCGAGGAGGCCGCGGTCGCCTGCGTCCCCGGGAGCGCGTTCAACGCCCCGGGCTACGCGCGCATCTCCTACGCCGCGAGCGAAGAGCGCCTGCGCGAGGCGGTCGACCGTCTCGTCTCGAACGACCTGCTGTAGCGGGGGACGGTCTCCGGACCGGCGCGTCGCGGCCGGCACACCGCCGCGCTCTCGGGAGCCCTCCCGGTCGACGCATCGCCTCGCTTTTCGTCAGTGCGTCGTCGCTGAATTCTCCAGCTGAGCGGCCGCATCCCCCAGTAGCGCGAATCTGCGGTGCGTTTTTACCGCTGCTCCGCGAAGTTTCAACTCGGTGGTACGATGTACGACAACATACTGTTCCCGACGGACGGAAGCGCCGGCTCGGAAGCGGCGGCGGCACACGTGAGCGAACTCGCGTCGGCGTTCGACGCGACGGTCCACGTGGTCCACGTCGTCGACACCCGCGAGGGCGGCCTCGGCGTGAGCGGGGCGTTCGTCCACGAAGACAGCCAGGCGATGAGCGGGGTCTCGCCGGAGACGGGCTACATCGGCAGACACGAGGATGTCGACGCCGACGAGGTCGAGGCCGAGCTCACCGCTCACGCGAGAGAGCTCGTCGGGGCCGCGGCGGAGTCACCGGACGACATCGACATGACGACGGCCGTCGAGATGGGGACCCCTCACTCGGCGATCCTCCAGTACGCCGACGACCACGACGCCGACCTCATCGTGATGGGGACCCACGGCCGCACTGGCGGCGAGCGCTACCTGCTGGGGAGCGTCACAGAGAAGGTCGTGCGGCTGGCGGACGCGCCCGTCGTGACGGTCCGGGCGGACGAATCGGACGGCGAGTGACGGTCGCTCCGTCACCGCAGCACATTTTCCCGGCGCCCCGCAACGGGACCGCATGGACGAGGCCGAGCGAGAGGCGATACTCGACCGGGTCACCAGCCAGAGCGCGACGGTCGGCGCGTCGGTCCCGGACGAGGTCACCATCGACGGCACCGCGGTCGACCTCTCCGAGTTCATCGTGGAGACGCGCGCCGTCGACCCGGTCCCGCCGGAGGTCGAGCGCAAGGTGTCGTCGGTGAAGTCGACGCTCCGCGCCGAGCGCGAGCGTCGGATGGCCCGACTGCGAGGCGAAGGCGCCGAAACCAACGCGGGCGACACCCCCGATGACCCCCCGCTCGACCGTGAGACCGCCGAACGGCTCGCGGACGAGGTCGTCGGGATCGACCGGGCGCTGAACGCATTGGAGACGATCCGCCACCCCGACTTCGCCGACGCGCACCGCTCCGCGACGCTGGACGGCCACGAGCGCTGGCTCGCCTTCGTCGACGAGGTCCGGTGATCGCGGGCCTCGGCGGGCGTCCGATGCGACGTTCCGAAACCCTTACTCCCGGTCCGGGACACCTGCTCGTATGAGCGATACGTCCGAGTCGACGGATGACGCGGGGGAGTCCCCCGACGGGGGCGACGACGCCGCGGCCGCCGTCGACGCCGAGGAGGTCCGTCACGTCGCCGACCTGGCGCGCGTCCGGCTCGCCGACGACGAGGTCGACGAGTTCGCGGCGCAGTTCGGCGACATCTTAGAGCACTTCGAGGCGCTCGACGAGGTCCCCGAGACCGAACGCGAGGAGGACCTCGTCAACGTGATGCGCCCCGACGAGGTCCGCGACGGCCTCTCGCAGGAGGAGGCGCTCGCGAACGCCGAGGAGACGGAAGACGGCTTCTTCGTCGGCCCGAAGGTGTCGTAGATGGCGGCCGACATCAACGCCTTCGTGACGGAGGAGCGGATCGAGGGCGACGCGGACGCGGACGGTCCCCTCGCGGACGCGACCGTGGCGGTGAAGGACAACATCTCCACCGAGGGGGTCCGGACGACCTGCGGCTCGGAGATGCTCGCCGACTACGTCCCGCCCTACTCCGCGACCGTGGTCGACCGGCTGACCGACGCGGGCGCGACGGTCGTCGGGAAGACGAACATGGACGAGTTCGGGATGGGGACGACGACCGAGACCTCGGCGTTCGGCCCCACCCGGAACCCGGTCGACACCGACCGCGTCCCGGGCGGCTCCTCGGGCGGCTCCGCGGCCGCGGTCGCGGCGGGCGAGGCGGACGTCGCGCTCGGCTCCGACACCGGCGGCTCGGTGCGCTGTCCGGCCGCGTTCTGCGGCGTCGTCGGGATCAAGCCGACGTACGGGCTCGTCTCCCGGTACGGGCTCATCGCGTACGCGAACTCGCTCGAACAGATCGGGCCGATCGCGGGCACCGTCGAGGAGGCCGCCGCAGCGCTCGATGTCATCGCCGGCGACGACCCCCACGACGGGACGACCCGCGACCTGCGCGAGGTCGAGGGCGCGGACCCGGACGCGAGCTACGCCGCGGCCGCGGACGGCGACGTGGCGGGGCTGACGATCGGCGTCCCCACGGAGCTGTTCGAGGGCGCCGACGAGCGCGTCGTCGAGACGGTCGAGGCCGCGATCGCGGACCTCGAAGCGCAGGGCGCGGAGACGACCGACATCTCCCTGCCGTCCGTCGAGCACGCGGTCCAGGCGTACTACGTGATCGCGATGGCGGAGGCGTCCTCGAACCTCGCGCGCTTCGACGGGGTCCGGTACGGCCACCGGAGCGGCGCCGACGGCAACTGGAACGAGTCGTTCGCGGAGACGCGCGAGGAGGGGTTCGGGGCGGAGGTCAAGCGCCGGATCCTCCTCGGCACGTACGCGCTCTCGGCCGGGTACCACGACAAGTACTACGAGAAGGCGCAGGACGCCCGCGCGTGGGTCCGGCAGGACTTCGAGGCGGCGTTCGACGAGGTAGATGTCATCGCCTCACCGACCATGCCGGTCCTCCCCTTCGAACTAGGCGAGAGCCTCGACGACCCGCTGCGGATGTACCTCGCCGACGCGAACACGACGCCGGCCAACCTCGCGAACCTCCCAGCGATCTCGGTCCCCGCCGGTGAGGCCGACGGGCTCCCGGTCGGGCTCCAGCTCGTCGGGCCGAAGTTCGGCGAGGAGACCATCGTCCGCGCCGCGAGCGCGGTCGAAGACAGATGAGCCTCACGGACGAGGAGCGGGACCGACTGGCGGACGTGGTCCGCCTCCAGCCGACGAAGAACGGCGAGCTCCAGGACGCCTGGGAGATGGAGAGCGGCAGCGAGGTCCACGGCTACCTCGAGAACCACCTGAAGGAGTACTACTACCGCGACGACGACAGCCTGATCCGCGCGACGGCGGAGGCGAACGACCTCGTCGACGTCGAGCCCGGGGTCGAGCCCGACGCGGTCGCGCGCGGCGCGGTCCCGGAGACGATCCGCGTCTCTGAGTTGGAGTCGCGGGTCACCGAGGTGCTCGCCGGACCGGACGAGCGCTCGCAGTCCGTCGTGAGCGTGCTCAACGCGCTCCGCGAGGCGTTCGACGCCGAGCCCGAGGTGGACGCGGTGCGGCGGGCGCTCCGCAGTCTGGAGCGCAAGAACGTCGTCGAGGTGGTTTACCGCACCGTGCCGACGTTCCGGCTGGCGGTCGCGCGCGACGAGATCACGGTCGAGGTCGAGGAGTAGGCGCCCGTCGGCCGACCGAGTGCCGATACGATTTTGTACCGGCACGGAAACCGTCCTCCCAATGAGCGACGCCGCCACTCCCCGCGAGCGGTTTCGCCGCAATGCGAGCAGCATCGCCGCGACGGTGGTCACCGGCACGTGGCTCGGCGCCCTCCTGGCCGGGTTCGACTGGTGGCTCGGGTTCATGCTGTTCGGGTACATCGTGATCATTCCGGTCGTCTCGATGTTGTTCGACGAGGAAGCGGAGGACTCGCTCGCCGTCGAGCCCGAGGCCGAGTCGGCCCCCGTCGAACGCGGAGAGACGGCGGAGCGCGGCGAGGCGGCCGGCGACACCACGGACGCTCTCGAACGCCTGCGGACCCGGTACGCGAACGGTGACCTCACCGACGAGCAGTTCGAGCGGAAGCTCGATCGCCTACTGGAGACCGAGACGCCGGAGGACGCCGCCGAGTGGGCGGAGCGGAACCGCGCCGCGGCTCCGGAACGCGAAGCCGAGCGGGAGCGGTGACGCGGGGCGCCGCGCCGCTCCGACGCGCCCGGCGCGACCGAACCTCAAGCTTCAATGCGCGCGGCCGACTCGACCGCGTATGAGCGACCACGAACTGCGGAAGGAGGCGCACGACCTCGACGTGACCGTCTGGGTCGGGAAGAGCGGCGTCGACGCGGTCGTCGACGAGCTTGCCGACCAACTCGACGACCGGAAGCTGGTGAAGGTGAAGTTCCTTCGGGCGGCCCGCGGCGGCACGTCGACCGACGAACTCGCCGACGAGCTCGCCGAGGCGGTCGGCGCCGACCTGATCGAGACGCGCGGCAACACGGCGGTGCTCCACTGATGGGCGCCCCCGCGGGCGCGTCCGGAGTCGTCGCGGTCGCGGGGACGCTGGAGCCGTACCTCGGTCCGCTGGCCGACATCGTCGTCGACGCCGCGATCTTCCTCGCCGTCGTCACCGCGACGTACGTCCTGTACAAGGCGGCCGTCAAGCCGCTCGTCCGCCGGGTGTTCGACCGACAGGGGCTCGACGAGCACGCCCGGCGCCCGCTCCAGAAGATCGTGGCGTTCCTCGTCCTGTTCGCCGGCGTCACGGTCGCGTTCGGCGCGGCGGGCTACCAGGGGTTCCTGCGCTCGCTCGCGACGATCGCGGCGGCGGCGACGCTCGCGATCGGCTTCGCGCTTCAGGACGTGATCAAGAACTTCGTCGCGGGCGTGTTCATCTACACGGACAAGCCGTTCCGCATCGGCGACTGGATCGAGTGGAACGGCAACTCGGGGGTCGTCGAGGACATCTCTTTCCGGGTCACCCGCGTGCGCACCTTCGACAACGAACTGCTTACGGTGCCGAACCACGCGCTGACGAGCGACGTGGTGAAGAACCCGGTCGCGAAGAAGACACTGCGGCTGAAGTTCGTCTTCGGGATCGACTACGAGGACGACGTGGAGAAGGCGACGGACATCATCGTCGAGGAGGCCGAGAGGAGCGACGCGATCCTCGAAGACCCCGCGCCGTCGGTCCGGCTGACCGAACTGGCCGACTCGTACGTCGGCCTCCAGTCGCGGATCTGGATCGACGACCCCTCGCGGGCGGACTTCGTGAAGGCGCGCGCCGACTACGTGAAGGCCGTCAAGGCGCGCTTCGACGAGGCGGGCATCTCGATCCCGTTCCCCCAGCGCACCGTCTCGGGACGCAACGAGTGGACGGATCCCTCGTCGTTCGGCGGAGACGATTGAAGCGGCGGCCGCGGCGGAGAACTCCCGCTCGGTGGAGCGGCGTCACCCGGCAGGGCGGCGCCTCGAACCGTCTGGCGGCGTCTTCCCCGTCGCTGGCGCGCTGAGTACGCCCGAGCACCGATAGTAACGAACTTCAAGGTCGGGTCTCTGGGTTGGTCCATGTACGTGGTCGTCATCGGGGCCGGCGAGGTCGGGACGAGCATGGCCGCGAGTCTCGCGTCGGACCACGAGGTCGTCGTCGTCGACGTCGATCCGGACCGGGCGGAACAGCTCAAGTACGAGCTCGACGTGCTCACCATCGCCGGGGACGGGACGTCCTCTGAGATCCAGTCGGCCGCCGACGTCGACCGCGCGGACATGGTCATCGCGTGTACCGACGACGACCAGACGAACCTCGTCGCGTGCGGGGCCGCGAAGACGCTCGGCGACGGGTTCACCATCGCCCGCGTGAAAAGCACCGAGTTCCTCCGCACCTGGCAGGGCAGCGAGGGCGCGTTCGGCGTCGACTTCATGGTGTGTACGGACCTGTTGACCGCGGAGAACATCGTCCGCGTCATCGGGCTCCCGGCGGCGATCGACGTCGACCCGTTCGCCGGCGGGCTCGTCCAGATGGCGGAGTTCGAGATCGGCGAGGGGAGCCCCGTCGCTGGACAGACCGTCTCGGAGGCCGACCGGTTCGAGTCGCTCACCTTCGTCGGGCTGTTCCGCGACGGCGAGATGACGATCCCCCGCGGCGACACGGACATCGTCGTCGGCGACCGCGCGGTGGTGGTCGGAAGCCCCGAGAGCGTTCAGTCGTTCGCGACCGACATCGCGCCCGAGGCGACGCCGGACGACGCCGACGAGATCGTCGTCGTCGGCGGCAGCGAGATCGGGTATCAGACCGCCCGGCTGCTGGAGGAGCGGGACTTCACGCCGCGGCTGATCGAGCGCGACGCCGACCGCGCGCGGTGGCTCGCCGAGAACCTCCCGGACACCGTCGTGATGGAACACGACCCCACCGACACCGAGTTCCTCTCCCGCGAACACGTCGACGAGGCCGATATCGTCGTCACGGCGCTCGGCTCCGACGAGAAGAACCTGCTCATCTCCGTGCTCGCCAAGCGCCTCGGCGTCGACCGCGTGATCGCCGTCGTCGACAGCCCCGACTACGTCACCGTCTTCGAGGAGATCGGCATCGACATCGCGATCAATCCCCGGACGGTCACCGCCGCGGAGATCACCCGGTTCACCTACGAGAGCGTCGCGGAGAACATCGCGGTGTTGGAAAACGACCAGGCGGAGGTCCTCGAACTCGAACTCACCGAGGGGTGCGGGCTCACGGGGCGACCGATATCGGACATCGTCGCGGAGAGCGACGCGCGGTTCGTTATCGGCGCGATCACGCGCAACCACCAGCTGGTCACCCCGCGCGGGGACACCGTACTTCAGGCCGGTGACCACGTGATACTCCTCGTGGAGTCCGACTCGGTCGGACAGATCGCCTCGATGGCGTGACCGCCTCCACGTGAGTACCACGATCCGCGTCGGCTGGCGGGCGAGCGTGGGACTCACCGGCGACGTCCTCGCCGCCCTCCCGGTTCCGCTCGCGTTTCCGCTGCTGATAGCCCTCTACTACGGCGAGTCGCCCGTGCCGTTCCTCGCGGCGATCGCCGTCTCGCTCGCGATCGGTGCGGCGTTCCGGTCGGTACGGGACCCCGAGGGAGACCTCGGCCCGCGGGAGGCGTTCCTCGCGGTGGCGCTGATCTGGTTCCTCGTCGCCGCCGTCGGCGCGATCCCCTTCGTCGTCGCGGGCGTCGGCACGGTCGCGCACCCGGTGAACGCGCTGTTCGAGTCGATGAGCGGACTCACCACGACGGGCGCGACGGTGCTGCGCGACTTCTCGCTCCACTCGCGGTCCGTCATGATGTGGCGGCAGGTGATCCAATGGCTCGGCGGCCTCGGAATCCTGATCCTGGCGACCGCGGTGCTCTCCGAGATCGGCGTCGGCGGGGCACAGCTGATGGAGTCGGAGTCACAGACGCAAGACGTCAACAAGCTCACGCCGAAGATATCGCGGACCGCACAGCTCATCTGGGGGATCTACTTCGGGCTCACCGGCCTCGCGATCGCGGTGTACTTCCTGCTCGGGCTCGCCGTCGACCCGCGGATGGACCTGTACAACGCGGTCGCGCACGCGTTCACGTCCGTCGCGACCGCCGGCTTCTCGCCGGAGCCGCTCTCGGTCGGCGCGTTCCACCCGCTGATCCAGTGGGCGGTCGTCCCGTTCATGGTGATCGGCTCGACCAGTTTCGTCCTCATCTACTTCGCCATCAACGGCGAGCCGATGCGCCTGCTGCGAAACGAGGAGTTTCACTTCTACCTCGGCGCGATGGCGACGTTCGCGTCGATCGTCGGGGGCGCGCTGTTCCTCGATCCGAGCGTCACCTTCGGCGCCGAGGCGACGATCCGCCACGCAGTGTTCAACGTCGCGTCCATCGTGACGACGACCGGGTACGCCAGCACCGACTACGTGCTGTGGGCGCCCGCTGCGAAGCACATGCTGTTCATGGGGATGTTCGTCGGCGGGATGGTCGGGTCGACCACCTGCTCGATCAAGTCGCTGCGGTGGCTGGTCGCGCTGAAGTCGTTCCGCCGGGACCTCTTCACCGCGATCCACCCGGAGTCCGTTCGCCCGGTCCGGATATCGGGGGAGCCGGTCGACGAGGGCGCGATCCGCGACATCTACGCGTACCTCCTCTTGAGCATCGTGATCTTCTTCCTGCTCGCCGTGGTCATCGTCGTCGACGCCGGGCGGGCGAACCTGCGCGTGACCGAGTTCGAGGCGCTCGGGGCCGCGGCGACCACGTTCCTCAATATCGGCCCGGCGTTCGGCGACGCGGGCCCGTACGGGACGTTCGCGACGTTCCCGCTGAGTACGCGGGCCGTGATGATCGTCCTGATGTGGATCGGCCGGATCGAGATCATCCCGGTCCTCGTGTTGTTCACGAAGGCGTTCTGGACCTCCTGAGTCAAGGCGGCTCTCCCGTCGTCCCCCCTTCGACAGTTTAATACAGCGAACGGGCGACCGCCATACCGTTCGAGTATCATGTCTTGGGGCGTCAACTGGAAGGCGAGTGTCGGGCTTCTCGGCGTCGGCATCAAGTACCTCGCCGTCACGCTGCTTGTTCCTCTGGTGGTGGCGCTCGCGTACGGCAAAGACATCTGGGTCTTTCTGGTCTCCATGGCGATCGTCGCGGGGCTCGGCTTCGCGGTCGAGCGAGTCGACCCCGACCCGGATCTCGGTCCCCGCGAGGCGCTGCTGTTCGTCTCGCTCGCGTGGATCGCGGCGGCGGTCATCGGCACTATCCCGTACCTGATAGCCGGCTACGGGACCGCGTCGACGATCGGTCTCCAGACCGGGTCCGTCGGCGCGTTCACGGAGTCGATCGCCAACGCGCTGTTCGAGTCGATGAGCGGGTTCACCACGACCGGTGCGACCGTCCTCGGTGAGATCAGCACCGACCGGCACTCGCACGCCGTGCTGATGTGGCGGCAGCTGACGCAGTGGCTCGGCGGGATGGGGATCATCGTCCTGATGATCGCGATCCTCCCCGAGGTCGCCGTCAACGGCGCCCAACTGATGGAGTCGGAGGCGCCCGGGCCGGAGCTACAGAAGCTCACCCCGAAGATAGCCGAGACCGCGCGGGCGCTCTGGCTCATCTACTTCGGGTTCACCGTGGTGTACATCGCGATCCTGTACGGGCTCCACCTCGCCGGGATGGCGCCGAAAATGAACCTGTTCAACGCGATCGCGCACGGGTTTACGACCCTCCCGACGGGCGGGTTCTCCCCGAAGGCCGACAGCGTCGCGGCGTTCTCGGCCGTCGTCCAGTGGGTCGTCATCCCCTTCATGCTCGTCGCCGGCGTCAACTTCGCGCTGTTCTGGCACGTGCTACGCGGCGAGGTCGAGACGATGGTGAAGAACGCGGAGTTCCGCGCGTACGCCGGGGCCGTCGCGGTCGTGACCGCCGTGCTCGCGGTGTTGCTGTTCCGCGGCGCGGCGCCGCCGATCGAGCTCGGCGGGGCGACCCAGGGGGTCGCCGAGAACTCGCTCCGGCAGGCGGCGTTCCAGATCGCGTCGCTGCTGAACTCGACGGGGTACGCCACCGCCGACTTCGCGCAGTGGAACGCCGACGCACAGATTCTCCTCATGTTCGCGATGTTCATCGGCGGTTCCGCCGGCTCGACCGGCGGCGGCGTCAAGATCGTACGGTGGCTGATCGTCGGGAAGGCGATCCGGCGCGAGCTGTTCACCTCCGCCCACCCCGACGTCGTCCGGCCGGTCCGCCTCAGCGGGAACGTCGTCGACGAGGACGCGATCCGCGGCATCATGGCGTTCACCATCCTGTACCTCGTCCTGTTCGGCGTCTCGGCGGTGTTCCTGTCCCTCGACGCGAGCCGGATCGGCGTCCAGCTGACGATGTTGGAGTCGACGAGCGCGTCGCTCGCGACGATCGGAAACATCGGCCCCGGGTTCGGTCGCCTCGGGCCGTTCGGAAGCTACCTGTTCTTCCCGGACACGTCGAAGCTGCTGATGATCTTCCTGATGTGGGTCGGTCGGCTGGAGATCGTCCCGGTGCTGGCCGTGTTCATCTCGGCCGTGGACGGTCGGTGAGGACGGTCTCGGACCCGAACGGGTCCCGATACGTCCCTAGCGAGGTGCCTGCTATCGGGCCAACCGAGGTTCGGAGTGCGTATCTTCTTAACCGACCGGAGTATCGGTGTTCGTATGACGAGTACAGCCGATCCCGACGGGCAGAATCTCCTCGGCCACGTCCTCCTCCCGGTCGCGAACGAGGAGGACGCGCTGGCGACGGCGCGGGCGCTCGAACCGTACGACCCGGAGCGCGTGACCGCGCTCCACGTGGTCGAGAAGGGCGAGGGCGTCCCGGACAAGACGCCCGTCGAACAGTCGGAGGAACTCGCCGAGGAGTCGTACGCCGCGGTCCGGCGCGTGTTCCCGGACGCCGGCGACCACACCGCGTACGCTCGCGACATCGCCGGTGCGATCTTCGACGCCGTCGACGAGGTCGGCGCGAGCGCGATCGGCTATCGCTCTCGCGGCGGCAACCGCCTGTTCCGGTTCCTCTCGGGCGATGTCTCGCTCGAACTCGTGACTGAGTCGCACGTGCCCGTGGTCGCGCTTCCGCGCGGGGGAGCGGCCGACTGAGTCGGCCGCCTCCCGGTCCGCCGCGACCGCTCGTGCCGCGGCGTCCGATCGCTCCGTTGTGTCGGGGAACGGTAGGTTTTCGTCGATCCTTTTTGAACACGTGTCGTATGTACGTGATCGTCGTGGGCGCGGGCGACATCGGGACCCCGCTCGTCGACCTCGCGACCGACAGCGGCAACGAGGTCGTCGTCATCGAGCGTGACGAGGAACGGGCGGAGCGGGCGTCGCGGCAGTACGACTGCCTCGTGCTTAACGACGACGCGACCTCGAAGGAGACCCTCCAAGACGCCGGGGCCGAACGGGCCGACGCGCTCATATCGACGACGGATCAGGACGCGACGAACATCATGGTCTGTCTGCTGGCCCAGGAGCTGTCGGTCCCGAACATCGTCTCGGTCGTCCACAACCCCGAGCACATGAGCGTGTTCGAGCAGATCGGCGTCAACACGATGCAGAACCCCCAGAGCCTGATCGCGGAGTACCTCTACCGGGCGGTGAGCCGGCCGTCGGTCGTCGACTTCATGCACATCGGCGAGGAGGCGGAGGTGTTCGAGATCACCGTGGGAGGAGACGCCCCGATCGCCGGGAAGACGCTCCGCGAGGCGGACGAGGCGGACCTCATCGGCGGCCAGACGCTGATCGTCGCCGTCGAGCGCGACAGATCGGAGGCCCCGATAACGCCGCGCGGGGAGACCCGCATTCACGAAGGCGACATGCTCACCGTGTACTCCGGCGTCGGCGCGACCGCCGAGGTGACCGACGTGTTCGGGCACGCGGAGGATCGCGACTGAGATGCCCGACCGGAACGGCAACCGATTCCCAACCGATCTCGGCGTCATCGCCCGGGACATCGGCTCGCTCCTCCTGATGGAGGCCGGGCTGATGACCGTCACGGTGGTCGTCGCGCTCGGGTTCGGAGAGTTCCACGCGGCGCTCGGCTTCCTCCTCGCGGGCGGGGTGACGGCGCTCGTCGGCGGCGCCGCGAACAGGCGGTTCGCCGACGCCCCGGAGCCGAAAATGAAACACGGGATGGTGATCGCGGCCGGCGGCTGGCTCATGGTCGCCCTCTTCGGCGGCCTGCCGCTGTTCCTCACGGCGTGGACGACGCCAGCGGCCGCGATGGACGCGTTCGTTCCGGCGGCCGCGGACACCGCCTCGTGGGAGCCGATCGGGGTCGGCGGGACGACGACCCTCTCCAGTCTCGCGTACTTCCGCGACCCGCTCCACGCCTTCTTCGAGAGCATGAGCGGGTGGACCGGGAGCGGGCTGACGATGGCCGTCCACGAGCCGTCGCTGCCGCGGGCGGTGCAGTGGTGGCGCTCGTTCATCCAGTGGGTCGGCGGGGTGGGCGTCATCGTCCTCACGGTCTCGATTCTCTCGCGTCCCGGCAGCGGGAGCTACGCCCTCTACCGCAGCGAGGCGCGCGAGCGGAAGATCCACCCGAGCGTCGTCTCGACGGTCCGGACGGTCTGGAAGCTCGTGGTGGCGTACACGCTGTTGGCCTTCGCGGCGCTGTTCGTCGCGATCCGGGCGAGCGAGAGCGCGTACGCCGAGTCGCTCTCGCTCGGCGAGACGGCGTGGCAGGCGCTCAACCACGCGATGACCGGGCTCACGACCGGCGGGTTCTCCGTCACGGACAACTCGATCGCGACGTACGGCTCCCCGCTAGTTGAGGCGACGCTGCTGCCGATCATGGTGCTCGGCGCGATCGCGTTCCCGGTCCACTACGTCGTGCTCAGCGACCGGAACGTGCGCGAACTGGCCGCAGACCTCCAGACGAGGTGGCTGTTCACGCTGCTGGGCGCGGGCGTCGTCGTGCTCTCGGTACAGAACGTCGCGTCCGCCGAGATAGCGTCGAGCGCGTTCTCGACGGGATCGTTCTTCCCGCTCTCCGCGTCTCCCCTCGACTGGGCGCAGCTCGACGCCGTTCGGGACTCGACGTTCCAGTGGATCAGCGCGCTCACGTGTACCGGCTTCCAGTCCGCACCGATCGGCCGCTGGGTCGCCGGCGCGAAGGTGTTGGTCGTCGGCGCGATGACGCTCGGCGGCGCGGCGGGGTCGACCGTCGGCGGTATCAAGATCGTCCGCGGGTACACGGTCGCCCGGGGCATCGTCTGGCAGTTCTCACGCGTGTTCCTCCCGAAGAACGCGGTCGTCACCGCGCGGCTGGGCGACCGAACGCTGGACCGCGAGGCGATGGAGCGCGAGTTCGGCGAGGCGGCCATCGTCACCCTGCTGTGGCTCCTCGCGCTCGTCGCCGGCAGCCTCGTCCTCGTCAACGTCGCCGGGCCGGAGTTCGGCTACGCCGACGCGCTGTTCGAGGTCGCGAGCGCACAGGGGAACGTCGGCCTCTCGACGGGGATCACGGGGCCCTCGATGTCGCCGGCCGCCGAGGGGATGTTCGTCCTGAACATGTGGATCGGCCGGTTGGAGATTATCCCGGTGCTGGTGTTCGTCCGGGCCGGGATCTGGGGGCTGAACCCCTGACGGCCGACTCTCTCTCGACGTCGTAGCTCGTCTCGCTCACACCTCTCGCTCGTGAACCGTCCCCATGAACGACCAGTGTACCTTGCTGGTCCCGTCCGGATGCGGCTCCTCCGTGACGTGGTAGAGGTAGGGCCCGTGTGGGCAGTCGTCGCAGCCGTCGGCGCAGCGGAACTGCTTCACCACCTCGGTGTAGCCGTCGTGCTCGGTGACGCGGAGGATGTCGTCGTTGTCCTCCGGGTCGATCGGGAGTTCTGCCTCCCCGTGGAAGTGGAGCAGTTCCTGCGCGTGGACGATGGCCTTCCGGAGCTCTCCCGGCGTACACTCGCGCAGCTCCGCAACGAGCTTCGGCGGGAGTCCTTCGGGCGGCGTCGGGCGCTCGGCGGCATCTGTCATAGCCGGCACTTCGACTCGGTCCCATATAATGGATCCGTGGGGGGTCGGGAGGGCGCCGGGCCCTTCCAAAATATAATGAATATTTATACGCGACCGGCGGGTAACGGGCGGTATGTACGACGACGAGGAGCTCTCCCAGATCCGCGAGGCGAAGGCGTCGTGGGAGGCGGAAACGCTCGACCCGACGCTCGACCGCCACGGGGAGCGGAGCGAGCGGTTCGCGACCGTGTCGAACCGCGAGGTCGACCGCATCTACACGCCCGACGACGTCGCCGACCTCGACTACGAGGAGGACCTCGGCTTCCCGGGCGAGCCGCCGTACACCCGCGGGGTCTACCCGACGATGTACCGCGGGCGCACGTGGACGATGCGGCAGTTCGCTGGGTTCGGCACCGCGGAGGAGACGAACGAGCGGTTCCACTACCTGATAGACGAGGGGCAGACCGGGCTCTCGACCGCGTTCGACATGCCCTCGCTGATGGGGATCGACTCCGACGACAAGATGTCGCTCGGCGAGGTGGGCAAGGAGGGCGTCGCGGTCGACACGCTCCGCGACATGGAGGTGCTGTTCGACGGGATCGACCTCGCGGAGGTGTCCACCTCGTTTACTATCAACCCGAGCGCACCGGTGATCTACGCGATGTACGTCGCGCTCGCCGACCAGCGCGGAGTCCCGCGCGAGAAGCTCCGGGGGACCCTCCAGAACGATATGCTCAAAGAGTTCATCGCGCAGAAGGAGTGGGTGGTCCCGCCGGCGCCGTCGCTCAAGCTGGTGACGGACACGATCGAGTTCGCCGTCGCGGAGACGCCGAAGTTCAAACCCATCTCGGTGTCGGGGTACCACATCCGCGAGGCGGGGTCGACCGCGGTCCAGGAGCTCGCCTTCACCCTCGCCGACGGCTTCGCCTACGTCGAGGCGTGCCTCGACCGCGGGCTCGACGTCGACGAGTTCGCCCCTCAGCTCTCCTTCTTCTTCAACTCGCACAACTCCCTCTTCGAGGAGGTCGCGAAGTTCCGCGCGGCGCGCCGGATCTACGCGACGGTGATGAATGAGTGGTACGGCGCCGAGGCCGAGGCGTCGAAACAGCTGAAGTTCCACACCCAGACCGCCGGGCAGTCGCTGACGGCCCAACAGCCGCTCAACAACGTCGCGCGCGTCACGATCCAGGCGCTCGCGGGCGTGCTGGGCGGCACGCAGAGCCTCCACACCAACTCCTTCGACGAGGCGCTCGCGCTCCCCTCCGAGCAGGCGGTCCGCGTCGCGCTCCGGACCCAGCAGATCATCGCCGAGGAGTCCGGCGCGGCCGACATCGTCGACCCGCTCGGGGGCTCGTTCGCGGTCGAGTCGCTCACCGACGAGACGGAGGCGGCAGCGATGGAGTACATCGAGGAGATCAAAGAGATGGGCGACGGCTCCGTACGCGACGGCGTCCTCCGGGGGATCGAGCAGGGGTACTTCCACCGCGAGATCCAGGAGTCGGCCTACGAGTACCAGGAGCGCGTCGACGAGGGTGACGAGACGGTCGTCGGCGTCAACGCCTACGAGATCGACGAGGACACGCGGCCGGACCTGCTGAAGGTCGACGAGACCACCCGCGAGCGACAGCTCGATCGCCTCGAATCGGTGAAGGCCGAACGCGACGACGACGCGGTCGAGAGCGCGCTCGACGACCTCCGCGACGCCGTCGAGGCCGGGGAGAACGCCATGCCCGAGATCGTCGCGGCGGTGAAGGCGTACGCGACGATGGGCGAGATCATGGCGGTGTTCGAGGAGGAACACGGCACGTACCGCGAGCGGATCGGCGTCGCCTGACGCGAAAAACCGAGGGAGTCGGACCGACTGCGCTGCGCCGTCCCGACCGGTCGCTCGCTACGCCGTCTCGACCGGTCGCGCGGACTCCGCGCACCACGCGTTGCCCCGGCGGCCCGCCCGCCTGAGGTCGAGTTCGACGACCGAGCCGGCGTCGAGCGCGGACAGCTCGGCCTCCACGTCGGGGTCGTCGTACTCGACGACGTACAGCGTCCCGTTGCGCGGGTACTCGCGGAGCGTGATCGCCCCGTGGTCGTTGCACGCGTCGACGACAGTGTACTTGCCAGTGCGGTCCATCCCGTCCCGAGCTACGCCGTGGTTTATATTAACAGTTGTGCGTGTGGGCGCGCCGACCGCACGCGGCGGCCGCGAACGGTCCACTTTAATCGGCGCGTCGCCTCGCTCGCGTATGACGGAGACGGAGATCCCCGAGGACCACCCGCGGTACGCGTCGCTCGTGACGCGCCACCGGATCGAGGCGGGCGTCGAGCAAGGGATCACCTCGAAGCAGGGGCTGATCGCGCAGGGGCGCGGCGAGGCGTTCGACTACCTCCTCGGCGAGCGCACGCTCCCGAGCGCCGACGCGGCCGCGCGCGCCGCTGCCGCGACGCTCCTGCTCGCGGAGCGGCCCGTCATCTCGGTGAACGGGAACGTCGCGGCGCTCGCGCCGGCGGAGACGGTCGACCTCGCGGAGGCGGTCGACGCGGACTTGGAGGTGAACCTGTTCAACCACACCGACGAGCGCGTCCGGCGGATCGCTGACCACCTCCGGGAGTACGACGCCGACGAGGTGAAGGGGCTCGCCGGCGACGGCGAGATCCCCGGGCTCGACCACGCCCGCGGCGTCGTCGACGCCGACGGGATCGAGGCGGCCGACGCCGTCGTGGTCCCGCTGGAGGACGGCGACCGCGCCGCCGCGCTCGACGCGATGGGAAAGACGGAGATCGTGATCGATCTCAATCCGGGAAGCCGCTCGCCGCAGACCGCCGACGTGCCGATAATCGACAACCTGCTGCGCGCGGTGCCGAACGTCGCCGCTCACGCGCGCGACCTCGCGGACGCGACGCCAGCCGAACTGGAGCGGATCGCCGACGAGTTCGACGCGGACGCGGCCCTCGACGCCGCCGAGGCGGCGATCCGCGAGGGGTCGTTCGCCGACGGGGACGGGGCGTAGTCCGGGCACAACCCTCGCCGGAAGGCAAAAGCCTCCGCCGCTCCTAGCGGGAGTATGGAACTCGACGAGACGGACCGGGCGATCCTGCGGATCCTCCAAGAGGACGCGCGGACCCCGTTCTCGGAGGTCGCACGCCGGATCGACATGTCTAGCGCCACCGTCCACGACCGGGTCAGCCGCCTCGAAGAGGCGGGCGTCATCCGCGGGTATCACGCCGACATCGACCCGAAGGCGGTCGGTCACGGCGTCGGCGCCTTCGTCGGCCTGCGAGTCGAACAGGGCCGCGAGGAGGACGCGCTCGAACGGCTCCGGGGAATCGACGGCGTGCGCGAGATACACCTCACCACCGGCGAGTGGGACGTCATCCTCCGCGTCGTCGCGGCCGACACCGACCGGCTCCGGGAGCTGATGTTCGAGCGGATCGCGGAGACCGAGGGATTCTCGCGCTCGCAGACGATGGTGATCCTCGGCACCGACTACGAACAGCCCGGACCGCCGTTATAACTCGACCCGGGGCGGGGACAGTCGTCGGGACCGCTCGGTCGTGTTGGCCTCCGGTCGCCCGTTCGCGCCGGCCTCCGGCCGTCCGGGACCGGAACGCTCAACTCGGGACCTCTCCGAACGGTGACCATGAGCACAGCTGTCGCGGACGGGCTCGACCTGTCCCCGGAGCGCGCGTGGGCGGCAGTCGTCGGGGGGGTCACGGCGCTTTTGGCGATCGGGTCGGTCGTCTTCCCGCGCGTCGTCTACGACCGGTTCCTCTGGCGCTACTTCTGGGGACCGGTGGTCGCGGACGGCGAGGGCGCGCAGTGCGCCGTCCGCGAGGCGGGCGGCACCACGGAGCTGCTCGGCAGCAGCGCGGCGTGCCAGTCGGCGCGGAGCGCCGGCGAGGTCGTCGCCGCTCCGGGGTACACCACCCTCTCGACGGTGAGCTACGTCGTGATCCTGTTGGCGATGCTGGTCGGCGTCGTCTTCCTCCTCCGCCGGCTCGACATCGCGACGGAGCTCCGGTTCTTCTACGCGCTGTTCCCGTTCATGCTGTTCGGCGGGGCGATGCGGACGGTCGAGGACGCGGGGGTCGCGGCGACCGCCGCCGGCGCCGAGCCGCTGATCCCGTTCCCGGCGAGCGCGGTGTTGATCAGCCCGTTCATCTACTTCACCGTGTTCCTGTTCACGCTGGCGTGCGTCCTCGCGGCGTACGGGCTCGAACGGCGCGGCGCCGTCGACGACTACGCGCGCCCGCTGTTCGGGTCGGGCGCCGCGGGGCTCGCGCTCGCGGTCGGCTACCTCGCGTACCTCGCGGCCACGACCGGCTACGTCACGTTCTACCCGCAGGTGCTCGTCCCGACGCTCGCCGTCGCGACCGCCGCGACCGCGGGCACGTGGGCGCTCGCGACGCGCCGGATTCCGACGATCCGACAGGGGACCGGCGCGGCGGGGGTCGTGATCATCTGGGGGCACGCGGTCGACGGCGTCGCGAACGTAATCGGGCTCAACTGGATGCCCGCACTGACCGGCACCGCGAACCTCGTCCCGAAACACGTCGTCAACGCGCTCATCGTCGACTGGACCGGGCGGCTGCTCCCCGACTCGATCCTCGCCGTCACCGGCGACGCGTGGCCGTTCCTCCTCGTGAAGCTGGCGGCCGCGACGTTCGTCGTCTGGGTGTTCAACGGCGAGATGAAGGCGGAGTCGCCGCGCTACACGCTGCTGTTGTTGATTACCGTGCTGGCCGTCGGACTGGGCCCCGGGACGCGGGACATGCTGCGCGCGACGTTCGGGGTTTAAATGGCGGGCGGTTAATCCCCGTAGTTCAGGACGCTCGCAGATCCGCTCGTTTATCCCGAGATCGGATTACTGGCAGTCGGAAACCGAATTTGACACAATGAACGGGCACGTCAGAATTATGCTTCTCGGAAGTCTCGGTCTGATTATTAGCGTCCCCATTTGGTATACGATTATATCCTCCGAGGAATTTTCACCGGACGTTTTCTTGAATCCGAGCCTGCTATTCTGGCTGATATTCGGGTTTGTCGTTTTCCTGTTCGGGTATTACAACACCGATGTAGAGTAATTCGGGTCCACTCACGAGGCGATCGTTCCCGAAGGCTCACTCGCTCATTTATAGATGGCTAACCGCGGATCAGTGGCGGACTCCTCCAAAGCCCCGCCCGCACAGCAACCGCGCCTCACGCCTCCCCAGCCTCGTCACCGGACGACGTCCGGTTGTAAGCGAGAGCGGGGCTCTCGCCCTGTCGGTGGTCCTCCGCTTCGCTCCGGACCACGGACTCCCTCGCGCGTCCTGTCTCGCGGCCGCCGGGGGCGGCCGCTCGCAGGCACGCGCCACCGCACCGCATGTTTATGAATGAATCTCGGGACACCACGTCGCGATCGGTCACTCGGGTCGCTCCGCAACGGCATCTTATAAGCCGTCGCGGGGGGAACGGTCTCGGTAATGCTGGACGGGGTCAACGTCGCGCTCGGCGTCTCGGGGAGCATCGCGGCGGTGAAGGTCGTCGAACTCGCGCACGAACTGCGCCGCCACGGCGCGAGCGTCCGCGCCGTCATGTCCCCGGCGGCGACGAACATCGTCCACCCGTGGGCGGTCGACTTCGCGACCGACGAGCCGGTCGTCACGGAGATCACCGGCAGCGTCGAACACGTCGAGTTATGCGGCCGGGAGGGGTGGGCCGACGTGCTCCTGCTCGCGCCCGCGACCGCCAACACCGCGGGGAAGATCGCCGCGGCCGTCGACGACACGCCCGTGACGACCTGTGCGACGACCGCGCTCGGCGCGGACGTACCGGTCGTGATGGCCCCGGCGATGCACGAGCCGATGTACGACCACCCGGGCGTCCTCGACGCCCTCGACCGCTTGGAGTCGTGGGGGATCCGCTTCGCGGACCCGCGTATCGAGGAGGGGAAAGCGAAGATCGCCGCCGAGGAAGACATCGTCACGGAGGTCGCCCGCGCGACGACGCCCCAGACCCTCTCGGACGCGCATATCGTCGTCACCGCGGGCGCGACGAAGGAGCGGATCGACCCGATCCGCATCCTGACGAACCGCGCGTCGGGGAAGACGGGCCGCGCCCTGGCGCGGGCGTGCTACGTCCGCGGTGCGCGCGTGACGCTCGTTCAGGACGGCCCCGAGGTCCCCTACGCCGACGTGGTCGCCGTCGAGACCGCCGACGAGATGATGGACGCCTGTCGGCGGACCGCCGCGACCGCGGACGCGCTGGTGTCCGCGGCCGCCATCTCGGATTTCACCGCCGACGCCGTCGACGAGAAGATCCGGTCCGGATCGCCGCTGTCGGTCGATCTCAGGCCGACGCCGAAGCTCATCGACTCGGTGCGCGAGGCGTATCCCGACCTCCCGATCGTCGGCTTCAAGGCCGAGACGTCGGGCGACGACGCGGCGATGGTGGCGGAAGCGGAGCGCATCCGCGACCGCGTGGGGCTCTCGTTCGTGGTCGCCAACGACGCGAGCGTGATGGGCGAGGAGGCGACGCGGGCGCTGCTCGTCGGCCGAGGGGACACCCGCGAGTTCGTCGGTGATAAGGACGGGCTCGGCGCCCGCGTCGCCGACGAACTCGCCGGCGTCCTCGGGCGATCCGAGAGCGAAACCGTGGGATAACGAAATAGTTTTGACCTTGCCATTGTTTTGCCACACTGGATAGTCTCGCGTTTTTCGCACGAAGACGTGAGAGACAGTTCACACATGTCAGACACAGACGCCCGCCGAATACTCGTTCCCGTCGGCGACTCGGACAGCCTCCGAGACACTGTCTCGTACGTCGTCGACTTGGCGACCGAGACGGCCCCGGCGCCGGTCGAGATTCACTTGGTCCTCGCGGCTCGGACGCAGGCCGTCAGCCCCGACGCCCCGACGGAGCTCGGCACAGCCCGCGAACAGTTGGAACGCGTCGCCCTCTGGGTCGAGGAGGAGACGGCCGAGGGGACGGTCGTCGCTCGGGAGGACCGAGAGGCGGACGCGGCGGGCGAGTCCGAGGCGGACGCCGACGGCGAAGCGCCCGCCGATGCGGCCGATGCCCCCGGGTGGCTCACCGTCGTCACCGACACCGTCGGAACCGACCGGTACCTGTTCAGCCCGGGCGACTACGCCGACGCGCTCCTCGAGTACGCGGCCGCGGCGGGTATCGACCGGATCGTCGTCGACCCGGAGTACAAGCCCGGCGGCACCGCGTCGATGCTCCAGCCGATGTCGGTGGAGCTGGCCCGCGGCGACGTGCCGGTCGAGACGGCGCCGGTCGACCGACCGACCGAGGGGGCGGTGCTCGCCCGCGCGGCGTCGCTGTCGAAGTACCTCTCCGTCTTCGTCGTCTCGTACCTGTTTTACATGTCGCTGAGCGCCTGGAAGCCGCTCGACTTCTTCACCGGCTTCGTGACGGCGTCGATCGTCTCCCTCGTCCTCGCGCCGGTCGTGGCGAACCGCTCCGCGCCGCTCGGGGTGACGCTCCGCCGGCTGGCCCGACTGCTGGTGTACGCTCCGTACCTGGTCAAGGAGATCGCGGTCGCGAACCTTCAGGTCGCGTACGTCGTCCTCCACCCCGACATGCCGATCGACCCGGAGGTCGTTCAGCTCCGCGCCGCGGTCTGGGGCGACGGCGCGGTGACGACGCTCGCGAACAGCATCACCCTCACGCCCGGAACCTTGACCGTCAACGTCTCCGAGCGCTCGTTCGACATCCACTCGCTGACCGCCGACTCGCGCGCGGACCTCTTCGACGGCGGGTTAGAGCGCGCGGTTCGGTTCGTCTTCTACGGCCGCGCGGCGGCCCGGATCCCGACGCCGCGCGAACGCGGCGACGCCGGGGAGGGACGAGATGGTTGAGTTCGAGACCGCGCTGCTGGCCATCGCGGCGGCCTTCGTCCTCTTCGCCGTCGTCGCGCTGTACCGGGTGTACGACGGGCCGACGACCCACGACCGTGTCATCGCGGTGAACGTCGCCGGGACGAACACCGTCATCGCCATCACGCTCGTGGCCGCGGCGTTCCAGCAGTCGACGTTCCTCGACGTGGCGCTCGTGTACGCCCTGCTGAACTTCCTGCTGTCGATAGCGTTCTCGAAGTTCAACGTCGAGCGCGGGGGTGTGCTGTGACGCCGACCGAGTGGGGCATCGTCGCCCTCGCGCTCGCCGGGGCCTTCTTCGGCGGCGTCGCCGCAGTCGGCCTCGTCCGACTGCCGGACGTCTACACCCGTTCGCATGCCGCCTCGAAGAGCGACACGTTGGGGGCGATCCTCGCGATCGCCGCCGCCGCGCTCGCGCTCCAGTCGGGGCTCTCGACGGCGAAGTCCGTCTTCCTCCTGTTGTTCATGTTCATCACGAACCCGACGGCAGCACACGCCGTCGCCCGCGCGGCGCAGGACCAGGGAATCGAACCGTGGACCGCCGACGAGGGTGACGAGCCATGACGCTCTCGCTGATCGAAGCCGTGCTGCTGGTGTTCGTCCTCGGCTGCGCAGTCGGCGCGGCCCTGCTGAAGGACACGCTGGCGGCGGTGATGGCGTTCGCGGCGTACAGCCTCGGCGTCTCGGTGCTCTGGCTCGTGCTTCAGGCGCCCGACGTCGGGCTCACGGAGGCGGCCGTCGGCGCCGGCATCATGACCGTGCTGTTCCTGCTGGCGCTGTCGAACAC
Source organism: Halorubrum ezzemoulense DSM 17463 (assembly GCF_002114285.1). GTDB lineage: Archaea > Halobacteriota > Halobacteria > Halobacteriales > Haloferacaceae > Halorubrum > Halorubrum ezzemoulense. Next base: position 25,468 of record NZ_NEDJ01000007.1, read on the forward strand.
CGCCTCGCCGGATGTCGACCGCCTGTTCGAGTCGATCGGGTGGCAGACGGCGGCGCTCGTCGCCGGGTTCGTCCTGCTCGTCGGCGCGACGGTCCCCGCGCTCCCGGCCATCGGCGACCCGAACTCGGCGGTTGTCGGCGGCGAGGTGACCCAGTACTACCTCGAGAACGCGTACGACCAGACCGAGGTCAAAAACGCCGTGACGGCCGTCCTCGCCGCGTACCGCGGCTTCGACACGCTCGGCGAGGGCGTGGTCGTCTTCAGCGCCGTCGTCGTCACGCTGTCAGTACTGCGCCGCGAGGTGGTGGCATGAGCACCGGCGACGCGGACCCGGCGGCGGGCGACGACGAGGGGCCCGGGCTGTACGTCGAGTCGACGATCATCATGACCACCGTCCGGTTGGTCGCCCCGTTCATCCTCACGTTCGCGCTGTTCATCATGTTCCACGGGGCCGACTCGCCCGGCGGCGGGTTCCAGGGCGGCGTCATCGCCGGGTCCGTGGTGATGATGCTCGCCTTCGCGTACGGCATCGACTCGACCCGTCAGTGGCTCGACGTCCGCGTCGTCTCCGCGCTGGCCTCCGGGGGCGTGTTCGCGTTCGTCGGGATCGGTCTCGGCGCGATGGCGCTCGGCGGACAGTTCCTCCAGTACGCGGAGTTCGAGGCGCTGTTCGGCCACGCGATCAAGTACGCAATCGAACTCGTCGAACTCGGCATCGGCGCCATCGTCGCCGCTGTCGCGATCGGGCTATTCTTCCTGCTCGCGGCCGGCTTCGACGGCGTCGCCGAGGGGGACTCCTCATGACACTCGACTTACTCACGACGCACTACAACTACTACGCGGTCGTCCTGCTGCTCGGGATCGGGCTGTACACCGTGATCGAATCCAGGAACCTCGTGAAGAAGGTGATCGGGATGAACGTGTTCCAGACCGGGATCTTCCTGTTCTTCATCACGCTCGCGTACCGCGCAGGCGGCAATCCCCCGGTCGTCACCGAGGGCGCCGGCCCGTACGTGAGCCCGCTGCCGCACGTGCTCATCCTGACCGCCATCGTCGTCGGCGTGAGCCTGACCGCGGTGGCGCTCGCACTGGTCGTGCGCGTCTACTCCGAGTACGGCACGCTCGACGAGCACACCCTGGAGGAACTCTACCATGATTGACCACCTGATCGTCCTGTTGGTCGTCCTGCCGATCCTCGGCGCCGCGGTCCCGCCGCTGGCCAGTCTCCGCTACGACCGCGTCGGCTGGGCGGTCGCGACGGCGACGGCCCTCGGGCACGCCGCGCTCGCCGGCGCGCTCGCGTGGACCGTCTGGACCGACGGGGTCGTTCGGTACGCGGTCGGCGGGTTCGTCGCCCCCTACGGGATCGAACTCGTCGCCGACGGACTGACGATCCTACTCGTCGCCCTCATCAGCGCGGTCTCGCTCGGCGTACTCGCGTACGCACGTCACGCGGGCCCCCACGAGAACTCGTTCTACTCGCAGTTCCTGCTCCTCGTCGCCGGCCTGTCCGGGATGACCGTGACCGGCGACGTGTTCAACCTGTACGTCTTCCTCGAGATCACCGGGCTCGCGGCGTACGGGCTGGTCGCGAGCGGCCCCGGAGCCCGGTCCGCCGTCGCGGCCCTGAAATACCTCATCATCGGAACCATCGGCGCGTCGCTGTACCTGCTCGGCGTCGGCTACGCGCTCGCCGCCACTGGCACGCTGAACATGGCGGACCTCAGCGACAAACTCGCCGCCGCGGGATACGACTCGACGCTCGTCTTAACCGCGTTCGGCCTGATCGTCGCCGGACTCTTAGTGAAGGTCGCGCTGTTCCCGATCCACACCTGGCAACCCGACGCGTACGCGGACTCGCCGGACAGCGTGAGCGCGTTCATCTCGGCGCTCGTCTCCACGGTCTCCGCGTACGCCCTGGCGCGCGTGTTGTTCTCCGTGTTCACGGTCGACTTCCTCGAGGCGGTTCCGATCGCGCGCCAGGCGCTGGTCGCCGTCGCCTGCGTCAGCATCGTCGCCGGGAGCGCCCTCGCCGTCGCGCAGTCCGACGTTCAGCGCATGCTGGCGTACTCGTCGGTGTCGCAGTTCGGCCTCGTGATCGCCGGATTCGCGATCGCGACGCCGCTGGCGGTCGTCGGCGCGACCGTCCACCTCGTCGGGCACGCGGTGATGAAGGGCGGCCTCTTCGCCGCGACCGGGATCATCGAGCGGAAGACCGGCGCGACGACGGTCGGCGGGTACGCCGGGATCGCCGGTCGCGCGCCGGCCGCCACCGGCGCCTTCACGCTGCTGGCGCTCGCGATGGTCGGCGTTCCGCCGGCCGTCGGGTTCATGGGGAAGTGGTACATCGTCCTCGGCGCGGTGAACGCCGGGTCCTGGCCGGTGGTCGCCGTCCTCTTGGCGAGCACGCTGCTGACGCTGGCGTACTTCGCGCGGCTCGCCGAGCGACTCTACTTTGCCAAGGCGACCATCGCGCCGGAGGCGGTCGCCGCCGACGGGGGTGAGCGCGTCTCGACGGCCATGATCGTGACCGTCGTCGTCGCCGCCGTCCTCGCCGTGGGACTCGCGGCCGCCGTCCCGGTGATAGACCAGTTGATCGACATGACCGTGTTCGAGCTGATGCTCCAATGACCGACGTCACCTCCCTTCGACCGTTGTTCGCCGTGCTCGTGTCGGCCGTGGCCATCCCCGTCATCCTCTCGCTCCGATCGCGGCCGAACGTCCGTGAGGGCGTCACCCTCACCGTCGCCGCGACGAAGTTCGCCCTCGTCGCCAGCATGGTCCCCGGCGTCCTCTCGGGGACCACCTACGTCACGCGGATCGGCGAGCTGGGCGACGGTATCTCGCTCGTGCTCCGCGCGGACCCCCTCGGGATCCTGTTCGCGCTGCTCGCGAGCCTCCTGTGGATCGTCACGAGCTTCTACTCCATCGGGTACATGCGCGGACTGAGCGAACACGCGCAGACCCGCTACTTCGCCTCGTTCGCCGCGAGCCTCGCCTCGGCCGTCGGGGTCGCGTTCGGGGCGAACCTCGTCACGCTGTTCGTCTTCTATGAGCTGCTGACGGTGTCGACGTACCCGCTGGTCACGCACGACGAGACCGACGAGGCCCGCGCGGCCGGTCGGAAGTACCTCACGTACACCTTCGGCGGCGGCGTGGCCGTGCTCGGCGGGACCGCGCTCGTCTACGTGCTGACGGGCACCACGGCGTTCACGCCGGGCGGGATCGAGGCGCTCGCCGGCGCGGACCCGACGCTGGCGCGCGTGGCGTTCGGCCTCCTCGCCGGCGGGTTCGGCGTCAAGGCGGCGCTGATGCCGGTCCACTCGTGGCTCCCCGACGCGATGGTCGCGCCGACGCCGGTCTCGGGGCTGCTCCACGCGGTCGCGGTCGTCAAGAGCGGCATCTTCGGCATCGCCCGCGTCGTGCTTGACGTGTTCGGCACGGAGACGATGGCGGAGCTGGGCGTGGCGGCGCCGCTCGCGGTCGTCGCCGCGATCACGCTCCTGACCGCGAGCGTCATCGCACTGCGGCAGGACAACCTCAAGCGGCGGCTGGCGTACTCGACGATCAGCCAGCTGTCGTACATCGTCCTCGGGCTCGCGCTGCTGGAGGGCGAGGCGCTCGTCGGCGGGCTGCTCCACATCCCGGCGCACGCGTTCATGAAGCTCACCCTCTTCTTCTGTGCGGGCGCAATCCACGTCGAGACCCACACGGACGACATCAGCGACATGGCCGGCATCGGCGACCGGATGCCGCTGACGATGGCGGCGTTCGCCGTCGCAGCCGCGGGGATGGCCGGCATCCCGCTGATAGCCGGGTTCGTCAGCAAGTGGTACATCGTCATCGGCGCCCTGGAGGGCGGCGGCCTCGTGTTTGCCGGCGCGCTGCTGGTGTCCGGCGTCCTCAACATCGCGTACTTCTGGCCGATCGTGTACCAGGCGTACTTCGAGTCACCGGACGGGCACGACAAGAAGCCGCTCGTGACCGCGGCGCTCGGCGGCCGCGGGAGCCCCCGCGCCGACGGCGGCCACGAGGCCGCGACGCACGCGAGCGCTGACGAGACCGCAGCGCACGGCGATGACCACGAGGCGGCGACGCACGAGGGTCACGACGACCACCACGGCGGCCCGCCGGCGGGCGGGTGGGACGTTCGTGGCTGGCGCGGCGCCGAGAGCACGTGGTTCATGCTCGGGCCGATCCTGACGGCCGCGAGCCTCTCGGTCCTGCTCGGCGTCGTCCCGCGGACGGCGGTGTTCCTCCGGATAATCGAGACCGTCGTCGGTTCGCTCCCGGGGGTGATGGGCTGATGACCGCCGCGCTCACTGCCCTCCCGCCCGGTCCGGTCCTCCTCGTCATCGCCGCGCTGATCGCCCTCACGCCCCGCCGCGTCGGGCACGCGCTGGGCGTCGCCGCGTCCGGGGTCGCGGTGGCTTGGGCGTGGACCGTCCCGGCGGGCGCGCACCTCCAGGCCACGTTCCTCGGTTTCGACGCCATCCTGCTCAACGTCGACGAGTTCTCGCGGCTCATGGGGCTGATATTCGGGATCATCGGCGTCGTCGCCGTCCTCTACTCGTACGCGAGCGAGGCCGAGAGCATTCAGACCGCGTTCGCGTTCTCCTACGTCGCGACGAGCTTCGGCGCGGTGTTCGCCGGCGACTGGCTCACGCTGCTGTTCTTTTGGGAGCTGATGGCCGTCACCAGCACGCTGCTCGTCTGGCACTACCGCGGCGAGGCGGTCCGGGCCGGCTTCCGGTACGCGCTGCTCCACGGCCTCGGCGGGACGCTGCTGATGGCGGCGATACTCGGTAACTACGTCGCGAAGGGGACCTTCCTGTTCGCCACGGTGCCGGGCGGCCCCGAGACGGCGGGGATCGTGGCAGGGCTCCCGGCCGCGCTCGCCGCCGTCGGCATCGGCGTCAACGTCGGGTTCATCGGCCTCCACGCGTGGCTCCCCGACACGTATCCGCGCCCGCACATCGCCGCCAGCGTCTTCCTCTGCGTGTTCACGACCAAGACGGGCGTCTACGGGATGTACCGGGCGTTCCCCGACGGGCACGTCGCGATCGCCTACATGGGCGGCGGGATGGCCGTGTTCGGGGCGACGTTCGCGCTGTTCCAGAACGACATGCGGCGGCTGCTCTCGTACCACATCCAGTCGCAGGTCGGCTACATGATCGCCGGCGTCGGCATCGGGTCGGCCCTGTCGCAGGCCGGCGCGTTCGCCCACGTGTTCAACCACATCCTCTACAAGGGGCTGCTCTTCATGACGGCCGGCGTCGTCGTCTACCGGACCGGCGAGGAGAGCCTGAAGAAGCTGGGCGGGCTGGCCCGCGACATGCCGGTCACCGCCGGCGCGTTCACGATCGCCGCGCTGTCGATCGCGGGGTTCCCCGGGTTCAACGGCTTCGTCAGCAAGGGGATCATCATCTCCGGGAGCCACTACACCTTCCCGAAGGGCCCGCTCCCGATCGGCGACTTCCATACGCTCGAATGGCTGCTCCTGCTCGGCGGGATCGGGACGTTCATGTCGTTCATCAAGTTCGGCTACTACGCGTTCTTCCACGGGAGCTACGACGGCGACGTGCGGGACGCCAACCGGGGGCAGAGCGTCGCGATGGGCGCGGTGGCGGTGCTCTGCGTCGCTTACGGCGTCCTCGTTCCCACCTCGCCGCTCGCGGCGGTCGTCCCGGCCGACGTGGGACTGTTCGGGATCCTCCCGTTCGACGTGACGAGCGAGGCCGTCGTCGAGAAGGTGTACAAGACGTACACCGTCGACCACCTGATCGAAGGCGTCGCCCTCGCCGTCCTCGGCCTGATCGGCTTCGCGCTCACCAAGAGGCCGCTCTCGAAGCTGGGGCGGGTCCCGGACGTCGACTCGCTGTACAACCCCGCCGTGTTCTACGGCACCCGCGGGCTCGTGGTCGGCGTCACGGAGCTTTACGCCGCCGTCGACCGCGCCGTCGTCGGGCTCACGACGGCGACCGTCCGGACGGTCACCGACCCGCAGGCGGCCGTCCGACGCGTCGGCAGCGACGTCGAGATCAAGTCCGGGATCGGCCGCAGCGTGCTGATACTGACGCTGGCGGTCGGGATCGCACTGTTCGGAGTCCTGTTCCTCTGACCGCAGCCAAGCGCCGCCGCGGTCTCATTCTCCGCCGCCGCGACGGCGGCGCGCCTGTTCGCTGAGGGTGAGGAAGGCGACCGCGCCGAAGAACGCGATCACGAAGCCGAACACCGTCGCGTCGCCGCCGCCGGCGGACTGCGCGAACAGGATCGGGGTGACGCTCAGTCCGAAGAGGCCGACGCCGTACCCGAGCCTGTCGCTGCGGTCGTCGAACCGCGGTGCGGCGGCGAGCAGCGAGATGTCGAACGCGAAGTAGAAGTACGCCGCGCCGACGTAGACGGCGGCGGTTCCGAGCGCGGTCGGGACCGACGAGACCAGCGCGTACACGCCGAGCGCGGGGACGACGCCGACGCCGAGTGCGAGCGGGAGGGCCCTGTTCATACGGGATCGATCCGGATCCGATCGAGTAAAACCCTCGGGGCAGCGGTGGGCTGCGAACGTCGATGAAACTGGCAGGACCGTATTCGAAGCGGGGCGGCGCAGAGTCGCCTGCCGCCGGCCTCAGTACTCCTCGTACGCGAGGTTCATCATCCACTGCGAGAAGGCGTCCGCCTGCGCGTCGACCTCCTCCTCGCCGATGAACGGCGAGAGCATGTCGTCGGCCATAAGCAGCGAGAAGTCGAGGTCGCGCGGGGCGGGCTCCAGGTAGTAGGTGTTGTGGCCGTTGTAGACGGTGTCCTCCCGCTGGATCAGGCCCGACTCCTCTAACGCATCGGCGATGCGGCTCCCCTTCCGCGACGAGACATCGAGTTCCTTCCAGAAGTCGCTCTGGTGGATGCCGCCGGTCTCGCGGATGAGTTCGAGACCGGCGCGCTCGTCCGCCGACAGGTCGGACTCGATTTCAGACGCGCTCATACTCTCTCACGCCTCCCGAATCGGTTAAAACTGGCCTTCCGCTCGGCCCGCCCCGAGCCCGCGCGAGCGCCGCCTCACCAGCGCGTGAACGCGAACTCTCCCCGCGCCGGGCCGACAGTCACGACGCCGACGCCGCGGAAGCCGAGGTTGAGCAGGTGCGGTCGACCGCCGTCGCCGTCACCGGGGTCGTACCCGAACGCGTGCGAGTGACCGCTGAACGCGGCGAACACGTCGTGGTCTCGGACCGCGAGGGCGAGCGCAATCGATCCGGTGTGGAGGTGCTCGCGGTCCGTCTCGCGCGTACCGAGCGCGTGGTGGCGATCGAAGGAGGTACCGAACGGAGGCACGTGCGTCGCGAGCAGCACGTCGGAACGGCGCCGCAGGCGGTCCGAAAGCCGCTCGTACGTCGTCTCGATTTCGGCCATTCCGCGGTGGAACGCGACCGCCTCCTCGTCCGCGATGCCCAGCGACGCGGCGACCTCCTCGGTCGACGCCGCTCCGCTGACGACGCGGTGACACGCGTCGAGCAGGTCGTCCGCGAGACGGTCGGCGGCGTGTCTCCGGTCCTCGCGAGGGGCCGTCCGCGGGTCGAGCGCGTCGAAGTCGGTCTGCGGGAGCGACGGAGCGAGCGACCGGCGCTCGCAGCCCCACCCGACCACGGTGAGGTTCCCGAGCGTCCGCGCGCTCAGGTGCTCCGCGGTGGCCCCGAGAGCGGTGTCGACCACTTCCCCCGGCATCGGCGCTGGGTCGTGGTTCCCCGGGACGTAGACGACCGGGACGTCCGGCGCGAGTCGCCCGATGAACCGGCGGGCCAGCTCGGCATCGTCGTCGCCCGCGCGGTGCGTGAGGTCGCCGAGGACGAGCGCGGCGTCGACGTCCGCCGGCGGCGACACCGCGGCGAGGTCGTAGTCGTCGGCCGCGGGCTTCAGGTGGAGGTCGCCGAAGACGAGGAGCCGCATGACCGCTACGTCCGTCTCCGAGGTAAAAACGCTCCGCCCGTCTCGGTACCGAGTCGCACGGCGGCCGGGGTACGCTCCGCTCCGCCCCGCTACGCCCGGCCCGTCGCGAAGTCGGCCGGGAGCGGCACCGCCTCGGCCGGCGTCTCGCAGGGCGGTCCGTCGGCGTACGCGACGGCGGGGTCGCCGCCGGTCCGGATCCGGGTGAACGAGCGCGTTCCGAACCCGTCGCCGTGGAGGCAGGCGCCGTACTCGTGGTCCGCGAGGACGGCGCTCGCGCAGTCGAGCCACGACGCTCCCGACTCCCCCGGCTCCGGGGCGAGCGCGGCCGCGATCCGCCTCGTGCTGTCGGCCCGCTCCTCGCCGAACGCCCGGCGTCGCTCGGGGACCGCGAACCGCTCCGTCCCGTTGACCACGCCGCCGACGTTGCCGATCACGTGGACGCCCGGGTCGAGCCGGGTCACGGCGAGGCCGCCGTCGTACGCCAAGAGGAACGCCGCGCGGTCGTCGGCGAGGACGAGGTTGAAGCCGTCGTACGCGCGCTCGTCGAGTTCGCGCTCGACGGTCCGCACCGCGTCCTCCGCGGAGGCGGCCGTCAGGCAGTCGCGCACGAGCAGCCCGCGGGAGCGGTCGCCCTCGCGGTCGGCGTCGAGCCAGCGGTTCGTGACGGCGACGACGAGACCGTCCTCGGAGAGGCCGATCCACGTACCGCCGGCCTCAGCGTCGCGCGGGGCCACGTACCGGCCGCCGCCGTCGAACCCCTCGCCGTCGTCTCCGCCGTCACCCTGCCCGCTATCGCCGTCGCCCTCTCGGAGTGCCGGCGGTTCGCTCGGGCGGTCGTGCGCCTCGTCGCGGGTGGCGGCGAGCGCGACGGGGGCGTCGCCGAACGTCCGCCACGCCAGAGTCAGTGTACACACGCCAGCGAGTACGGCCGACCGGGTGAAAACTCCACGGTGGAGTCCCCACACGTGTTTACTCGAAATAAAAGAAATCTTTTGAGGGCCGACCGCTTGGGTCGTGGTATGGACGCGATTGCCGTCTACGAGGGAGCCGACGAACCGGTCGTGACAGAGAGACCGCGACCGGAGCCCGCGCCCGGCGAGGCGCTGGTTCGGACGCTCCGGGTCGGCGTCGACGGGACCGACCACGAGGTCATCGCCGGCGGGCACGGCGGGGCGCCCGCGGGCGAGGACCACCTCGTGTTGGGTCACGAGGCCGTCGGCGTGATCGAGGAGCCGAACGACACGCCGTTCGAGGTCGGCGATGTCGTCGTCCCGACGGTCCGCCGCCCGCCGAACGGCGCCAACGAGTACTTCGCGCGCGGCGAGCCCGACATGGCGCCGGACGGCGAGTACCACGAGCGGGGCATCGTCGGGGCGCACGGGTTCATGGCGGAGTACTTCACCAGCCCGGCCGAGTTTCTCGTCGAGATCCCCCCGGCGCTCGCCGACTGGGGCTTCCTCGTCGAACCGGTCTCGATCGCGGAGAAGGCGATCGAGCACGCGTACGCCAGCCGGTCGGCGTTCCACTGGGAGCCCGAGTCGGCGCTCGTGCTGGGGAACGGGTCGCTCGGCCTGCTGACCGTGGCGACCCTCGACGAGTCGTTCGACCGGATCTACTGTCTCGGACGGCGCGAGCGCCCCGACCCGACGATCGAGATCATCGAGTCGCTCGGAGCGACGTACGTGAACTCCAACGACACCGCGATCCCGGAGGTGCCAGAGGTGTACGAACCGATGGACCTCGTCTTCGAGGCGACCGGCTACGCGCCCCACGCCTTCGAGACGATCGAGGCGCTCGCGCCCAACGGCGTCGGCGCGCTCCTCGGCGTCCCGGGGGACTGGGAGTTCGAAATCGACGGCGGCCGGCTCCACCGGGAGTTCGTCCTCCACAACAAGGCGCTCGTCGGCAGCGTCAACTCCGGGTACGGGCACTTCGAGTCGGCCGTCGAGTCGCTCTCGCGACTCTCCGACGGGTTCCTCGATGATCTCGTGACCGGCGTCCACGGGCTCGACGACTTCGAGGCCGCGTTCGCGGATGACGACACGACTATTAAAACGGCGGTCGAATTTGCCGCGTATGAAGAACGTTGACGACCTCATCGACAGCGCTGCCGAGCTCGCGGAGCGGGGGCTCTCGAAGGGAGAGATCGCGGACGAACTGAACGTCTCCCGCGAGACGGCGAGCTGGCTGGTCGAGCGCGGCGGCGGCGCCGAGACGGACGAGGCGGCCGCGGACGCGGCGGCGTCGGCCGACATCCACGTCGACTGGTCGGCGCTCGGGCGCGACTCGACCCGCCTCGGCTTCGCGGCGAGCGCGATGGCGGACCTGCTGGCCAAACAGGGCGAGGCGGTCGACCTGACCGTCGGCATCGAGAAGGCGGGCGCGCCGCTCGCGACCGCGGTCGCCGACCGGCTCGACACCGACCTCGGTACGTACGCCCCCGCGAAACACCAGTGGGATGAGGGCGACATCGACGAGCACGGCGGCGGCTTCTCGCGGAACTTCGCCGCGATCCGGAACCGCGACTGCTACGTCGTCGACGACATCATCACCTCCGGGACGACGATGCGGGAGTCGATCGACGCGATCCGCGAGCAGGGCGGCGAGCCGGTCGCGTGCGTCGTCCTCGTCGACAAGATGGGGTACGACGACATCGACGGCGTTCCGGTCTACTCGCTCGTCGACGTGGTGCGCGTCGACCGCGAGGAGTAAGCGCCGAGCCGGTCGGCGGTCGGCCCGTCACGTCGCCCGCCCGTGCGGAACCCATTTGCCTCGGCGTCGCGTATCGAGCCGTATGACGTTCAGTCCCGAAGCCGACGCCGACGCCGAAGAGATCGAACAGCGAGTCGAGACGGTCCTCGCCGACAACGACGTGGTACTCTTCATGAAGGGGAACCGTCTGATGCCCCAGTGCGGCTACTCCCAGCGCGCCGTCGAGCTGATCTCCCAGCACGTCGAGGAGTTCGAGACGGTCGACGTGTTGCCCGCGCTGCCGCAGTACCGCGAGGCGCTGGAGTCTCACAGCGGGTGGGAGACGATTCCGCAGACGTTCGTCGACGGCGAGTTCGTCGGCGGCAGCGACGTGCTCGGCGAACTCGACGAGCGCGGCGAGCTCGCCGCGGAACTGGGCGCTGAGTGAGCCGTCGCCCCCGCCGTTGATCCTCCGGTCCGGGCGCGACGTGTACGCGGATCCTGACACATCGAAGGGCAGTCCATATAAACCTACGGTGCGTAGCTACGGTAGGTGCGGCCGTTGCCGCCGCCGCCGTGACCACCGGTTCGACCCCACCGCATTCCACAAACAATGACAGGCCGCGTGTTCCGACTCCATTCGACGCTCGAACTGCCACTCGAAGACGTAGAGACGTACTTCGACGAAGACCCCGATCTGCCGGAGGAGATCGACGACATCGACATCACGCGTCGAAACAACACACTCATCATCAAGGCCCTGTCCGACGACGAGTCGATCAGCAAGTACACGCCCACGGCGCAGCTGAAGGCGTCGGTCACGGAGACCCGCGTCTGGGAGGAGGAACCGCCCCGCGCCGGCGGCCCCCAGTGGATGGACGACGAGGAGGAGGAGATCCCCTCCGAGCTCGTCGAGTTCGCCTGCTTCAAGGGCGACCGCGAGACCGTCCTCCAGAACTCCGCGCTCCAGTACCCGATGTTCCGCGTGCTCCGCAAGATCGCGACGCTCTCCGAGAAGGGGACGCTCACCGCGATCACGGAGGAGGACGGCGAACTGGAGGCGACCCGGATCGTCGAAGGTGAACCCCGTCCCGCCAGCATCGAGGTCGTCGAGAGCCCGCAGGGCGCCGGCGAGGGCGACGGCGGCGTCAACTGGCGCGACAACGAGTTCATCTCCGACTGAGGCGGCGCGTTCGCCGCGGCCGGTCCCGCGTGCGGCGTGCGATTCGCGGCTCCCTCGCCGTCCGACCGCCGACTCTTTATCCGCGCGACTCCCTCTCCCGCTCATGAGCAACTGGGTGAGCCTCTTCTCCGGCGGCAAGGACTCCTCGTGGGCCCTGTACCGCGCGCTGGAGGAAGGGCTCGACGTCTCGCGGCTGCTGACCGTCCACCCCGCCGGCGACTCGTACATGTACCACACGCCGGCGACCGAGCTCGCCGAACTCGCGGCCGAGAGCGTCGGCGTCGACCTCGTCGAGGTGTCGCCGGACGACTTCGGCGCCGCAGACGTCGACGACGCCGGCGCGCAGGGCGACGCGGAGCTGGAGCCGATGGAGGCGGCGCTCCGAGAGATCGCCGCCGCGGACGACCTCGACCTCGCCGGCGTCACGGCCGGCGCCGTCGAGAGCGAGTTCCAGACGGACCGGATTCGGGGGATGTGCGACCGGCTCGGGATCGACCTGTTCGCCCCGCTGTGGCAGCGGGACCCGGTCGAACTCGCGGAGGCGATGTTCGACGCCGACTTCGAGATCCGGATCATCCAAGTGGCGGCGTACGGGCTCGACGAATCATGGCTCGGACGACGGTACGACGCGGACGCGCTCGACGACCTGCTCGCGCTCCGCGAGGAGTACGGCGTCCACCCGCTCGGCGAGGGCGGCGAGTTCGAGACGTACGTCGTCGACGGCCCGCACATGGACCGCCGCATCGACCTGACGTACGACACGGTCTGGGAGGGTGACCGCGGTCACATCGAGGTCCGCGACGCGACGCTGGAGTAGAGCGCCCTTTGAAACGGCGAAAGAGTCCCGTTACGGCCAGTTTCCGGCCTGATCGTACGCGTCCACGATCCGACCGATACCGACGACGTACGCCGCGGTGCGGAGGTTGCGAACGTCGTTCGACTCGTAGGTGTCGACCAGCGTGTCGAACGCCTCCGTGATCACGCGTTCCAGTTCCTCGTTGACGCGCGCCTCGGTCCAACTGAACCGCTGTCGGTTCTGGACCCACTCAAAGTACGACACGGTGACGCCTCCCGCGTTCGCGAGGATGTCGGGGACGACGTTGACGTCGCGGTCGGCGAGCACGTCGTCGGCGTCGGGCGTGAGCGGACCGTTCGCCGCCTCGACGATCAGGTCGGCGCCGACGTCCGCCGCGAGCTCGGCGTCGACCGCGTTCTCCAGCGCGGCCGGGACGAGGCAGTCGACGTCGAGCGTGAGCAGCTCGTCGTTCGTGAGGCCGTCGGCGCCGGGGTAGCCCGTCACCGACCCGGTCTCGGCCTTGTGCGCCTTCACGTCGCGGGGGTCGAGCCCTTCGGGGTCGCGGATCCCGCCGGCGGAGTCGGAGACCGCGACCACGTCGGCGCCGAGGTCGTCGAGCAGCGCCGCCGCGATCGACCCGGCGTTGCCGTACCCCTGAACCGCGACGGTCGCGTCCGCGACGTCGCGGCCGAGCCAGTCGAACGCCTCGCGGGCCGACAGCGCGACGGAGCGACCGGTCGCCTCGACGCGACCCTCGCTGCCGCCGGAGTCGAGCGCCTTCCCCGTGATGACGCCGGGGGCGGTGGTGTTTTCGAGGGTCTCGTAGGTGTCTTTGATCCAGTTCATCTCCCGCTGGCCGGTGTTGACATCCGGCGCGGGGATGTCGCGGTCCTCGCCGATCAGCGGCCGGAGTTCCGTCGCGAACGCCCGCGTGAGTCGCTCCAGCTCGGACTCGGAGTAGTCCGCCGGATCGATCGCGATGCCGCCCTTGCCGCCGCCGTACGGGACGTCGACGACGGCGCACTTGTACGCCATCCAGCCCGACAGCGCCTTCACCTCGTCGCGGGTGACGCCCGGGTGATAGCGGATCCCGCCCTTGTACGGCCCCCGGTCGCCGTTGAACTGCGCGCGGTACGCGCGCACCGTCTCCAGCGAGCCGTCGTCGCGCTCGAACGTCAGGTTCGTCTCCAACACCCGTTCCGGGTTCTTCAGGCGCTCGATGACGCCCGAGTCGGCGTCGACGACCGCCGCGGCGTCGTCTACCTGCTCCCGCAGGCTCTCGAACGGATTCGCCTCCGTAGTCATACGATCAGTCTCGGTGGGCGGTGGTTAACTGTGGCGACCGGTACGGAAATTGTGCGTGCCGACACCGTCCGAACGACGCGCATCGACGCCGATCGAGCGATGCGGGTCGACCCCGTCCACAGCGACAGCCGGGCGGATCGCGACCCGAACGCCGGCCGGGCCACCGATCCGACTCAGCGGGTCCCGTCGGGCGCGCGGTCGAGGATCCGCTCCGCCTGCGCGATCAGCGGCGCGTCGATCATCTCGCCGTCCACCTGGAAGACGGCGCGTCCCTCCCCCTCCGCCTCGTCGCGGGCGTCGAGGACCGCCGCGGCCCACTCGACGTCGTCCGGGTCCGGGGTGAACGCCTCGGTGATCGGGCCTACCTGCGCCGGGTGGATCGCCAGCTTCCCGTCGTAGCCGAGCCGGCGCGCGAACGCGGCGTCCTCCCGGAGCCCCGACTCGTCCGAGAAGTCCGTGTAGACCGTGTCGAGCGCGTCGACGCCGGCCGCGCTCGCGGCGAGGACGACGTGTTCGCGGGCGTACAGCACCTCCGTCCCCTCGTCGGTCCGGGTCGCGCCCACGTCCGCGGCGAGGTCTTCGGCGCCGAACGCGACCGCGTCGGTCGCCTCCGCCGCCGCGATCGCCTCCGCCGCGAGGACGCCCGCCGCCGTCTCGACGAGCGAGAACACTGCGGGATCGCGGCCCCGCTCGGCGCACAGTTCGGCGACGCGCTCGACCCGACCCGCGCCCTCGACCTTCGGGAGCATCACCGCGTCGAGGGTGACCGCGTCGCCGCCCCCCTCTCTGTCGGTACCGATCACTCCGTCGAGGTCGGCCGCGGGCGACTCGGCGGTGAGCCGGACGCAGACCTCCGCGTCCGGGTCGAAGGCGGGGTCCGCGAGCACCTCGCGGACCGCCGCCCTCGCCTCGTCCTTCCGGCCGGGCGCGACGGCGTCCTCGAGGTCGAAACAGATCACGTCGGCGCCGGTTCCCGGCGCCTTCCGCATGAGTTCGGGGCTGTCGCCGGGCGAGAACAGCAGGCTTCGGCGTGGCATGTGCGGGGGTGCGCGGGCGGGCAAATAAAACCCGACGGCCGCCCCGAGAGCGGTACCGATTTCACGCCGCCGGTCGAGCGGGGGCCCATGCCCGGACTGTACTACGAGGAGTTCGAAGTCGGCGAGACGATCGACCACGCGACGCGGCGGACGATAAGCGAGGCCGACAACCAGCGCTTCTGCGACATGACGATGAACCAGCAGCCGCTCCACCTCGACGCCGACTTCGCCGCGGAGACGGAGTTCGGCGAGCGACTGGTGAACGGACTGTACACGATGTCGCTCGCGGTCGGGATGTCGATCCCGGAGACGACCGACGGCACCATCGTCGCGAACCTCTCGTACGACGGCGTCGAACACCCGAACCCGGTGTTCCACGGCGACACGATCCGCGCCCGCTCGACGGTCACCGACAAGCGCGAGACGAGCGACGGCGAGCGCGGCGTCGTCACCATGCGCGTGGAAGCGTTCAAGATCGTCGACGGCGACGACGACGTCTTAGTCTGCGAGTTCGAGCGGACGGTCCTCTCCGAGAAGCGGCCGACGGGGGACGGGGACGGCTGACTGCCTCAGTCGTCCTCGCCGGCGAGCAGCAGCCCGAGGTAGGAGGTGCGAACCTGGTCGTCGGCGTCGAGGCCGAGCCGGTCGAGCGCCTCGATCGCTGCCTCGCGCGCCGCGTCGACCTCGCTTTCGGACTCGACGGCGCGTTCGATCTCGACGTACTCGTCGAGCCCGGTGACGGCGTCGAGCGTCACGGTGAACCCGTCGTACGCCCAGAACTCGCGCCGCTTCTCCACCGTCGCGGCCGGCTCGAAGCCGAGCCCGGAGAGGGCCGCCGCGAGCGCCTCTCCGTCGTCGACGCCCGTCTCGTGTTCGGCGCGGGTCTTCGAGGCCTCGTCGAGGAGGGGTCCCTTATAGGTGATCGTCGCCGCCGGGTCGTCGGCGGAGGACGCCGACCCCTCGCCGTCCGACAGCGGCATCTCGCGCCGGATCCGGAGCGCCTCGTCCGTTTCGGCGAACTCGCGGTGCGGCGCGTCGTAGTACGTGTCGCGCTGTCGCTTGGCGGCGACGTGCTCGGCCCCGACCTCGCGGAGGCGCTCTCGCGTCGCGTCCAGGTCCGCCGGTACCTTGATCTCGACCTCGTACATGCCCGGCACTGCGGTCGGACCGCTCATAAGGAGCGCGGGACGCCGCCGTGCTCCGCGACGAACCGCCGCGACCCGTAGGCCGGCGCGTCGGCCGCCGAATCGCCGCTGTCGCCCGCTCGTCGGCGGGCTTCGGGCCGAACCGTGCTTCTTAAGGGTGTAACAGGTGACCTTCAGGTATGAGCGATCAGGAGCAAGCGGACGCGGCCGCCGAGGCCGAGGAGACCGAGACCGAGACTGACGCTGACGGACTCGAAGACGGCGACTTCGTCCGCGTCGCGTACACGATCCGAACGGCCGACGACGACCGCGTCATCGACACGACCGACAAGGAGACGGCCGAGGACGCCGAGATCGACGTCGACGAGTACGACTTCGAGCCCCGGATCATCGCGCTCGGTGCCGGCCACGTGTTCCCCTCCGTCGAGGAGGCGTTCATCGGCGGCGCCGTCGGCGACGAGGGAACGGTCGACGTCCCGGCCGACGACGCCTTCGGCGAGTACGACCCCGACGAGGTCGAGACCGTCAAGGCCGACAAGATCCCCGAGGACAGCCGCTACCCCGGCGCGCAGGTCCAGATCGACAATCAGCAGGGCCACCTCGAGACGATCATCGGCGGCCGCGCCCGCGTCGACTTTAACCACCCGCTCGCCGGCGAGGACCTCGAGTACGAGTACGAGATCCTCGAAGCCATCGACGACCGCGAGGAGCAGGCCGCCGGCATGCTCGGGATGTACCTCCAGGAGGCGCCCGAGGTCCGCATCGAGACGGAGACCGAGGAGGAGGAGACCGTCACGGAGGACGAGGACGGCGAGGAGACCGTCGAGACCGAGGAGGTCGAGAAGGACATCCTCTACGTCACCGCGACGCAGGCGATGCAGATGAACCAGCAGTGGATGTTCCAGAAACAGCAGATCGCGCAGGACCTCATGGACCGCCTCGACCTCGACCGCGTCGTGATCGAGGAGGTCATCGAGGGCGGCGGCATGGGTGGCCTCGGCGGCATGATGGGCGGCATGGGCGGCGCCGGCGCCGGCGATGTCGACATCGAGGAGGCGCTCGAGGACGTCGACGTCGACGCCGACGAGATCGTCGACGAGATCGACGAAGAGTAACGGACCCCGTCGCTGCCGAGTTTCGCTTCTTCGAGACGCTGGTGCCTCGAGCGGCCGCGCTACGCCGCCACTCACTCCGGTGGCTCAGCCCGCAGCGTCAGGTCGACCGACGAACGGATCGCTTTTGCCCGACGCCGCGCCCACACCGGTATGGAGATCGAACGGGCACGCGAGGACGCGCTCGTCGCCGCGGTCGCGGGCGCGACGACCGTCGCGGTCGCGTTGTTGTCGAGCTTCACCGCCGTCGTCTCGGTTGCGACGCTCCCGACGCTGGCGCCGCTCGCCGTGTACGCGTCGTACCTCTTCTCGCGGAAGGGCGGGCCGTACGGAGCGTTCGACACCGCGCGAAACTGGGCGATCGCTTCGGCCGTCGTCGGCGCGCTAACACTTCTCGCGTCCGTCGTGTCGTAGCCGAATCAAGCGATCGGCCGCGTCAGGCGATGTCGCGGCTCGTGTCGACGGCGACCTCGTCGGTGAGTTTCAACTTCAGCGGCTCCTCCAAGGCGGCGCCGCCGCGGAACTTGGCGACGACGAGCCGGTTCGCGATCTCGGTCCCGGTGACCGTCGTCCGGAGGTCGAACACGATGTCCGCGACCTGTTCCGTGATCCGGCGCGCCTGCGGGTCCTCCCCGCCGCGGAGCGCGTGGAGCAGCGCGACGCCGTCGGCGTCGTCGACCCGAGCACGCACGCCGTCGAGGAACTCGGCGTACGCCGCCGGAGACGCGCCGCGCTCCAGCGGCTCCACGGAGTCGACGATCAGCGTTCCCTCCTCCGGGAGATCGGTCGTGAGCGACGCCGCCTCGTCGAGGTCGCCGATCTCGTCGGTGGCCTCCACCGTCGTCTCCCCGTCCCCGTCGCGGCTGAGCGCCGCCTCCACCGCCCCGGCCGATCGGACGGTCGTGAGGTAGCGGCACCTCCGAACGCGGGCGAACCGGTCCAAGATGAGCTCGGACTGGCTGTCGGGGTTCGCCTTCAACACGACGACGCTACCGCTCGGGAACCCCCCGCCGAACTGTCGGTCCAGCACCGAGACCCCGGTCGGAAGCGTCTCCATATGATCGCTGCCGCCCGTGGAGGTTTGGGTCTGTCGGTGGCGGCTCTCTCGACCGGTCTCGCCACCGAAATCCGCCGCCCCGGAGTCGGCCGCGTCCGTGATTCTCACGCGATCTGCCACCCGTCCGCCGCCGCCGTCTCGCCGAGTCGCCGAGCGAGTTCGTCGTACGCGCTCCGGACCGCGGGGTCGGACAGCGGCTCGGCTCCGCCGTCGGGAACCGCACCGAGGACGGGACAGCCGAGCAGCGTCGCAACCGAGTCCGGTACGCTCGCCTCGCCGACGGCGACCGCCCCGACCGGCGGGCAGTCGAGGCGGCGAGCGATCGCCGCCGTCTTCGCGGCGTCACGGAGCGCGGCGCGGCGGAGCGGCGTCGCGATCAGCGCGCGGTCCGCGGCCCGAAGCGGTGCGGCCGCGTCCGCCGACGCGCCCGCCGGGCAGTCGAGCAACACCGGCGCGCCGTCGGGCGTCGCGCCGTCGAGCGCCGCGAGCGCTCCGAACGCGTCGACCGATCGCGGCGCGTCCGGGGCGGCGAGAACGGTCGGCTCGGAGCGGTCGGGACGGACCGGAACGGTCCCGCGGACCGCGTCGCGGACCGTCGTCTCGTCCTCTGGACCGCTAGGGAGATCGGGATCGGCCGGACCGCCGTCGGTCGCGGTCTCCGCTGCGAGCCGCGCGAGGTTCGGCAGACCCCAGTCGGCGTCGGCCGCGATGGTCCGCGCGCCGCGCCGCGAGAGTGCGCGCGCGAGCCCGAGGGTGGTGGTCGTCTTTCCGCTTCCGCCCTTGCCGCCGGCGACGGCTATCACGGGGGTGGTGCGTCGGTATTCGTCATAAGGAGCGGGCCGGTCGCCGGGGGTGCGGGCGTTCGGCTCGCCGGAACGACGGGCGTAGTCCGCGAGTCAGTCCTGACAGCAGCCGCCGGCTTCCCCACCGAAGTCGACCGCGAGGGGCTCCGAGATGGCTTCGTTGATCGCTTCGAGGGTCTCGTTCAGCTCGTCTTGTGCGTCGAGGTACTCGCTCATCACCGGCATCGAGTGGAGCTCGTCCTGCGCCTCCTGAACGCGCTGAAGTTCGGCGTTCGTCGCCTGCCCGGTCTGGCGGGCCTGCATGAACTCCGCGCGAAGCTGCTCGAACTCGTCGATCGCCGCTTGTACCTCCTCGTCTCGCTGGACCGCGGCCCTCGTCTCCTCGAAGCGCTCGTACTCCGGGGTTTCGGCGATGCGTTCGCCGAGCTCTCGACCGAGGTCCTCGATGGAGACCTGTTCGACGCTCATGTTCTGACATCGTGGCCGAGCGGTTTGAACCTGCCGGAGCCGGGGCTCGGCGGCGACGTTCGGGGTTCGCTACGCCGTCCGAGACGCGACGAACTCGACGACGGCATCGAGCTCTTGCGGGCCGATGCCGTGGCCGCCCGGGAAGCTCCCGCTCGCGACATCGGCGTCGAGAGTTTCGAACCGTTCGACGGCCGCGGTCGTCCGCGACTCGGGAATCACCCGGTCGCCGGCGCCAGCGCCGACGAAGACCGGCTTCCCCTCGATCCCGTCCGGGTCGAGGTCGGCGTGCGACTCCGCGAGGTACCCGTGGAGGGCGACGACCCACGCGTAGCGGTCAGGGTCCTCCAAGAGGAGCGAGAGGCTCGTTATCGCGCCCTGACTGAACCCGAGCAGCCCGAGCCGGTCGGCGTCGAGTCCGTAGGCGTCGACCGCGCGCTCGACGCTCTCACCGATCAGGTCGAGGCTCCGCCGGAAGTCGTCGGCGTCCGGTTGGCTGGACTCCAGCCCGCCCGCCGAGAGGTCCAGTTCGTACCACGTGTACCCGCCCTGAAGCGGATCGGGAGCGCGAAGGCTGACGACGTGGAGCTCGTCGGGCAGTTCGGCCGCGACCGGGAGGAGGTCCTCCTCGTCGGCGCCGCGCCCGTGGAGGACGAAGACGGCGGGCGCGGGCTCGCCGCCGGACTCCTCGTCGGGGGCGACGTGAACGTGTTCGAGCGGAATCTCGGTCATCGGTGCGGGGTTAGCGAGGGCGGCTGTTAGGTCCGTCGACCGCGGCAGCGCGTCGGTTCGGCGGGCCGCTCGTCGTCTCAGGATCGGCCGACTTGGACGCCGAGTGCGACGCGTCGAGACGCCGTGACGACCCCGGCGCGGGGCGAGGGATTCCGACGATCACGAACGTCTGGGACGAAACTCGGGGTCGAACGCGCCGTTTAACCGTCCTGCCGCACAATCCGGTCGACATGAGCGGCTCCACCGAGGGCGACCTGACGAAGACGGGGATGGCCCTCAAGCACGACCGCGAGTGGGACTACGAGCTCGACCGAATCTTGGAGGCCATCGAGGAGCGCGACGCTTCGAAGGTCGGCTTACAGTTCCCCGAGGGGCTCAAGCGCCGCGGTCCGAAGGTCGCGGACGACCTCCGCGAGGTCGCACCCGACGACGTCACGTTCATGCTCTCGGGGCAGCCCTGCTACGGGGCCTGCGACCTCGACACGTACCTGATGCGGCGGACGGACGTGTTCGTTCACTTCGGCCACACGCCGATGAAGGAGTCCGACAGCATCGTTTACGTCCCGCTGTTCTCGAACGTCGACCCGTTCCCGATCATGGAGGACGCGCTGGAGGAGGAACTCGCGCCCCCCGAAGAGGACGCCGACGTGGGCCTCGTCACGACCGCCCAGCACATGAACCGGTTCGAGGAGATGACGGACTGGCTGGAGGAACGCGGCTACGAGGTCCACACCCGCCGGGGCGACGACCGCCTCACGAAGGAGGGGCAGGTGCTCGGCTGTAACTACGCCTCCGCGGACATCGACGCCGAGCAGGTGCTGTACGTCGGCGGCGGGAAGTTCCACCCGGTCGGGCTGGCGATGGAGCACCCGGACAAGCGCGTCGTCATCGCGGACCCGGTCAACAACGCCGTCTCGGTCGCCGAACACGACCAGTTCCTCAAGCAGCGCTACGCCGCGGTCCACAAGGCGATGGACGCCGAGAAGTGGGGCGTCATCTTCTGTACGAAGATCGGGCAGGGCCGCTGGGAGAAGGCCCAGGAGATCGTCGACAACAACGACAACGCCTACCTGATCACGATGGACGAGGTGACGCCGGACCGCCTCCGGAACTTCGACATGGACGCGTTCGTCAACACCGGCTGCCCGCGGATCACGACCGACGACGGCCCGCGGTTCCACAAGCCGATGCTGACGCCGGGCGAGTACGAGGCCGCGATCGGGGAGAAGCCGCTCGACTCGATCGAGTTCGACACGTTCCACGACACCTGGTAGGGCGGCGCACGGAAGCAGGAGACGCTATTTTTTTGGGTACCGTCCTCGGAGCGGAATCGCCGTCACGCTTCGTTCGGCGGATGCACAAAGAGCCCGTCGACCACGAGGGCCCCGGCCGCGAGCGACGCGCCAGCGACGGGAACCGCGTTCCCCTGCGCGAGGAGCGACCCGACCGCGTACACGGCGCAGAACGCGAGCGGGATCGCGAGCAGGACGAGGTCGGCGCGGTCGAGGCCGTCGAGGACCGCCCCCTGTCCGCGGTGGCTCCCGCTCATTCCATGTACCCGAGGTCGCGGAGCTTCTGTGCGATCTGCTTCGCCTCCGCCTCGGAGACCCCGTCGTCCGACTCCATCTCCTGAACAACGACGTGTTTCACGAACTCCTTGACGGAGCCGAACGGTTCGTCTTCGATGTACTCCTCCACGTCCGCGACGAACTCCTTCCGCAGTGAAATCGTGGTGTACTCGCTCATTGGCAAACATCTCCCGCTCCGCCGACAAAAATTTAATTATATCTAATTAGGCCGTTCCGCGGCCCGACACGCTCGATCGGTGAGCGTTCGTCGAAGGGGCCGGCCTCGCGAGCGATCGGCTCGGCGAGCGCCGAGCGGCGAAAGACCAACATTCGATGGAAGCGGCCCTGCCGGCGCGCGTCGGAACAACGTTTATCTGCCGAGCGGACGGGCGTTGAGGGTAAGGTTCTCCGTGATGTCCACACCCAGCGGTTCGATCACCGTCGTCCTCGCCGCGGGAACGCCCGACCGAGCCGCGGAGCTGAAGGACTCGCTTGAGCGCGCGGACGACCGCCTCGCCGTCGAGCCGGTCGCGGGGGCCGACGCGGCCGCGGAGATAATCGAGGACTCGCCCGTCGATTGTCTGGTCACGGTCGGCGACCCGGCGGAACGGACCGGCCTCTCCCTCGTTTCGACGGCCCGCGATCGGCACCCGGAGCTTCCGATCCTGTTTTGCCCCGACCAGACGCTCGACGCGCCCGCCGTGTCCGCGGCGTTCGACGCGGGTGCCACCGACGTCGCGAGGGCGTGTCCCGATTCGGACCGGACGCCCGTCCTCGTTCACCGGGTATCGAACGCCGTCGCGTCCGCCCGCGCCGTCGCGGAGGCGGAGCGGCAGCGCGACCGGTTCGAGGAGTTCGTCCAGGGCGTCTCTCACGACCTGCGGAGCCCGCTCAACGTCGCGCAGGGTCGGCTCGCGATGGCGCAAGCGGAGGGCGGCGGCGAACACGTCGACGACGCGGCGTCAGCGGTCGACCGGACGCTGGAACTACTCTCCGACCTGTTGACGCTCGCGGAACAGGGCGAGCGGCCGGAAGACCTCGATCCGGTCGAACTGGCGGCCCTCGCCGACGAGTGTTGGGCGAACGTCGCGACCGGCGACGCCACGCTGACCGTCGACACCGACCGGCGTATCCTCGCCGACAGCGGGCGGCTGAAGCGGCTGTTGGAGAACCTGTTCCGGAACAGCGTGGAACACGCCGGCGACGACGTGGTCGTCGTTATCGGCGACATCTCCCCGATGTACACGACGACGCGCGCCGGCGCGGTCCTGCCGGCCGGGTTCTTCGTGGCGGACGACGGCCCGGGAATCTCGCCGGAAGCGCGCGACCGCGTGTTCGAGGTGGGGTACACGACGGGCGCGAACGGGACCGGCTTCGGACTGAACATCGTCAGCGAGGTCGCCAGGGCCCACGGGTGGGAGGTCACCGTCTCCGAGGGGGCGCGAGGCGGTGCCAGGTTCGACGTGACCGGCGTCGAGTTCAACGACTGACCGGCTTCAGTCCGCACCCGCGGCCCGCTCGACGTACGTGACCGCCGCCGTTGGCGAGTCGACGGCCTCGACGCCGTCCACGTCGTGCGTGTCGATTCCGGCCACCGGACGGCCCTGCGCGAGTGCGAGCCCGATCTCGGAGAGCGTGCCCCCCGCCCCGTCGACCGCGACCGCGGCATCCCCGTTCATGACGACGAGGGCGTTACGCGCGTGGCCGAGCCCCGTCGCGATCGGCGTCGTGACGTGGGGGTTGGCGTCTCTCCGGTCGTCGGTCGGGAGGATCCCGATCGTCTCGCCGTCGGCCGTCCGGGCCCCGCGACAGACAGCAGCCATGACGCCGCCGAGGCCCCCGCAGACCACGGCGTGGCCCCGCTCGGCGAGCCGCTCGCCGAGGGCCTCCGCGACCGCCGCCGTCTCCGGACCGATCGTACTCCCGCCGATGACGCTGACGCGCATGGCCCGTCGGTGGGTCCGCGCCGGGTAAAATCGGTCGGTCGCGGCCGCGAGGGGCGTCGAGACGGGCTCCCCGCCGATTCTCGTCGTCGAGACGCCCACTGAAACCCTTATCCCTGCCGGCCGTGAATGAGGGCTATGACGTACGATACCGTCGTGTTCGACAACGACGGTGTCCTCGTGGGCCGCACGCGCTTCGACGTGCTCCGGGATGCGACCCGGAACGCGTTCGAGGAGTGCGGCGTCGAGGAGCCCGATCCGGACGACGTAGAGCAGATGACCATCGGTGCGACCCCCGGTAGCGTCGGCACCGTCTGTCAGACGTACGACCTCGACCCGGGGTCGTTCTGGCGGACGCGCGACGACGTGGTGTCGCGGGCCCAACAGCAGGAGGCCCGTCAGGGACGCAAGACGCCGTACGACGACCTCGACGAGCTCCAGGACCTCGACGTCCAGATGGGGATCGTCTCGTCGAACCAGCAGGCAACCGTCGACTTCCTCGTCGATCACTTCGACGGGTTCGACCGGATCGGCGCCGCGTACGGTCGCGAGCCGACGATCCACTCGCTCCAGCTCCGCAAGCCGAACCCCCACTACATCGAGCAGGCGCTCGGCGACCTCGACGCGGACAACGCCCTGTTCGTCGGCGACAACGAGTCCGACGTGCGCGCCGCCGAGAACGCCGGGATCGACTCCGCGTTTATCCGCCGTCCCCACCGCCGCGACTGGGAACTGAACGTCTGGCCGACGTGGGAGATCGACCGGCTCTCCGACCTCCACGACATCGTGGAGTGAGGCCGAGCCCCTTCCGAGCGTCCGCTTTCCGGCAGCGACGCGTCGACGACGACCGCGGGCCGCGTCCGGCGATGAAGCGTTTAAATCGCATGGTGCGTAACTCGCCTCCGTGACCGACTCGCCCCCGTGGGCCGACCTCTTCGGCCATCCCGAACCGTACCCCGAGCAGGCCGACGGCATCGACGCCGCCGTCGACGCCGCCGCGGACGGCGGCTTCCTTGCCCTCGAAGGCGCCTGCGGGACGGGGAAGACGATGCTCGCGCTCACCGCCGGGCTCGACCGCGTCCGCGACCCCGACTCCGACTTCGAGCGGGTCTTCGTCCTCACCAGCGTCAAACAGCAGCTGCGCCAGTTCGAGACGGATCTCCGGGCGGTGAACGAGAACCTGCCGAGCGACTACGACCCCGTCTCTGGTCTCACCCTCGTCGGGAAGGCCGACGTCTGTCCGTACGCCCGCGAGAACCGGGGCGGGATCGACCGCGAGAACGTGTACGAGCGCTGCGAGGGGCTCCGCGAGCGGACCCGGAACCTCGTCGGCGACGGCGGCGCGACGACGACCGCGAACCTCGTGAGCGAGGCGCGGAGCCAGCAGGTGGGACTCATGGACTCGGGGTCGGCGGGACCCGCCGGCGGGACTGCCGCCGCCGACTCGGGCGCGCCCGACGCCGACTACCTCTCCGTCGACGGCGAGCCGACGCCGTATCGCCCCGACACGGAGGAGTACGACGACGTGGAGTTCTGCCCGTTCTACGCCGGCTTCCTCGACGACCTGCCGGAGGACGGCGAGCCCGCCGAGGCGGTCCCGTTCGACGTGACCGAGCTCGGCCACGTCGACGCCGACGAACTCGTCCGGCTCGCGGCGGGCCACGGCTCGTGTCCGCACTCGATCATGGGCGCGCTCGTCCCCGAGGTCGAGGTCGTCATCGGCAACTACTATCACGCGTTCGATCCGGTGACGACGGGGACGTTCACCGGCGCGCTCCTCGACGACTCGACGTTCGTCGTCTGCGACGAGGCGCACATGCTCGAACCGCGCGTCCGGGACCTCGTGAGCGACGCCGTCCGGACGCGAGCCTCCGCGACGCGGAGAACGAGCTCACGCGCGTCGTTCAGCCCCTCTCGTTCGAGAGCGCGGGCGCCGAGTCGGACGACGCCGCCCTCGTCCGCGGCGAGCTGGAGGACGCGGACGTGACCGTCGAGGAGATCGAGGCGGTCCGAGAGTTCTACGCCGACCTCCGCGGCGAGCTCGACCGCCGCGTGACCGCGCACCTCGACCGCGAGCGCCCCGACTGGCGGGCGTCGATGCGCGACCTCGACGACGAGGAGATCCCGCTCCGCGACCCCGAGGAGCCGGGCGAAGACGCGATCACCGAGTGGGCCGACGGCGAGGGGTACGGCGAGCGCGTCTGGGCGCGCGCCGAGCAGGTCGGCGCGGTCGTCAAGCGCGTCCTCGACTCGCTCGAAGACGAGGACAAGCAGCGCGCCGCGCCCGGGGTCGGCCGCACCCTCAACGCCTGGTATCGCCAGGGACACACCGACTTCTTCCGCGCGATCGAGCTCGAACGCACGTTCGACGAGACGAAGCCGCCGGACTCGTGGCGGCGCGCGTACAACGCCCGCCTCGCGCTCCACAACTGCCTTCCGAGCGAACCGATCGGCGACCGGCTCGCCGAGTTCGGCGGCGGCGTCCTCATGAGCGCGACGCTGGAGCCGATGGACCTCTTCCGCGAGGTGACCGGACTCGATCACCTGGCCGAGCGCGGCCGCCCGGTCATCGAGCGGACGTACGGCCTCTCGTTCCCCGAGGAGAACCGCGCGAGCCTCGCGGTCGACGCGCCGAAGTTCACCCACCAGAACCGCGGCGCGCCGGGGGAGGAGAACCCGACGCGGCTCGCGCACCTCGACGCGACGACCGCGGTCGCGCGCCGCGACGGGAACGTCCTCGTCGGCACCCCGAGCTACGCAGAGGCGACGTGGATGGCGGAGTCGCTCTCGGCGCGGCTCGACAAGCCTGTCCTCTTAGACGAGTCCTCCGGCGACCGAGAGACGGAGTCACTGAAGGACGACTTCTTCGCCGGCGACGGCAAGGTGCTGGTGACGAGCCTCCGCGGCACCCTCACGGAGGGCGTCGACTACCGCGGGGACCGGCTCTCGGCGGCCGTCGTCTGCGGCGTCCCGATCATCAACACGGCGCGACCGCAGACGCGGGCGGTAATCACCGCCTACGACTGCCGGTTCGAGTCCGGCTTCGAGACGGCCCTGACGGTGCCCGCCGTCAGAAAGGCGCGGCAGGCGGTCGGCCGCGTCATCCGCGGACCGGACGAGCGAGGCGTCCGCGTCCTCCTCGACGCCCGGTACGCCCGCGACTCGTGGAACGCGGTCAGGGAGTACCTGCCCGATCACGAGCGGGAGGAGTACCAGCCGGTGAGTCCGGACATGCTGGATGTCGCGCTCGACCGGTTCGAGTCGCGCCGGTAGCCGGTGACTAACAGCGCGTTCAATGCGAGTAGGGAGCGCGTTCAATGCGAGTAGGCAGCGCGTAACTACGTCTCCGGGGAACGTGTGTCAACGTATGGAACCACCATTTCCCGGCGAACTGTACCACGTCGTCTGTCGCGAGTGCCCCTTCGAACGGCTGATCGGAATCGCGGGAGACGCGGACGACTACGGCCGCAACCACGCCGCAGACACCGGTCATCGAGTGGTGATCGACCGGGTCGAGTGAGTCTCGGCTCGCCCGGCCCGACGGTCTCGAGCGGGCCCGGTCACCCCGGCCAAGGCGTTTGAACGACCCTCAGACGACGTTCGAGTCGATGTCGCGCGGGAAGTTCGTGAGCCGTTCCGTCCCCGACTCGGTGATCGCCACCGTGTCCGAGTGTCGGTAGCCGTACTCGTCGGTGTACAGCCCGGGCTCGATCGTGTACACGTGGCCGGGCGCCATCACGGCGTCGTCGCCGTCGTAGCGCTCGTCCCAGCCGCGGTCGATGTACGGCGGCTCGTGGGCGCCGAGCCCGATGTTGTGGCCGACGTGGTGTTGCGCCAGGTCGGTCACGCCCTGTTCCTCGAGGTAGTCCCAGACGACCCGATCGACCTCGGCCACCGGGACGCCGGGACCCAAGGCGTCGATTGCGAGCGTCTGCGCTTCCAGCATGAGCTCGAAGTAGTGCTCCTGTTCGTCGGTGTAATCGCCGACGAACATCGTCCGTTCTAACTCCGAGCGGTAGCCGTCGACGTTCGCGGTCGCGCCCGTAACGAGCACGTCGCCCTCGGAGAGCCGCTCGTTCGGGGTGTGCCCGTGCGGGAGCGCGGTCTCCTCGCCGGAGATGTAGCCTGCGTGGACCGGCCCGTCGCCGCGGACGCGGACGCTGTAGGCGTCGCCGAGCGCGTCGAGCATAGCGCGCGACGCCTCCGTGGACGCGCGCTGCGAGACGGTCGCCGGGTGCGCGCCCGGTCCGGAGAAGTCGGCGAGGTAGCGGTGGCCGAGGTTCGCCCACTTCGCGGACTCGCGAATCAGGTCGACCTCCGCGTCGGACTTCGCCCAGCGCATCCGGTCGACCCACGCTTGGGCCCTGACGTCGACCGAGTCGGAAAACGCGGGCCCCTCGTACCCCATCACGCCCGGCGGGCCGTCGGCGTCGGCGGCTATCGTCTCGGCGCCGAGGTCGCGCAGCATCTCGACGGCGACCGAGACGGGCTCGCCACCGGGATAGTCGAAGTAGTGGTGGACGGCGTCGATCCGCGGGTTGGGCTCGACGCGCTCGACCTCCAGCCTCGGAACGGTTATCTCGACGCGGTCGTCGGTGACCGCGAGGACGACCGGCCGCTCCGTCTGGATGTGGTGGAAGCCGGTGAGGTACTCTATCGCCGTCGCGCCGACCCACGTCGCGGCGTCGGCGTCGGTGTCGGCGAGCCGGTCTCGGACGGCGGCGAGCCGGTCGTCGAAGGTCGACTCGGGAAGTCGCGTGGCCATGGCTCAGGGATGTGCGAACGCGCGCATAAAAAGTCGGGTAGCGGAACGCGAAGTACGGGCGTCTTCGACGCCGGCTCAGCTCTCGCGGCGAGCGAAGGCGAGGTTGCCGGAGACGTTCTTGATGTAGGCGGTCACGGTCTCGCCCTCCTGCGCGCCGGGGACGAAGATGGTGTACTCGCCGCGCTCGGCGACCCCGTCGCCCTTGCGGCCGGTGCCGACGATCTCGAGCTCGTAGGTGTTGCCCGACTCGACGGCGTCCTCCTGCCGCTGGGTGTCGGAGGTGTTCTGCTTCGCCACCGGTCGGAAGGCCCCGCAGGCCTCACAGCGGAGCATCGGCGTCCGGTTCTCGGTCTCCAGTCGCGTGTCGGGGAGGCCGCACTCCGAGCAGGTGACGAACGACTCGATGTACGAGTCGATCGCGGCCTGGAAGTCGCGCTCGCGGAAGTTCCCGCTGTAGCGCGCGCGGCCGTCCTCGTACTGCCCGGCCGTCCCGAGCTCCTGCTGTATCTTCGAGTGGACGTGTTCGGGGTCGCGGCTCAGCGCGTCGGCGATCGCGGAGAGGTTCGTCAGTCGCGTGAACGCCCCGTCCTTCTGCGTTTCGGGGTCGGGTACCGACAGCCGCTCGTCGGAGCCGCCGAGGTCCGGCACCTCCTCCATCGCGCGGTCGAGGCTCGATTCGTAATCCATACGCGATGGAACGACAGCGCGACGGAAATCGCTTCCGGGTTCGGAGCGGCAGCCCGGAATGGACCCGGTGCTAGGAGAGTGGCAGTCGGTCAGAAGTAGCGGGAGGTAGATTTGAACTACCGATCTCCGGGTTATGAGCCCGGCGGAATCTCCTGGCTATCCCATCCCGCTATCGTAGCACAATCGCGTGTGACTGTTAAGGGTTCTGATCCCGCCGCCGGTGTGCGATTCGTCCACGCGTCTGCGCCGTTCGCGTTCCCCCGAATCGGTGCCGCGGGGACGTTCGATCACTCCTCGCTCGCGGCTTCGCCGTCCTCCGCTCGCGCCGCGATGGCCCTGATCCGTACTCGCAGCGCGAGAACCACATATCCATCGCTGAACACCGATCCGACGGACCCGTCGATCACTTCCCGACGGTCCGCGGCCGAGCGTAAAAATGATCCCGGGACCGCCCCTCCATTGCGTCGGCCGCAAACAATTTCACACATCATAGATAGTGATAGACGATGTACAAGCCGCTGTTGACGACGGACTTTCTGGACCGGGCGCGACGCCACTACGCCGACGAGGAGGCCGTCCTCGCGGTCGACGGGACGCGGTACACGTACGCCGAACTCGGCGACCGCGCCGACCGCTTCTCCGCCGCGCTTCAGGCGCGCGGGATCGAGAAGGGCGACCGGGTCGCGGTGTTGGACCCGAACACGCACTACCACTTGGAGGCCGCCTACGGCGCGATGCAGGTCGGGGCGATCCACGCCCCGCTGAACTACCGGCTTACGCCGGACGACTTCTCGTACATGCTCTCCGACGCCGGAGTCGACGCCATCTACGCCGACGCCGAGTACGCCCCGAACGTCGAGGCGATCCACGACGAGGTGCCCACGGAGACGTTCCTCACGAACGACGCCGACGCGGTCGAAGGCGACTGGGAGTCGTTCGACGCGGCGCTCGACGACGCGGACCCGGACGCCTACGAACGGCCGGCAATGGACGAGGACGACGTGATCACGATCAACTACACCTCCGGCACCACCGGCGACCCGAAGGGCGTGTGTCGGACCCACCGGGCCGAGACGCTCCACGCGTACCTCATCTCCATCCATCAGGAAATAACGGACGACGAAGTGTACCTCTGGACGCTACCGATGTTCCACGTCAACGGCTGGGGCCACATCTACGCGATCACCGGGGCCGGCGCTCGCCACGTCTGTACCCGCGGGGTCGACGTCGCCGAGACGTTCGACCGGATCCGGAGCGAGGACGTGTCGTACTTCTGTGCGGCGCCGACCGTCCTCAACATGCTCGGCGACCACCACGCCGAACACGGCGGCGCGACGGCCGGCGACAACGACGTGCGGGTCGCCACCGCGGGCGCGGCGCCGCCGGAGGCGACGATCCGCACCGTCGAGGAGGAGTTCGGCTGGGATCTCAAACACGTGTACGGCGCGACCGAGACGGGGCCGCTGATCACCACCTCCGACGCGAAGCGCCACTTCGAGGCGGACTCGGACGACCGCTTCGCCGTGAAGAAGACGCAGGGGATCGGCTACCTCGGCACCGACGTACGCGTCGTCGACGAGAACGGTGAGGACGTGGCCGCGGACGGCGAGACGATCGGCGAGATCGTCGTCCGCGGTAATCAAGTGATGGACCGCTACTGGAACAAGCCCGAGGCCACCGATGAGGCGTTCTCCGAGCGGTTGGAGGGGTACTACCACATGGGCGATCTGGCCGTCGTCGACGAGGACGGGTTCGTCTCGATACAGGACCGCAAGAAGGACATCATCATCTCCGGCGGGGAGAACATCTCCTCGATCGAACTGGAGGACACACTCTTCGAGCACGACGTCGTCTCCGACGTGGCCGTGATCCCCGCGCCCGACGAGCGGTGGGGCGAGACCCCGAAGGCCTTCGTCGTCCCCGAGGGCGGTGACCCCGACGACGCGGGCGCGACGCCCGAGGAGCTGAAGACGTTCGTCCGCGAGCGCGTCGCGGACTACAAGACGCCGGGCGAGGTGGAGTTCGTCGCCGAACTCCCGACCACCGCGACCGGCAAGATCCAGAAGTACGAACTGCGCGAGCGCGAGTGGGACGAGGAGGACCGGATGGTCGGCGAGGGATAACCGGCGCCTCTCCCGCGGTCGTACGAGAAAAGAAACCGTTCAGACCTCTTCGACGCCTTTCGGCTCTGCTTCGTCGGCGTCGTCCGCTTCGCCGGTCTCCGCCTCGGCGCCGCCGGAGTCGCCCAGTCGGTCCGTGTCGATGCTGACGCCCGGAGGAGTCACCACGAGGAAGCCGCGGAAGTGCATCAGCTCGCCGTCCATCTCCTTCACGTCGCGCGCGAAGGGGGCGGCGAGCTCGTTGAGGTCGCCCTCGATCGACAGCACCAGCGTGTTCCCGTAGTCGACGCTGCGGACCCACTCCTCCGGGTCGGTCGTGCCGTCCAGCACGCCGAGGACGACGTCGCCGGCCGCCGCGAACGCCTCGTCCATCTTCTCCTCGGCGTCCCGCAGGTCGAGGTCCCAGTCGCTCATACGTGGTCGTCGACAGGCGGCGGCAAAAACGTTCGGACGCGCGCCGCGTCTCCGCTCCGAGCCGCCGTCCGGTCGCGGAGTGGTTAAGTACGCACCGACCCCAGCGATAGGCATGGAACGTACGCGGCGGTCCCTGCTCGCGGCCGGGGCCACGGCCGGCGTCGTCGGTGTCGCCGGCTGTCTCGGCGGCGGAGGCGGCGACGGAAACGGCGGCGAACTCAGCCTCGACACGGGGTCGTACGACTGCTCGCTTTCTGAGCCGACGGACCCCAACCTCGACTACCGGCCGACGCTCGGGGACCCGGACGCGGACGTGGTCGTCCGGGCGTTCGAGGACTTCACCTGCGGGCACTGCGCGACGTACAACCTCGACCACTTCCCGACGATCCGCGAGGAGTACGTCGACCCCGGACGGGTCCGCTACGAGCACTGGGATTTCCCGATCCCGGTCAACGAGCGGTGGGCTGTCCCGGTCGCCAGCGCGGCCCGCGGGGTCGGGATCCGTCACGACGACGAGGCGTTCTTCGAGTTCGCGAAGGCGGCCTACGAGTCGCAGGGAAACTACAGCGGCGAGGCGCTCGGGTCCGCCGCCGAGACCGCCGGCGCGGACCCTTGTGCGGTGTTGTCCGACGCGGAGTTCTCCACGTACGAGGCGGCTACGCAGGACGACAGGTCGGAGGGCTCGTCGATGGGCGTCGAGGGGACGCCGACGATCTTCGTGAACGGCGAGCCGGTAGAGGGCGGGTACGCCGCCGAGACGGTCGCCGCGGCGATCGACGCTGAACTCTGAGGCGCGTGACGGCCCCGGCCGGACCCGAGTCGTGAGGGGACTCTCCGGCCGATACTCTGCGGAGCGTCGGTCTTTTGCCCGTTCGTCCCGTCGTACCCGCAGATGAGCGACGGCGATACCTCCGCCGCGACCGCGGCCGGCGGCGACCGCGCGGCCGAGATCGACACCGCCGGAGCCGCGGCCGACGCGACCGACCGCCGCCGGCTCGGCGCGGTCGTCCTCGCGGTGCTGATCTCGCAGGTCCTCCTCTACCCGGGCGTGCCGGACCTCGTCGTCGCGCTCGGCGCCCCGGCCGGCATCGACGCCGGGATGTGGTTCCTCGTCGCGGAGTTCGGCGCGTTCGTGACGTTCGCGGTCGTCTGGGGCGCGCTCTCGGACGCGCTCGGGACGCGAGTTCCGCTGATCGTCACCGGCGCGCTCGGCGGTGCGGCCTCCTACGTCGCGCTCGCGTCGCTGCCGGGACTCGGGCTCGGCTTCGGGGCCGCGCTCCTCGTCAGGGTCGTCGGGGGCGCCCTCACTATCGGCGCGTTCTCGCTGTCGATCACGCTGTTGATGGATCTTCGCGGCGGCAACGGCCGGAACATGGGGACCGCCGGGTTCGCCATCGGCCTCGGTGCCGCGGTCGGCTCCGTCGTCGGCGGTTCGCTCGCTGGCCTCGGCGCGCTGTACCCGGTGTACGCCGGGGCGGTCGTGCTGGCGGCGGCGGGGCTGTTGGCGGCGACGGTCGACGACCGAAGGAGGACCGCGGCCGCGAACAACTCGGGGGCGAGCGACTCGGAGGCGAGCGACTCGGCGAGTGAGACCGACGGGGGCGGCTTCCGGGACGTTCTCGCCCGCGCCCGGACGACGCCCGGCCTCCTCGTCCCGCTCGCGTTCGGCTTCGTCGACCGACTGACGGCGGGCTTCTTCGCTTTGGTCGGCGTCTACTACTTCCAGGACCCGGCGACGTTCGGGCTGTCAGCGGCCGGCGCGGGCGCGACCCTCGCGCTCTTCTTCGTCCCGTTTGCGCTCCTCCAGTCGCCATTCGGCGCGCTCTCGGACCGGATCGGCCGCTTCCTCCCTGTGGTGGCCGGGTCGCTCGCGTACGGCGTCGCAACGGTCGGCGTCGGCGTGGCGCCCGCGTACCCAATCGCCGCGGCGCTGATGGTCCTCGTCGGCGTCTGCGGCGCGCTGATGGCCCCGGCGACGATGGCGCTCGTCACCGACCTCGTCGAGCCGGAAGTGCGGGGCGCGGCGATGGGGCTGTTCAACGTGTTCGGCTCGCTCGGCTTCCTCGCCGGTTTCCTCGTCGGCGGGAGCCCCACGGGCGCGTTCGGGTACACGCCCGCGTTCCTCGCGGTCGGCGGACTGGAACTGGCCATCGCGCTCGCGCTGCTCCCGGCGGTCCGGTCTCTCTCGGCCGGCGCGGGCGTGATCGGTCGACTCGGCGCGGAGGGGTGAGACCGACCGACGCCCCCGGCCCGGAGCGTCGCGTCGGGAGTCCTGCCGAGTCGGATCCCACCGCGCCCCAATCTCCGGCACGTCCGAGCCTCCGTCGCGTCTAAGCCTCCGGCGCGTCCGATCCCTCGCCCGCCCCGAGGCGAGTCCTTTTAACCGGCGCGTCACCTCCGTTCGCGTAACCGATGGACCTCCTCGTGGTCGGCGCCGGCGAGATCGGTCGCTGGGTCGCCGACACCGTCTCGGCCGACGCCGCGCCGGTCGACGCGACCGTCGCGTTCGCCGACCGCGACCCGGCCGTCGCGGCCGACGCCGCCGCGGACCGCGACGCGAGAGCGGTCGACGCCGACGGGGACACCGCCCACGACGCCGTCTGCCTCGCGGTGCCGATGTCGGCGGTCCCCGCGGCGGTCGAGGCGTACGCGCCCCGCGCGGAGCGGGCGATCGTCGACGTCTCCGGCGAGATGACCGACGCGCTCGCGGCGATGCGCGAGCACGCCCCCGGCCTCGAACGCGCGAGCTACCACCCGCTGTTTGCCCCGCCGCGCGTTCCGGGGAACGTCGCGGTCGTCGTCGACGAGGGCGGCCCGACGGTCGATGGGCTCACCGACTCGGTCCAGGCGGGGGGCAACGACGTGTTCGAGACGACCGCGGACGAACACGATGCGGCGATGGAGACGGTCCAAGCGGGCGCGCACGCCGCGGTGCTCGCGTGGCGGCTCGCCGCGGACCCGGTCCGCGAGGAGTTCCACACGCCGGTGTCGGCCGCGCTGGAGGAGGTCGCCGACACGGTCACCGAGGGCTCGCCCGCGGTGTACGCGGAGATTCAGCGCGCCTTCGACGGCGCGGACGGGGTGGCCGACGCCGCGGCAGAGATCGCGGCGGCCGACGACGAGGCGTTCGCCGCCCTCTACGAGCGCGCCCGCGGCGACCGCGAGGGGCGAGACCGGCTGGAGTGAGCCGATGCGAAGCAGACGAGAAACCATGATCGACAGAACCGCGGTCCGGAACAACGCGAACTACCTGCGCAACGTCAGACCGATCGACCCCGAGGAGATCGCCGAGTACATCGAGGGGACGCCGCACCCGGCGGTCGTCCGCGAGACGCTCCGCGAGGAGGCGTTCGACCTCCGGCTCCGCGAGCGCGAAGACGGGGCGTTCGTCCCCGTCGAGGAGTCGCCCGTCGACCCACCGGGCTGGGCCCCGGAGGCACTTCCGGAGGCGTACGCGTTCGCGGTTGAGGACCTGCTCGTCCGCGAGTACGGCGCCAACTGGCACCGCGGCGAGTCCGGCGACGAGCTCCGCGAGCGGGTCCGCCAGCTGAAGACGGACTACCTCTACGAGAACGAGGTCGAGTACGACCGCGTCGCGGCGCTCGGCTACGCGATCTACCACCTCCCCGCGTACTACGCCACGGTCGGCCACGTCCTCGACGACCTCACCGAGAACGGCCTGCTCGACCGGACGCTCCGCGTCCTCGACGTGGGAGCCGGCGTGGGCGGCCCCGCGCTCGGCCTCCACGACTACCTCCCCGACGACGCGATCGTCGAGTACCACGCCGTCGAGCCGAGCGCCGCGACCGACGTGCTCGACCGGCTCTTGGAGGAGACCGGCCGCAACTTCCGGACGACGCTCCACGAGGCGACGGCCGAGGCGTTCCTCGGTCTCGACGAGGGCGAATCGCCCGCCGCAGCGACCGACGACCCCTTCGACATCGTGATATTCGGTAACGTGCTCTCGGAGCTCGCCGACCCGGTCACGGTCGCCGACGCCGCCCTCGACGCGCTCGCGCCCGACGGGAGCCTCGTGGCGTTCGCGCCCGCCGACCGGAACACCGCGGTCGGGCTCCGGCGGGTCGAACGCGCGCTCGTCGCGGGCGACGGGGACGGCGCCGGCCCGGGACGCGACGCCGAAATGTACTCGCCGGCGCTCCGACTGTGGCCCGACGCGGTCCCGAGCGATCCGGGGTGGTCGTTCGACGTGGCCCCGGACCTCGCGGTCCCGCCCTTCCAGCGCCGGCTCGACGAGGCGACGGCGCGCGGCGAGACCGACGAGCCGGGCGAGTTCGTCAACGTCGATGTCCAGTTCGCTTACTCGATACTCCGCCCCGACGGGCGGCGACGGGTCGACATCGAGGCGAGCGCGGAGCGGTGCGCGCGCATGGCCGAGTCCGAGCGCCACGTCACCGACCGGGTGAACCTGCTCGCGGTGAAGCTGAGCCACGACCTGAGCGAGGGGGACAACGCGCTCTACCGCGTCGGCGACGGCTCGCAGGCGACCGACCACTACCTCGTCTGTACCCGCGAGACCGCGCTGAACCGCGACCTCCGCGAGGCCGACTACGGGTCGGTGGTCTTCGTCGAGAACGGGCTCGTCCTCTGGAACGAGGACGAGGGCGCGTACAACGTCGTCGTCGACGACGAGACGGTGGTCGACCTCGTCGCGCCCTGAGCGGTCGCGGGCGCCGGGTCCGACGAGCCGGACCGCTCCGGCTCAGCCGTTGGCGTACGGTTCAGTCGCTGGCCACCGGTTCGATCAGGTCGGGCGCGTCGACGCTCGGCGAGTTCACCCGCGTCGACACCGGGTGCGCGGTGAGGTCGTCGCTCGGGTACGGGTCGAGCAGCGCTGCGGCCTCGTCGGGGCCCCCGTGGAGCCACGTCTCCTCCTCGCCCGCGTCGGGGTCGAGTATCACCGCCATCCGGTGGTGGAGGTCCGCCACGAGGTCGTTCGGCTCGGTGGTGACGATCGAGAACGTCTCGACCGCGTCCGATTCGTCGCCCGTCTCGCCGCCCTCAGCCCCGCCGCCGAACGCGCCGAGCCCCGTTTGGGTCGTCTCCGGCGTCGGCGGCTCCCACCGCTCGTAGATCCCCGCCATCGCGAACGGGCGGTCGTCGTCGAACGCGACGCGGTAGGGGGTCTTCCCGCCGCCGCGGTCGCCGCCGACCCACTCGTAGAAGCCGTCGGCGGGGACGAGACAGCGCCGGCGCTCGAAGGCGTCGGCGAAGCTCCGCTTCTCCCGCACGGTCTCCGCGCGGGCGTTGATGAGGTCGAACGACTCGTCCGCCCACGACGGGGTCAGCCCCCACTCCATCCGGGTCGTCTTGCCGGGATCCCGGTCTGCGATCACCGGTAGCGACTGCCCGGGCGCGCAGTTGTAGCTCGGCTCACGGTCGCCGAAGTCGGCGTCGAACCGCGCTTCGAGGTCGGCGGTGGGGGTGAAGAGGGTGTAGCGGCCGCACATATCGTCGCGTTGGAGCGGGAGCTACTTAGTCCCGCGACGACCGCCCCGGCTCCGGGAGCAGGTCCCACCGGTCGGCGATGATCCCGTCGACGCCGGCTCCGAGGAGCCGCTCGACCTCGTCGCGGTCTGTCGCGGTCCACGCGTTCACCCGCAGCCCGGCCTCGTGTACCGCATCGACGAACCCCGGCTCGGTCGCGACGTCGATCGGGGGGTGGACCGCGACGCAGCCGAGGTCGGTCGCCGCCTCGACCGCGCGCTCGGCGTCCCCGCCCGCGACGAGCAGCGCGCGCGCAGTCTCGGGGTCGCGGTCCCGCAGCGCCGCGAGCGCCTGAGGGTGAAACGACGAGAACAGTACTTCGTTCGCCGCCCGCCGGGCCGCGTCGGGCGCGTCGCCCGCGACGGTCGGCTCCTTGACCTCGACGTTGACGGTGAGGTCGTCGGGCGCGGCGTCGAGCGCGCCGTCGAGCCGCGGGATCGACTCCTCGGAGCCGAGGACCGTCAGTTCGCGGAGTTCGCTCCAGTCGGCATCCGCGACGGGTCCGGACGCGTCGGTCAGTCGGCCGAGATCCGCGTCGTGGACGACGACGAGTTCGCCGCTCGCACACCGTCGCACGTCGAGCTCGACGGCGTCGACGCGCGGTGACGCGCGCTCGATCGCTCCGACCGTGTTCTCCGGGTACTGGTCGGCGCAGGCGCGATGCCCGATCAGCGTGACATCGTCTGGGTCTGTCCGTGTCATCGCGGCGCTCGCGCCTCGCCCTCCCGTCGGTTCGCTCGCTCGATCACGCACGGCCCTCGGGCCCGGACCGTGTTAGCTCTTCGTCGGTCGGGGCCGCCCGCCCGCTCCCGTCGGCTTTTTAGCTACGCGTCGCGCCGGAACGGACATGCGCATCGAGAACAGCTTCATCCCCGTCGAGGGGGTGGGCGAGACGACCGAACGACGCCTCTGGGGGCGGGGCGTCACCACGTGGGAGGCGTTCGACCCCGGGGTCGACGTCGCGGGCGTCGGGACGACGACCGCGGACCGGATCGAGTCGTTCATCGCGGAGGCGCTGACGCGGCTCGACGACGGCGACGCGGCCTACTTCGACCGCGAGTTCCCCTCCGGCGAGCGCTGGCGGCTCTACGAGAACTTCCGCGAGGAGACCTGCTTCTTTGACATCGAGACCACCGGCCTCGACGAGCGCCGCGACCGCGTGACGACGGTCAGCTTCCATCAGGGCGGCGAGACGACGACGCTCGTCGCGGGCGAGGACCTCACCGCGCGCCGGCTCCGGGAGCAGTTCGCGGACGCGAGCCTGCTCGCGACGTTCAACGGCGCGCGCTTCGACGTCCCCTTCCTCGAAACATCCTTCGACGTCGAAATCGACACGCCCCACCTCGACCTGATGTACCCGGCCAAGCGGATCGGCCTCTCGGGCGGGTTGAAACCGATCGAGAAGGAACTCGGGATCGACCGCGACCGCCCGGACATCTCCGGCCGCGACGCGGTGCGCCTCTGGCGTGAGTACGAGCGCGGCGACGAGGAAGCGCTGGAGACGCTCGTCTCGTACAACCGCGAGGACACCGTGAACCTCCGGGCGCTCGCAGACGCGGTCTGCGAGGCCCTCGACGATGAAGTGTTCGTCGCCGCCCCGGACGGAGACGGCGACTGAGAGGGATCCGATAGCTCGGCGGGTATGGACCGATCGAGTGGCCGTCGCCGAGGCCGTTACCGACGCAGGACGGTGCCGCTGGATCCGACGACGACCGCGTCGCCGTCGACGTCGACCGCGTTCAGGTTCTCGCCGGTCGGCGTGTCGAGGACGATCCGGTCGTCGGCGGTCGACTCCTGAACCACCCCGCCGCTGCCGACGACGTAGCCGGCCTCGCCGTCGGTCTCGATGTCGACGAGGTCGGCGTCGCCGAGGGCGTCGGGCGTCCAGTTCGCGCCGTCGTACGTCAGGAGCGTCCCGTTGCCGCCGGAGACGGCGACGTCGTCGGGGGCGTCGCTGTCGAGGCCGTAGAACGTCACGTTCGCGTCCTCGATGCCGATCGCGTTCCACGTGACGCCGTCGTCGGTGGCGAACACGCGCCCGTTCGTATCGATCGCGTGTCCGCTTCGGGGGGCGTGGAAGTCGATCGCGGGGAGCGCCGAGCCGCTCCCGGGCGTGACGTAGTCCCACGTCCCCGTCGCGCCGTTCTCGAAGCTGTAGTAGATCTTCCCCGAGTCGCCGGCGACGTACACGTTCGCCTCGCCGGCGGCGCCGGTGACCGCGACGTCGTTGTAGTTGTTCGTGTTGTCCATCGGCGCGGAGCGGTCAACGAGCGTGTCCGTCGCGGGGATGTACTCGCCGATGGCGCCGCTCGCGCCGACGAACCAGACGCGCTCGCCGTCGTCGGTGACCGACGCGCCGTAGAGGTTGTTCCCGTTTCCGGTTGGGCCGCCGTCGCGGAGCGTCAGCCAACCCTCCTCGGCGGGCGCGGTGAGCACGCCGCCGCCCCCGACCGCGAAGCGACCGGCGTTCGCCGACACCACGTCGTGAAGCGTGCTGTCCGTCTCGGTCGCCTCGACGGTCCAGTCCTTCTCCGCGGCCGCGGCTACGCTTGTCACGCTTCCCGATGCGACGATCGCGCCCAGCCCCGCCAGCGTCGCGCGGCGGGTCGCCGTCAGTGATCGGCTCATGTCGCACTCGGCCGTTTCGGCGGCCGTTGTAAGTGCCTTGTGTCCGTTCAGATAATTTGTGAAATTAAAACGGCTAAAATCGGGTTAAACGTCCGCCGAACTGGCGGCTCATCTGCGTTAATGTGTCTCTTCAGGCTTCGATACAGCTGTTCTGGGATCGGCGGGTACTGGCCGAAGACGTTCTCTCCCGGTCAGGAGTCGTTCTCTGACTCGACCCCCTCCGTCGCCGCCCCGGCGTCGGCGGTCACCGCTGCGGTCCCCTCGGCGTCGGACTCGCCGTCTGTCTCGGGGGCGTCATCCTCGCGCGCGGACTCCGTCGTCTCGTTCTCGGTCCCGTCGCCCGGATCGGCGTCGTCATCTCCGACTCCGTCCGGCTCCTCGCTGTCGACTCCGTCTGACCCTCCGGCTTCGGCTCCTCCCCCTTCCTCGACTTCGTCCGCCTCGGTCTCGGGGCCCGTCCGCTGTACCAACTTCATCTCGCCGCGCGCCCGGAGCGTGCCCTGTATCTCCGCGCCGTCGTACACCACGAGGTCGCCGGCGGAGACGTCGCCGAGGACGCGCGCGCCGGCCTCGACGGTCACGGTTCCGCCCCGGGTCGTCACGTCGCCGTGAATGACCGTCTCCGCGCCCACGGTGATGTCCTCGCGGGCGCGCAGCGAGCCGAACACCTCGTTGCGCTCCCCGACGCGGATCGACGCCGCGCGGAGGTTGCCGTGGAGCCGGCAGTCGTCGCCCACGGTCGCCGGCGTCGACACGCGCCACGCGTCGTCGGCGATCTCGGCGCTCCGCGGGATCAAGAGTGGGTCGCGGACGTCGTCGCCGTCGGCGAGCGCCTCGGCAAGTTCGTCGGCCGCGTCGGTCTCGCCGACGCGCAGCAGCTGCGAGAGGACGATGAAGTAGAAGACGATCGTCGGCACCGGGTTGCGGATGACGATCCAGCCGTTGGCCTCGAACCCCTCCTCGATCGTCACGTCGTCACCGATGTCGAGGTCGCCCGACACCATCAGGCGCCCGGTGACGGTGACCCGCTCGCCGAGGTACGCGTCCTCGCCGACCAACACGTTGCCGTCGACGGAACACCAGGTGTCGAGCCGGCAGTCTCCCTCGGCCTCGATGTCGTCGCCGACGCTGACGCGCTCGCCGATCGCGACGTTTCGGCCGCGGACGCCGAGCTCGACGGTCGACTGGCCGCCCACGAGCACGTCGCCGTCGACGACGACGTCGTGCTCCTCGACGGTCGTCCCCGAGGGGATCGCGAGCTCCTCTATCGGGCCGCCTCCTCGCAGCGACACACCGGGAGCAGTCGCCCCGCGCGTATAAACGGTACGGGGCGTCGGACGAACGTCGGACGCGAGTGAATCGCTCTCGCACGGGATCGCGGTCGCGGTGCTTTTCAGTGCGCCGCCAAACGGACAGGTATGGGATTCGGATCGTACGACGAGAGCGAACAGAAGGACCAGGACGTCGATACCGACGAGGACGACGCGGTGAACGTCCACGAGAACGACCACGACGGTGAGGTCTCCATCGAGGGCGACGCCGACACCGACGACCTCGTCGGCCGCCTCTCCGAGATGCGCGACGAGGACGACGACTGAACTGCCCCTCTCCTGTCACGCTTCGACGCGACTCGGCGCCGACCGGCCGTGGCCCATGTGCGTACAGTTCGCACACCCGATTCGGATTTATTTGTTTCCGCGGCGTGTGTT
The DNA here is from genome assembly GCF_002114285.1 of Halorubrum ezzemoulense DSM 17463. GTDB lineage: Archaea > Halobacteriota > Halobacteria > Halobacteriales > Haloferacaceae > Halorubrum > Halorubrum ezzemoulense. The sequence continues at coordinate 67,071 of NZ_NEDJ01000007.1, forward strand.
ACTCTATGCCACGGAGGCACAAACTATCGAACCGATCTAGCCGTTCGACGCGGAGCAACCGCCGGAAACGGACGCGCGGTCCCGATCGGCTCGCCGCCGCCGACTCGGAAGATAGCGACGGCGAGGACGCGAGCGCCGATTCCACTTCGGCCGCGACGGTCGCGCTCGCTCGCCGCCTCTGCGCGAACGGGAACGAACAGGCCTGCGAGACGCTCGAACGACTCTGCGAGTCCGGCCACGACACCGCCTGTAACGCGATCTGACCCGGACCCACGGCCGACTCGCCGCGGGCAGGTCTCGTGATACACCTCGAAACCGCCGACTCCCTGTGTTCGTGCCGCTTATCCCCTCTCGTCGAGTATCTGAGCGCATGCGTACCGAACTGACGTTCACCGACCGCGGGGTCGACGTCGTCTACGAGGGGACCGAGTTCGAACTGGAGAAGGCGCTGATCGAGGAGGCCACCGGGAAGTCGTACCGGGACGTCACCGACCACGAGGTCCTGACGATCGTCGCCGAGGACCCGGAACTCGACGGCGAACCGGTCCGGATCGGCGACGTGTTGTGACTTCTCCCACGACTACACTCGTGGGTTTCCTCACTGAGGGGTAGGTCCACGTCTTCGGGAGTTCGCAGGTTCCATCTCACCGCTGGTTCCTTCGAGTACGACCTGCCTTGCGGGCTGAACCACGACAGCCCCCGCCGTCGATAGCGGGCTCGTGATCTCCTTACCGACGGCCCGCTGCCCGATATTTGACGCAATCCTCGCGAGGAACGGGTCTCGCGCCGGTTAGTAGAGTAAGAAATATATAACGTTAGATCGAATTTACATCTAGAGGTGACCACTCCGTGCGACCTCAGACGCGATACCGCATCGGACGAGCCGTTCACATGCTCGTGACGGTACTGACCCTCAACCTCGGACTGGCCCGCGAATCGGCCCCGCTCATCGCGGGCGGCGCGGTGCTGTTCGTCGCGTTCTTCCCGGTCAGCCGGACGCTCGCCGACCGCGTCGGTCACACGCCGATCGACGAGCGCACCCGCGAGATCACGCGGACCGCCGCGAGCCGCGCCGTGATGCTGCTGTTCGGGGCCGCGCTCGCCGTCTTCCTCCTCAGGTCCGCTCTGGAGGCGACGGGCGGACTCGCCGGCGTCGCGGCGACCGCCTACGCGCAGGCCCGCGTCGTGGTGGTGTGGGCCGCCGTCGCGATCTGCGTCTCCTCCGTCGCCCACGGCACGCGGGCTTGGGTCCGACGGCGGGGCGTGGAGGCGTAACCGTGGAGTTCGAGACGCGTATCCGGGAGCTCCGCGAAGAAGCGGGGTTGACGCAGGCCGAACTCGCCGACCGCGTCGACGTAACCCGGCAGACGGTCCTCTACGTCGAGAAGGGCGAGTACAACCCCTCCCTGGAGCTCGCGTGGCGGATCGCGCGAGAGTTCGACGCCCGAATCGAGGAGGTGTTCGAGCTACCCGATCGACCGCGGCCGTGAGCGGTCTCGGCGGTCCTCCACCGCAGCCACGCCGCTCACTCCGCGGCGACGAGCTTGTACCCGCCGCCGTCGGTGTCTCCCCCCTCCGGGTCGGGAGCGCGCTCGGCGTAGTAAATCTCCCCGTCGACGACGCGTGGCGCGCTGGTGATCCAGCCCTCGTGGTCGACGCGCCACACCTCGTCACCGGAGTCGGCCTCCAGCGCGTAGAGCGTGCCGTCCTTCGACCCCGTCAGCACGCGGTCGCCGGCGACCGTCGCGCAGCCGGTGAGCGGGCGGCCGGTCCGGAAGCGCCACTCCACGTCCCCCGTCGCCGCGTCGAGCGCGTACAGGTGGTCGTCGTGACTACCCATGTACACCACGTCGCGCTCGGGGTCGATCGCGGGCCCCGTCATCGAGAGGTCGCCCGTCTCGAAGCGCCAGTCCTCCTCGCCCGTCTCCAGGTCCACGCGGTACACGTTGAAGTCCCACGAGCCGAAGAAGGCGGCGCCGTCGTACGTCGCGATCGGGCCCTTGATCTCGCCGTCGTTGGACGCGGGCGGGTCGGTCGCGAAGCGCCACTGGAACTCCAGCTCCGGGAAGCTCCAACAGTAGCAGTAGCCGTCGTTCGACCCGCACACCATCCGGCCGGCGGCGAGCGAGATCGCGGGCGAGGAGTGGGGGTGGTCGGTGGGACGGTGGTCGGGCTCCTCCCACGTCACGTCCCCCGTCGCCGCGTCGACCGCGAACAGCCGCCCTTCGGGGTTTGGAAACTCGACCGAGACGTACAGCTCCCCGTCGAGGTACAGCGGGCTCGACCCGATCGAGCCGCCGAGGTCGGTCGACCACTCCAGGTCGCCGGAGTCGAGCGCGAACGCGTAGAGGACGCCGTCGTACGCGCCTACGTAGGCGCGACCGTCCGCGACCGCGGGCGTCCCGTGGATCCCGCGCCCTCCCGCGTCGGTCTCGCCGCGCCAGCGAACGTCCCCGTCGGTCGTTATCGCGAGGAGGTCCCCCGTGTCGCCCGAGAGGACGACGCCGCCGTCCGGGGTCGGCACCGCGCTCGCCTTCGCCGCGCTGTGGTCGCCGGTGTTGACCGCCGGGATCCGCCACGCCTCTTCGACCGCGTCGGGCACCGTCTCGTCCGGGTAGTACCCCCACCGCTCCAGCGAGCCGCGGAACTGCGCCACGCCCGGAGGTATCGTCTGTCGCGTCGCGTCCCCCGCGCCGGGGTCTACGTCCGGGGCCTCGCGGGGCTCGTCCACGGGCGGGTTGTCGAGCGAGGCACAGCCGGCCGCGGCGGTGGTCGTCGCTGCGCCGACCGCGGCGAGCCACTCGCGTCGGGAGCGGGCGTCGGTCATCGGGCTACCCCTCGGGTCGGTGTCGCTTTAGTGTGGCGGCCCCGTCGGCGGCGAGCGCGTCGATGGCGCGCGTCCGACCGGACGACTTTTTCCGACGGTGGCCGAAGCGAGGGTATGGACCTCGGATTCGATCTCGGCGCGAACGTCCCGTCTGGCGTGTTCACGCTTCACGCCGTCATCGCCGTCGTGTTCCTAGGACTGGCGGGCCTGAACGGGGCGAACGGCGAGGCGATCGGACTGGCGATCTACCTCGCGATGGCGGGCATGATCGCGCTCGTCGGCTTGCTCGCCGGGCGGATCGTGGCTCGCCGCTGACCGGAACTTTGCCGACGCTTCGCGAGACGCGGTCGATACCCGTCGAAGCCGTCTCGACCGATCACTCCCGTCGGCCTTGGTGAGCGCGATCCGCCGTCGGGGACAGGCACCACGGCGCCCACAAGAAGGGGCGAGAAGCTCTCGAACCCGTTCGTCGACGCGTAGGGATCCAGACACAACGTCCCCGATACGTATCGCGACTACGTCCAGCGCCTACGACCGACGTGGGGCAAGCATCAGGTACCGCAGCACGTGGAAGAGCTGTCTGCCGTGTTTCCAAGCGATCCCGCGCGGTTTCTGAATCGAGCGCGTCTCTGCGGGAACCTCTCCGATCCTCGCCCCGTTGGCGGCCGCCTCTAACACGAACGTCCCACAGGTACAGGCCGTGTCGAGATCGAGCGACACGGCCAGTTCGCGACGGAGCGCGCGGAACCCCGTACCCGAGTCCCGCACGTCGATCTTCAACCGCGCCAGTTCGTTGAGTAGCCGTTCCGAGGGGCGCGGAATGGTCGATCTGGCACCGAGAACCAGATCCAACTTGCCGTCTCTGACCGGTCGAACGAGACGGTCGACGTCTTCGGGACGGTGTTCGCCGTCGGCGTCGAACGTGACGACGATCTCGGACGTCGCCTCTCGGAACCCGCGTTTCAGCGCGCGGATATAGCCCGCGTTCTCCGGCTGTCGAACGACGTCCGCTCCCGCGTCCTCGGCCTCCGCCGCCGTGGCGTCCGTCGAGCCGTCGTCCACGACCAGCACGGCATACTCGTCGACGAGATCACGAACGACCGGCCCTATCCGACCCGCCTCGTCGTAGGCCGGAACGACAACGGTGACATCGTCCATGAGCTATATTGCCAACACCTGCTCCTATATGTAACGTGTATACGCTGGCTCCCAAGCACGGACTCAGCGAGCTACTGTAGTCCGCCGACTGGGACCTCTGAAGCAAGGGTATGGGGCCGGAGGGATTTGAACCCCCGATCGACTGATATCTCCGGTGCGCCTCGGAACTCCAGAGGGTCGTCAACGCGACCGATGATCAGTCGGCCGCTCGGTATATCAGTCTGGAGTGTCGTCCCGGGCGCAAGCCTCTGGAGTCAGTCGCCATGCCTGGCTTGGCCACAGCCCCGCGTGATCTCGCATTGGTCCGTTGCCGAAACGCGGATAAAGGGGTTTCGATCACGGACGATCCGACGACGTGGCGGCGGCGAGCGAACGCGCGCGACACGGCGGCGATCCGACCGGCGTTACTCTCGGCCGTCGTCGCTCCAGTCGCAGTCTTGGCACTTGTACCCGGTGACGAACTCGGTCACGCTCGGCATGTACCCGACCGAGATGACGTCCCCGCCGCACTCCGGGCAGTCGCGGTCGGCGTCCGCGATCGATTCGGCCTCCAGCACGGACTCTCCTTCGATCAGCTCTGCGAGCTTCTCGGGCGTCACCATCCGCCCCTGAACGACGCGGTTCGACATACCGTCCGTTCGGGGTCGAGTACCTAAACCCCGGCGACACGCGGGGCGATCACGGAGCCGTGCGATCCGGGGCAGAAATCGGATATGTCGGTCGCCGGCTACGCCGGGCTTACAGCCACGGCGCGCGGGAGTCGTCGTCGGTGAACGGGTCCGCCCCGTCGTCGTCGGCGTCCCGACTCTCGCCGCCGTTCGCGAGGACGGCGACGTCGTCGTCGACGATCGGGGAGGGCCCCTCAGGCGGCGCGTCGAGCGGCGGTTCGCTCGGCGCTTCCTCCGACTCTTCGTCGGCGTCGGCGGGGTCGGCGTCCGACTCGTCCGCGCCGTCGACGGGACCGTCCGGCGCGTCGTCGTCGGGCGCCTCGTCGCCCCCGGCGGCGCCCTCTTCTCCCTCCGAGTTCGGGTCGTACGCGAACAGGGTCGTCACCGCGAGCACCGCGAGCGCGACGGGCGCCTCCGTCTGCATGAGGTCGAACGGGCCGAGCAGGATCGGCAGCGCGAGCACGCCCAGCGCGACCGCGGAGCCGAACCGGAACCGATCGATGTCGACGCGGCCGCGGAGGTGCGGCGACAGCAGCGCGATCGACAGCGCGAACGCCACGCCCACGGCGGCGGCCGCGGTGCCGTTGACGACGTACTCGGTCGAAGTCCGCAGGGCGAACCCCGACGGCTCGAAGCTCGCGACGAGGCCGAGTCCGATGATCACGCCCGGGCTCGGCAGGTATTCGCCGATTTCCGAGCTAGCGGTCTTCGCGGCGATCGTCAGGATGACAAGCCCGGCGAACCGCTCGAAGACGGGCAGGTTGAGCAGCTCCTGGAGAGTTGGCGCGAGGGCCGCCTCGACGGCGGCGACCGGGATGATCACTGCGCCGATCAGTAGCACGGACGCGACCATCTCCCGACGGGTCCCGTCCATCTCCGCGAGGATCACCGCAGCAGTCGCGGAGCCGCCGAAGATCAGGATACCGGTCTCGACGACGCCGGTGGCCGATCCGAGGACGCCGGCGACGACGAGGGCGGGGAAGATGCCGTCGATGAGCGGCAGGACCATCACGGTCGCGAGCAACTTCGTCGCGCTCCCGACCTGCTGTTCTAATCGCAGGGCGACCGGGTGACGTGACGTGCTCATTTAGGGACGATAGCCCTGACCGTCGGGGTGGCGGTGGGACGCGTGCGACTCGCAGTGGTCCGGGGACCAGCACGCGGAGTCCACGCCGCGGGAGGTCCGACGAGCCCATGTAAAGGGTTTGCGCGGATTGCCGGCTGTGAAGCGGACGCCGAGGTCGGCGTTCGACTGGCCGGCGATACGCGCGTTCACGGGACTGTCGGAGTCCATACCTGATATACGTGTTTCGGTCGCGTTAAAGGTTGTGTGAGACGCGTCCGCATGACACGACGTATCCACGGTGAACGCGCGGCTCCGACGAGGAACCGTCGCCGCTTTCGGGGCTTCTCCGATCATCTCTCGGCGCCGGCTCTCACTCCGGACGCAGAGCGGCTTCGACGGGCCGAACGGACCCAATCGTTCTCGAACCGATCGCGTCTCGGCCGATTGATAACCATGATCATGTATATAATGGGAATTCGGATGTGAGCAACAACCACGTCCGTGCCGTCTCGCAACGCTTTTCATCGGCCGTTCATGACGGATTATATGGCGACAGATTCTGGCCGATTCTCGGCGAAGCTCGACGTCCCGGAAGCGCTGACGTTCGACGACGTGCTCCTCCGTCCGAAAGAGAGTCGGGTCGAGCCCGACGACGCGGACCTGACGACGCGCGTGTCGAAGCACGTCGAACTCACCGTCCCCGTGCTGTCGGCGGCGATGGACACCGTCACCGAGAGCGACCTCGCGATCGCGATGGCCCGCGAAGGCGGCCTCGGCGTCCTCCACCGCAACATGAGCGCCGAGGAGACGGCCGCCGAGGTCGAGCGCGTCAAGCGCGCGCACGAGCTCGTCATCCGCCGCGAGAACGTCGTCACAGTCTCGCCCGACGACACCGTCCGCGAGGCCGACGAGGTGATGGAGCGGCAGGGCGTCTCCGGCGCGCCGGTCGTCGCCGACGACGACACGGTCCTCGGTATCATCTCCGGAACCGACATCCGGCCCTACCTCGAAGTCGGCGAGGACGACGCCGTCCGCGAGGCGATGACCGACGAGGTGATCACCGCCCCGGACGACGTCGACGCGCGCGAGGCGCTCGAACTGATGTACGACCACAAGATCGAGCGCGTCCCCATCGTCGACGGCGACGAGCGGCTCGTCGGGCTGGTGACGATGCAGGGGATCCTCCAGCGCCGCGAACACGAGGACGCCGCCCGCGACGACCGGGGGCGCCTGCTCGCCGGGGTCGCCGTCGGCCCCTTCGAGGAGGAGCGCGCCGTCGCGGCGGATCAGGCCGGCGTAGACGTCATCTTCATCGACTGCGCGCACGCCCACAACCTCAACGTGCTCGACTCGGCGGAGGCGATCAAAGCGACCGTCGACGCCGACGTGGTCGTCGGCAACGTCGGCACGCGCGAGGCCGCCGAGGCCGCGGTCGACTTCGCCGACGGGCTGAAGGTCGGCATCGGACCGGGCTCTATCTGTACCACGCGCGTCGTCAGCGGCGCGGGCATGCCCCAGATGACCGCGGTCGCGGAGGTCGCGGACGTCGCCGCCGAGCACGACGTGCCCGTGATCGCCGACGGCGGGATCCGGTACTCCGGCGACGCGATCAAGGCGATCGCGGCGGGCGCGGACGCCGTGATGCTCGGCTCGTACTTCGCCGGCACCGACGAGGCCCCCGGCCGCGTCATCACGATGCAGGGGAAGAAGTACAAGCAGTACCGCGGGATGGGGTCGGTCGGTGCGATGAAGTCCGGCGGCGGCGACCGCTACCTCAAAGAGGAGGACGAAGACGAGGAGTTCGTCCCCGAGGGCGTCGAGGCGGCGACCCCGTACAAGGGGAGCCTCGCCTCCGAACTCCACCAGCTCACGGGCGGGATGCGCTCCGGGATGGGGTACGTCGGCGCGGAGACCGTCCCCGACCTCCACGAGCGCGCGGAGTTCGTCCGCGTCTCGACCGCGGGCCAGAGCGAGAGCCACCCGCACGACGTGATGATCACGGACGAGGCGCCCAACTACAGCCCGGACGAGTAACCGGAACCGACCGCCGACCGAGCGCGGTCCCTGTCGGGTCGCGCCCCACCGCGTCGCGCTGCGCCTCGTCGACTCCGGTCGCGTATCGTCTGATCGCGTCCGGCCGAGCGACCGATCAGCGTGGCGCTTCGAAGAGGTATTTTAATATAGCCAGCGGAGAGACGAAACGTGTGAGCGAACACCCCCTCGCTCCCGTCATCCATGAGTGAGCAACCGCCGCTGGTCCTCGTGGTCGAGGACGAACCCGATCTGGCTGACCTGTACGCCGCTTGGCTCGGCGACGAGTACCGCGTCCGGACCGCGTACGGCGGCCGCGAGGCGCTCGACCAACTCGACGAGGTCGACGACGAGGTCGACGCGATCCTCCTCGACCGACGCATGCCGGGTCTCTCCGGCGACGAGGTCCTCACGGCCGTCCGCGAACGGGGCATCGACTGTCGGGTCGCGATGGTCACCGCCGTCGAGCCAGACTTCGACATCCTCGAGATGGGGTTCGACGACTACCTCGTCAAGCCCGTCACGAGCGAGACGCTCCGAGAGACCGTCGAAGGGCTGTTACGGCGCGGCGAGTACGACTCGGAGGTCCAAGAGCTGTTCTCGCTGACCTCCAAGAAGGCGATGCTGGAGTCCGAAAAGAGCGCCAGCGACCTCGCGGACAACGAGGAGTACCAGCGGCTCACCGGTCGGATCGACGAGCTCCGCGAGCGGGCCGACGAGTCGCGCGACGCGGTCGCGACCGACGACGAGGACTACGAGAAGCTGTTCCAAGACTTCGACGCCGACGGGTAGTCGGCGACCGAACGGGTTCGAGAGGGGGCGCCGCGGACTCTTTATCAGCGATCCGGCCGAAGGCGTGTTCGTATGCGCGTCCGGGACCTGCCGCTTTCGTCACGCGTCGTCGACCACTTCGCCGAGCGCGGCGTGCGCGAACTGTACCCGCCGCAGCGCGCGGCGGTCGACGCGGGCGTCTGCGAGGGCGCCGATGTCGTCGCGGCGGTGCCGACCGCCTCGGGCAAGACACTCGTCGCACAACTTGCGCTCCTGACCGCCGACGGCCCCGGGCTCTACGTCTGCCCGCTCCGCGCGCTCGCCCGCGAGAAGTACGAGACGTTCGCGGCGCTCCCCGGCGTCGACGTCGGCATCTCCACCGGCGACTTCGACGCGACGGGCGAGGCGCTCGCCGGCAACGACGTGGTCGTCGCTACGAGCGAGAAGGTCGACTCGGCGATCCGCAACGGCGCCTCGTGGGTCGACGCGCTGGCCTGCGTCGTCGTCGACGAGGTCCACCTGCTCGGCGCGACGGGGCGCGGACCGACCCTCGAAGTGACGCTGGCGACGCTCCGACGCCGGAATCCGGACCTCCAGACGGTCGCGCTGTCGGCGACGGTCGACAACCCCGAGGCGATCGCCGACTGGCTCGACGCCGCGCTCGTCGAGTCCGAGTGGCGGCCGGTCGACCTCCGGACCGGCGTCGCCGTCGGCGGCGAGGTCGACTTCGACGACGGCACGAGCCTCTCGGTCGACCTCGACGAGACCGAAATCGACGGCGACGGGGACGCTGACGACGAGAACGATCCGACCGAGGTCACGGCCGCGCTGGTCGCCGACGCGGTCGCGGACGGCGGCCAGTGCCTCGCCTTCGTCCGCTCTCGCCGCGAGGCGGTCGACCTCGCCGAGCGGCTCGCCGAGGACGGCCTCGCCGCGGAGTTGGGGGTCGACGAGGCGGCCGCCGCGGCGGCCGAGGAGGCGACCGACGTGGACGGCACGCTCACCGGCCGACAGCTCGCCGACTGCCTGCGGACGGGCGTCGCGTTCCACCACGCCGGGCTCCGGTCGGGTCACTGCGCCGTCGTCGAGTCGGCGTTTCGCGAGCGCGACGTGGCCTGTATCTGCGCCACGCCCACGTTGGCGGCCGGCGTCAACGTGCCCGCGCGCCGCGTCGTCGTCCGCGACCAGCGCCGGTACGGGGAGGGTGGCATGGCGTGGATCCCGACGCTCGAGGTCCACCAGATGTGCGGCCGCGCCGGTCGGCCCGGCCTCGACCCGCACGGGGAGGCGGTCCTCGTCGCCGACACAGACACTCGAGGGGAGGTTCGCGAGCGCTACGTCGAGGGCGAGCCCGAGGCCGTCGAGTCGCAGCTCGCCGAGCCGGGCGCGCTCCGGACGCACGTGCTCGCGGCGGTCGCGACGGGGTTCGCCGCGACCGAGTCGGAGATCCTCGACGTGTTCGAGGGGACGTTCTACGCGCGGGAGACGGGGGCGGGCG
>NZ_NEDJ01000080.1 GCF_002114285.1 Halorubrum ezzemoulense DSM 17463
CTCGCGGACGATGTTGCTCCCCGAACCCCTGACCTCGGCGGGAAAGCCGACACTGAAACCGTTGTCGACGATCTTCGCTCGCGGCTGTAACCCGTCGCTCGGCCCGTTCGTACGAACCATGATCACTAAAACGATATCAGCGAGTATTTGACCGCTTGAATAAACCCTTATGAGGCGAGAGACGACTGAATGATCAAGGATAGATTCAAGGTGATCTGATATTCTCCGTATCGAATTCCAGACGGTGTCTTCAGGCGTCATGGAAGCACTTGATTCACACCTTCTGGGAGTCCGACGAATCGAGCTAGAGAACGTCTTCTATGCCGACAACGGTGACTGGATCGAGTCACTACTGGTCACATCAAGCAGCGCGTATGACCCTGAAACAATGCTGGAACCCCTCTCTCAAGTCGAACTGTTCTATCACGAGCGATTGTCGGATGATCAGGCCGATCAACATGTTCTCCGACTCACGGTGATCGCCCACGAGCCCTATCCGTTTCTGCTGGGTCTGATCCTCCGGGTGAAGGCTATCCCCAACCGTCTGGTGTTATCTCAAGGTCGCTTTGAGGGGGTCGCTACCGTCGCGGAGTGGGAGAACTTCCGTGCGCTTGCCGATCGGATCGAATCGCAGTTCGGCCGGTTTGAACTCTTGAGTGTGAATCAGGTTGAGACGACCGGCGCGCCACTCGGTAGTGGACAGCTGGGTCGCGTTGTTAGAAACGAACTTTCACGGGATCAGCTGACCGCCCTCCGGACGGCCTACGAGATGGGGTACTTCGACACGCCACGCAGGAGTTCTGCTGACGAGATCGCGACGGAATTAGATATCGCCCAGTCGACATTCAGCGAGCGCCTCCGTCTCGCGCAGGAGACCCTGCTCGAACTGATCTTCTCGGCCGATGAGAATGGTTATGAATTCAAGAACTAACTTCGATAACTGACTGCGTTCCAATTCGTCTATCAACAAATTCCAATTAGATACTATGTCTTACAAAAGATGTCTTAGATAAAATTATTGGCAATCTGGGACAGACAGATCGACCGAAAACACTCGCTAAAATCTACCCTCATATAAAAAATGAACATGATAGATCATTATCGGAGGTAGGTTTAGGCACATATGGGGGGAACGAATGGTTGCAATGACGCAAGACAAGCCTTTCGAGATCGAGACAGGTACGGCATCGCGGCGACGATTCATCTCCATTGCGGGCGCGATGGGAATGGCGGGGTTGGCCGGATGTGGTGGCCAGGACAATGGTGGGGGTAACGATGGCGGGAGCGGTAGCGGTGGCAGTAGCGGGAGTGGCAGCGGAAATTCGATCGAGACGCGGTTCTGGGAAGAGTGGCCAGTTGAGACGAAGGGCGTCGACGTCAACGACGAGGCTATCCAGTTCGAGTACACCGCGGTTGAGGGAGAGCCGGTACCAGAGGTCGACACTCAATTCGCGCAATCAGAGACATCGTGGATGCGTGAGTTCGCGTTGCAGGTTCAGCAGTCGCTGAACGATATCGGTGTGCCGGTTAACCTAATCAACGTCCAGCCGAGTACCCGATACGGTGAATTCTGGCGGGCCGACATCGGGCATCCAGTTCCAATCACAATGAATCTTCACGGGCCCGACCCCCAGCGGGGTCTCGACCCGAATCCGTTTCTCATGCGTGCACACCCAGAAACGGGCGGAAACTACTACAACTACAAGAATGACGAGGTCACGGAGCTGCTCGACGAGCAGTCCCAAATGATCGGCGACCCTGAGGGACGCGCAGAGGTCTGCCAGGAGGTTCAGCGGAAACTCAGTGAAGACGCCTACCTCATAGCGGCCAACTTCCCTGAAGTCATCACGGTAGCCAACACTGCGGACTGGGAGGGATACGTTCCGATGCCCGGGAATGGGACAACTCGGGACTCGTTCGTCTGGACGCAAGTGAATCTCCAGCCGCAGGGCGATTCGACGACCTGGGTCAAAGGCGTGACCACGGGCATGCAGGGAACGAACCTACCGTTTTCCACCGGCGGCTTAGAGGAGAAACGCCTCCAGAACGTCTACGACGGACTGTTCGACGCCTCCCCAGAGCTGGAAATCGTCCCCGCACTGGCCACCAACGCCGATGTCGTCGACGACACGACTATCGAGATGGATCTCCGTGAAGGCGTCGAGTGGCACGACGGCGAACCGTTTGGTCCCGAGGACGTGAAGTTCAGCGTCGAGCTGTACAAAGAGAATGACGCGCCACAGCAGGGAGCATTCGTCCGGACCGTCGACAGCGTGGAAGTGCTGTCCGAGAGCGGTGGCGGGCGCGTGAGGTTCAACCTCACTGAGCCTGACGCTGCATTCCTCACACAGCGGGTGGCCCGTAGTGCGATCATCCCAAAGCATCGCTGGGAGGATGTTGACAGCCCCGGTGAGTACAACCCCGACAACCCGGTCGGCACCGGTCCGTTCTCATTCGTCAACTGGGAACAGGGCTCCGAGCTCAGGCTCGAGAAACACGAGAGTCACTGGATGTGGGACGACGACATCCGCGAGGAACTCCTCGGCGATTACTTCGTCCCCGGAGACGGGATCGACGAGATGGTTCACGCCAACGTCGGGAACGTCTCGACACTCATCGGAGCGATGCAGTCGGGTGATATCGACGCAATCGGGACGACAGTCTCAGGCCAACAGGCCGAACGGGCGGCTAATTCCAGCGGTGTCGAGGTACAGACCGCGCGCAACTATGTCCCCACGGACGTCCACCTAAGTCACCTCGTCCCACTGTTCCGAGACAAGACGTTCCGGGTTGCGTTGAGTCATGCTTTCGATAAAGAGGGATTCGTTGAGAACACGCTCGCTGGGCGTGGCGAGGCCATTCAGGGACAGAACCTGCTCACGCCGCTGTTAACCCCTTACTACGGCGAGACTGAGCCGTATGAGTACGACGTTGAGCAGGCCCAGCAGCTGCTCGAAGAGGCCGGGTACACCTTCAACGACGGCAGCCTCGTCTGGCCCGAAGGTGACGCCTGGAGTGCCTTCGAAGAGCGTGTCGAACACGGCCACGCGACCCACACGGAACTCGAACAGGACATCTAGCGATAGGCACGCACACAACTTTCATCATGAGCTTTCGACGATTTCTCATAAAACGGACCGCAATTGCGGCCTTGCTGACGCTGATAGCCGTCAGCATAATCTTCGCTACGTTGCGGATGTTACCCGCCGATCCGTTCAGCGGGCTCGTTGCATCGGGGGCACTCACACCCGAGCAAGTCGCGGAGGTACGTGCGATGTACGGACTGGACGAGCCAATCTACGTTCAGTACGTCAAGTACATCCAAAACTTGTTCACGTTCAACTTCGGGGTCTCCCTCACCCAACAGCGACCGGTTAGCGAAATAATCACCCCGGCGTTGCTGAATACCTTAGTCCTGCTGTTGCCCGCGCTAGTCGTGACCGCGATCATCAGTTCGTTAGCCGGTATGTACGCCGGTTGGAACCGTGGGTCGTGGTTCGAACAGTCGAGTATCGTTGCGACCACCGTCTTTCGCTCCGTTCCGAACTTCGTGACGGGGATTTTTCTGCTCATTATCTTCTCGTACGGGCTCGGTTGGCTGCCCGCGTTCGGAATGCGCAGTCCACTCGCGAACCCGTCCGGCTACCTAGATACGTACCTCTCATGGAACTTCCTGAAACATTACACCCTTCCATTCACCGTGACGGTGTTGTATTACAGCGGTGACTTCCTGATGCTCGCTCGCAACTCCGTCGTTGAGCGGATGGGTTCGGAATTCCTCATGCTCCACCGTGCCAAAGGGCTCTCGGAGATGGAGCAGCTCGGTCGGGCTGGCCGCAATTCGCTGTTACCGCTAGTGACCTACTTCGCGCTGCGAACGGGTATGCTCTTTCAGGGTGTTGTCACGCTTGAGGTTGTCTTCGCATGGCCAGGTATCGGTCGTGCGCTTGTTCAAGCCATCCTCAACCAAGACTACCCAACCGTCCAGGCGGCGGTGTTCATCATGGCCGTTGCTGTCATCGTGATGAACCTCGTCGCAGACGTCGCTTACGCAAAACTCGATCCCACCGTGGACGCGGGTGATGTCTAATGTCGGGATACACTATCGACACTGAGACCGCGAAGGAACGACTTAGTTCCGAGTACGACCGTGCGAAGCGAACCATGCGCTTCGTGCTGGAGGACAACGCCGCAAAGGCCGGTTTCGCCGTCCTCGTCCTGTTCGGATTCCTTGGTGTCTTCGGCCCGTATCTCGCCCCATTCCACCCCATCGAGGATACGCTCCAACAGGGCGGTTCAACCATGCGACTACAGAGCCCTGGTGGAAAGGCGATTCTCGGGACGACTTCCTACGGGAAGGACATCCTCAGCCAATTCCTGGTAGGCGCGCGCCCCACGCTCATCGTCGGACTGTTTGGTGGCGTCGGCGCCGGCGTCATGGGGTTCCTCGTCGGCCTCACAAGCGGCTACTTCGGTGGTCGAGTCGATGAGTTCCTGATGCGGTTAACCGACCTGACGTTCGCGCTTCCGTTCCTACCGATGGCACTGGTGATCCTCTCGTTCGTCACGCCGAACATCTGGTTAATCACCGCCGTACTGGTGGTCTTCCTCTGGAAGATGCCCGCCCGTGTTATTCGGTCAGAGGTGATGACTGTCAAAGAGCGGACGTTCGTCAAGTCCGCCCGTGCAAGGGGGGCAGGTCACATGCGAACGATGTTCCTACACGTGGCGCCGAACGTGCTGGGCATCGGCTTCCTCTACACTGCGTACGCCGTTGGGTGGTCGATCGTCGCCGGGGCGTCGCTTGCGTTCCTCGGCTTCGGTGACCCGACGACCACCTCTTGGGGACGGATGCTTGAGCAAGTGTTCCGTTCGGGCTCCATCCGTACCGCGTGGTGGTGGGTTCTGCCGCCGGCACTCGGTATCGCAGCCGTGACTACGTCCGTCTTCCTTGTCGGGCGCGCGTTTGAGGAACTCGTCAACCCAGATCTACAAACGGAGCAAGAATGAGTTTACTCGAAGTTAACAACCTCAAAATCACGTATCAAACTGCGGAGGAGGACGTCCACGCGGTAAACGACGTTTCCTTCTCCATTGGGGAACAGGACAACTACGGCCTGGTGGGCGAATCTGGCTGTGGTAAGTCGACAATCGCGAAAACCATCCTCGGCCTGTTGGACGACAATGGCGAGGTTGAAGCGGGTAGCGTTCGGTTCAAGGACCGAGACCTCGTCGACCTCTCTGAAAAGGAATGGCAGGACGTCCGCTGGGAGGAGATTGCCTACATCCCCCAGAGTGCGATGGACTCGTTGGATCCCGTCATGACCGTCGGCTCTCAAATCCGGCAAGCGATCCGGAAACACCGGGATGACTCCAAATCGAAAGCCGACGAACGCGTCGCAGAGGTGTTCGAGATCGTCGGCCTCGACCCTGCCCGGACAAGCGACTACCCTCACGAGTTCTCTGGTGGAATGCGCCAACGCGTCACGATCGCGATGGCTTTAGCGCTCGACCCTGACCTCATCATCGCTGACGAGCCAACGACTGGGCTCGACGTCATCGTTCAGGACAAAATCATCAACAAACTGCTGGAGATTCAAGACGAAGTCGACAGCTCGATGCTGCTTATCACCCACGATGTTGGGGTGGTCGCCGAGACCTGTGACGAGGTATCGGTCCTCTACGGGGGTAAAGTGATGGAGCAGGGTGCGACATACGACGTGTTCAAACACCCCACTAACCCCTATACGATGGGGTTACAGAACTCCTTCCCTGAGGTCGACGAGTTTGACAAGCAAGCCATTTCCATTCCGGGATCGCTGCCAGAACTGACTGAGGAACCGACCGGGTGTGTCTTCCGCAATAGGTGCCCATTCTCGACAGAAGAATGTGCTGACGGCCATCCTCCACTGATCGCGAACGGTGGCCAAATGTCGGCTTGCTATCACCACGACGAGGCAGAGGATATGCGCGAGGCGGCCACCGATGCCGAGACATGGGGCATCGATGTTGCGGAAGATCGCGAAACATCCGGTGACACGGGCGACGTTATCCTCGAGACAACAGACCTCGAAAAGTGGTTCAAACAAACCCAGTCGATCATGGACAGCTTCCGCGGGGCTGAACCAGATTACGTTAAAGCTGTCAACGGCGTCGATCTGACGGTTCGAGAAGGAGAGATTCTCGGAGTCGCCGGCGAGTCTGGATGCGGCAAGTCCACTTTAGGTGAGGTCATCGCCGCGCTTCAACCGCGGACAGGCGGTGACATCCAGATTGATGGTACGTCGGTCGACGACCTCCTCGCAGAGAGCACCAAGAAGTTCCGCTCACAGGTACAGTTCATCTTCCAAGACCCGTTTGACTCGCTGAACCCGCGTCAGCGTGTCAAGGATGCCGTGGCGGAACCCCTCAAGATCCAGGGGCACGATAAAGAAACGATTGACCGTCGAGTTCGGGAAACTATCTCCGACGTGGGTCTTAATCCGCCCGAGAAATACCTCGACAGACGGCCGGCCCAGCTATCGGGTGGAGAGCGTCAGCGGGTCGCAATCGCCCAGGCGCTCGTGTTGGAACCAAAACTACTCATCTGCGACGAGCCGGCATCGATGCTGGACGTGTCGCTGAAGGCTAATATCCTCAACATCCTACGGGAGATGGCCGATAAGCGCGACATTGGAATTGTCTACATCTCGCACGATCTCGCCAGTCTTACGCAGATCGCCAATCGGCTGGCGGTAATGTACCTTGGCGAGGTGATCGAGATCGGGAAAACCCGCGAGGTCGTTCGGAACTCAAAGCACCCCTACGCAGCGTCATTGCTAGCTGCGTCACCGAAAACCGATCCCAGTATAGATCGGCAGCGTGTGTTGTTGCCGGGCGAACCGCCAAACCCCGTCAACCTCCCAGAGGGGTGTAACTTTGCGCCGCGGTGCCCGAAGGCGAGCGAGGAATGCCGCAAGGCAGATCCCGATCGATCCGCTTTCAAAGACGGCAACCACGAGGCGGCCTGTTACCTCCCGGTTGAGGATGTCGAGGATGAACTGCTATCGTCTTATGCTCGCCAGGAGCGGCCAGAAATACAGTCAGGCGAAGAGGAGACAATCGAACAGCTGGGTGAGGAGGCGTAGTCGATGCAAGGCCCCCCGTTTGGTGAGTCGTCGCTCGAAGCGACGGTTCTGGCTGTCAGAATCATCGGGGTGCCCGTCCCCGATAGCGCTGTCGCCGTCGGTGGGGCCGTTCTCATTGGCACTCTGATCGCGCTCTCTGCCTTCTTTTCGTCGTCAGAGATCGCTATGTTCTCGCTGGCTGATCACCGGGTCGAAACACTCGTCAACGATGCGGTTCCCGGATCTCAGACGCTTAAAGAGCTGAAAGATGACCCGCACCGGCTGCTCGTGACGATTCTTGTGGGCAACAACCTTGTCAACATTGCTATGTCCTCTATTGCGACCGGATTATTGGTCATGCTCGGAGTAGGCCAAGGCCAATCGGTTGCCTTTGCTACATTTGGAATCACTGCGTTAGTCTTGCTGTTCGGGGAGAGCGCACCCAAATCCTACGCCGTCGAGAACTCGGAGTCTTGGGCATTGCGCATCGCCAAGCCGCTCAAATTCAGCGAATACTTTCTCTTCCCGCTGGTCGTCTTATTCGACTACCTTACGCGACTAATAAATAGTGTTACGGGGGGACGAACGTCCATCGAAACCTCCTACGTCACTCGCGAAGAGATCCGAGAAATGATCGAGACCGGGGAACGGGAAGGCGTCCTCGACGAGGACGAACACGAAATGTTCCAGCGTATCTTCCGGTTCGACAACACTATCGCGAAGGAGGCGATGACACCGCGCCTCGACATCACTGGCGTCAACCGGGACGATAATCTCAACGAAGCAATCATGACCTGTATTCGGAGCGGTCACCAGCGTCTCCCCGTCTACGAAAATAGTCTCGATAACATCATCGGTGCCGTGACACTATCCGACCTTGTTGGACGTTGTCGGTGTGAGGAGGGTAGCTCTAACGGCCTCGATCACGGTATCGAGGAGGTCCTCCAAGTGCCGGAGAGCAAGAATGTTGACGATCTATTCGAGGAAATGCGTCGCGAGACAGTCGAGATGGCCGTTGTCAAAGACGAATTTGGAACCACAGAGGGGATTATCACTACCGAAGACCTTGTCGAGGAGATCGTCGGTGACCTCATCGATGCTGAGGAAGAGGATCCGATCACTATCCTTGACGAGACGAGCGTCATCGTACGAGGAGATGTGAACATCGAAGCAATAAATGATACACTGGACACCGACCTACCGGAAGAAGGAGAGTTCGAGACGATCGCAGGATTCGTCTTTAACCGAGCCGGTCGGTTGGTCGAAGCAGGAGAGTCATTCTCTCACCGCAATCTCGACATCAGGGTTGACAGAGTTGATACGAACCGTATCAAGCGAGTTCAAATCACTGAACGGCACGACGAACCGTCTACAAACCAACCAGTGGAATCACAGAGCTGAGTCCGCTAAACATCACACCAAACTACAAAACGGAGTAAACAGATGACGATACTCACCGCAATTGGAGAAGAACTGTCCTCAAACAAAATACTCGAAGTCGGGTACGACCTTGCGACGACGTATGACGAGCAGCTGGTAGTCCTTCACGTTATTCCAAAAGAGGAATTCAACAGCCACAAATCAGCGGTCAAAGACTCGCCAGGAGCAGAGAATTTCACGATCAGTCGAGAGGCCGAAAGTGCTGCCGAAATAGCTCGACAGGCCGTCCACGAATCCCTTGACGAGTACGACTTCGACCGAATCGAACCTCGGGGAAGCGTCGGCGATCCGACCGAGAAGATATTATCTGAAGTTGATCGCAGCGATCCCCAGTTTCTCGTCATCGGAGGGAAGCAAAGGTCCCCCGTCGGGAAAGCTATCTTCGGAAGTACGGCACAGAGCCTACTACTGAACGCGTCTTGCCCTGTCGTTTTGGCGAGCAAAGGATGAGCAGAAATAAGATGGTATTGAAGTCATTCGACGCCGAGTGGCTGTCTGAGCCACGCTAACCTGCGATCGCCACAATGACGCCGCCCTAGGGCGGCTACGCCCTATCGGCGTCGTTAAGACTTCTCTGAGGTCCGATACGTTACAGCTACCGCTCGCAAACTAAGAGATGTAGGCTTGAGAATTGTAGAGAAATGCTAACATCTCACGATATCATGGCCAACTCGACGCCGACGAGCTCACCGGAAACTTCGCCACCCATCAGGCGATCCACACGTCTCTCACGCAGGAGCGCGAGGCGAACCTCCCGTCGGGGAACTATGACATGGCTGAACGGAAGGTCGAGACATCTAGAAGCTTCAGGGATGCGTGTCGGCAGTCACCGAGTTGACCGGCTCATCGCTCACGAATGCGGACGAAATCCATCGCGGCGACTACGACGTGCTCGTCGACGTTCGCGCCATCTGTCCAAACAGTGGTTCTGGCACGTCGGTCGGAGACCTGAGCCGGCGTGGTAGCTGCGGCTGTACGACTGAATCGAACTCAGGCAAGCCCGACCGGAGCTGAATCCACCTCTGTACTGGTGACGCGATTTTTAATTTATTCGCAATTAATTATCCTGTATAGAAGACACGCATCAAATCTATCCTCCGAGGTTGTGGACTATCAGGAGGTGATTCTCAACACGAGTCACACCCACCAGGGGGAGTGGTGTCTCGAGTCCTTGTTCTGCCAGGGCGCCGGCGAACGCGTCCGGGAGCTGACCTACCGCCTTCGTGACTTCGACGGCGTGAATCGGGTGAAAATTATGGTGATTCGAGATAACTGAGCGAGATAGACATCCCGTGAATTCGCACGCTCAGTCCGCTGCCGTTGCTGTGTTTCCGGCTGAATCGGACGACGTGTTCAGATAGAGGTAGATCAACACGAGGATCAAGGCGACCTGAACCGCCTTGTCAACGTAGTCGACCATTCCGTATTCTTACTTGGCTACGATCCAGAGGGGGAATTGCACGGCCGTATACGGAATCCCGGTCAGGTAGAGCAGTCGCCGCCGATAGTCGAAGAAGAACAGCACAAGTGTACCGGCGTAGCCGACACCTGCGAGTGCAACGGGAATCCGTCCCTCGACGATACCAGCATACACGTGGAGAACGCCAGTGACCACGACTAACGCAACTGCTAGCCACTGGAGTTGGGTGAGCGATCCGATCCGACCCGCGGACCTATTTTGTGCGTTCATCACAATACTACATCTTTCGGGATAGGAGATAAGTACTGTTATTATCAGACTCTTGGTGTCGTCATACGACACGAGTTAAGCGGTTGTGCCGGTTTCTCAGTCACGTGGTTGTAGCTACGCTTTCGCTCGGAAGAGGACAGTATTCACACAACCGATTCGTTCACTCACTACCAGCTATGCATTGATAGCCCCCCAGTCTCAACTTCTGTCAAGCCTCGTTCTCCGCGAGGTCATTCGTCGCCGAGTTCCGAAAGCCGAGCTTGGATTTCCTCGGCATCCGCCTCAGAGAGCGCCTTAACACCGAACTGAACGAGTAGCGGGTAGAAATGGCGGTTCTTTTTGAACTCGTCCTGGCCCGCATTGCGGAGCTTTAGCTGGGACTCGAGGTAGGTATCTTCCATCTCGTCGAGGATATCGTCGGGAATGTAGATAGTCCGCCCATTCCACTCGTCCTTGATATTCGTCTTCGTTTTGCTCGTTTTGTTCGTTTCACTCGTTGAAGTCGATTCTGTCGTTTCGGTCGATGAACTGGTTTCCACTGCTTCACTTTCCTCACTCGTTTCGGTGGAATCAGCCTCGTCGTCCTCCTCCTCCTCGTAGTTACCCTCGATGCCAGACGCATCGCCCCAACCGTCGCTCATGCTGTCACCTCCTCAGGCGCAGTCTTCTCAAACGTCTCGTCAAACAGGTCGGCGATCTCGTTGAACAGATCGCGTGCATCCTCGACGCGCTGGTTCTCCTTACCAAAGCCGAAGACGGACACCCCCTCACCGATCGACTGGGAGAGGTCGGTCCGCTTCGGGATCTCGAACACTGGAAGGGAGTACGCCGACTTGATCTCCTCGATTGTGTCTCGGTGCTCACTGTTCTGTTCGACGCGGTTACAGACGATGGCGAGCCGATTGATGTCGCCATATGCCGGTTCGAGGGAGCTCAGCTGCTTTGCGAAAATCTGGAGGCTGTTGGCGTTGAGCTTCTCGGGAATAACGGGGATGACGACGTTTCCGGTCGCGACCAGGGCGTTGTCGGTGAGGACGTTCAGGGATGGCGGTGTGTCGACAATGATGTAGTCGTAGTCCTTTTCGAGCTCGTCGAGAGTCATCTCTAACCGCTCGCGACTCTTCGGCGCCTCAAGCAACGTCTGGATGTTCTTGTTGTTCGCGAGCTTCTCGCTGGCGGGAAAGATGTCGAATTCCTCGTGCTCGACGATAATGTCGTTTACCGACTCCATCTGATCGAAGTCAAGGACGTCGAACAGCGTTGTGCGGTCGGTGTCGTAGTACAGATCGTTGTAGCCAAGCGAGCAGGTGAGCCCGCCGTGATAGTCGATATCGACCAAGAGGACGTCGTGGCCTCGCGCAGAGAGTGCGCCACCAGTATGAATGACGTCGGTTGTCTTCCCTGCGCCGCCCTTCTGATTCGCTACCGTGATTCGTGCGGTATTGGTGTCGGTCATTAGCTTCGTTTTTATCGTTGTGTTCGTTTCGTTCGTTTTGGTCGTTTAGTTCGGTGCGTTCGGTGAGAGTGTTTCACTCGGTGCGAGGAGTACTACGATATTAAAACCAACAGTTCGTTCCACTCGTTGAAGCAAACGTACTCGTTGCCATCAACTCGTTCGTTCTGCTCGTTACGTTCGTTTCCCCAGTTTTGTTCCTCGAGTAGAGGGTGCCAGTTCGTTCCTCAGAATGTGTTCAATTCATTCGTTATTCTCGTTCAGTTCGTTTTGTTCGTGGAATTCGTTATAGTCGTTCCACGTGTTTTCAGCGGGAATCAGGACTATCTTCGAGAGTATGGAAAGATAGTGGCTTCCTAGCCATTCGAGTCGGACTTTTAATTATTACTGGATTATTGGTAACCACCAGATGTACGAGGTGCTCGACGACACCGCGGCGCGGTCATCCTCGCTATCGAGAGTGGTGACTCCATTCGCCGTGTTGCCCAACACCTCCACACACCCTACGAGACAGTGAGACAGGCCGTCAATCGGCTGGAAGACGCAGGCTACGTCCGCTATGACGACGGCCTCACTGTCGTCAACGAGCGCGTACGCGACGCGGCCCGCGAGCTCGTCGCTGCCAGCGCCGGCGTCAGTCCACCCTCCATCGAGGAGTCCTACGTCATCCCACAGTTCGGTGCCCGGCCGTTCGCATTTACCCGGATCGACGCCGTCTACGTGTGGACCCAAGGCGGCTACCAAGTTGGCTGGAGTCCGGATGACTATCCATTGTTCCTCTCTGTTCGTGAGCAGGACGTTGATGCCTAGGAGGCCTTTTTCGAGTCGTTCGGCCTCCCCACTACATTCGAGCGGCAGCCCGGAGACGAACTGGACGGAGCGCTGTAGATCGTCCTCAAGCCACGTTCCTCACTCGACATCGAGCACGTCGAGGGGTACCCGGTGATCCCGAGAGCAGAGACAATCGAGTATATGTGCGAGAACTACGCCCAATTCCAGTCGGCGCTGGCAATGCTCAACCGGATGTACGAAGACCTCGACCTCGGCGTCACGTATCGAGAGACCGAACGGGCACAGCCATGAGCTTCAACAACCGAAGTGACGCGCTTATCGAACTGCTTGAGGAACTCACCAAAGAAGGCCACGAGTACGTTCTCGTCGGCGGGTACGCTGTCTCAGCGTTCAATACTATGAGCGCGAAATACTAGAGTCAAACAGTCCTCGAACAGTAGTTCGATCACGCGTCGTGGTCAATATACCCGGCTTCCCATTCAGTCCGAGCTTCGATTTCTCTAGTGCCCCGGCGAGTAGTGCTGTACTCGTTGGTCCGCCGGTCGCGCTGACTCTTTTCCATGAGTCCCTTCTCAACGAGCGTGTCGAGGTTGGGATAGAGCCGCCCATGATGGATTTCCTTTTCGTAGTAGTCCTCGAGTTCGTCTTTGACCGCAAGCCCGTGAGGGTCATCAAGTCCGGCAACTACGTACAACAGATCGCGCTGAAAGCCAGTGAGATCGTACATGTCGCAATTTACTCATTCGGGTTTTGAAACACTATTGATCTGGTGACTGCGTGTCATAGAATGTATTTCACACCCTCCACGCAGTGATTTTGACTGCTTCATCTCACGCTTGAGTCGGAGAAGTACCGTATTTTCGTCTCCATAGCCGGGCTATCGTTGGGCAGATGCTACAGCAGAGACTGGATCTCGGTGGAGAGTGTTTTCAGGTTTGCTGTCGCGAGCTTGTCGGTTGCGATAAGCCGAAGTCGGGGGCGACCGATATCTACTGGGACCTTTTCAGTCTCGATGGGGCCAGCATCTTCGAGTGCTGATTTGGCCCGTGAGAAGGTTGCTTTCGAAGCGATACCTGTATCCTCTCCCCATTTCGAGATGTCGTAGAGGAGGACCTCGTTGCGGGCTGCGAGGATAAGCATGATCTCGACGATACTGAGGTATTCGCTGCTGTTGGAGATCTCTTCAGCGTGTGCGAGGACTTCGTCGAGCTCGACTGCGATATCGTCACCGATCTCTTCTCGGAGCGTCTGTTTCACTACTGAGAGGGCAGGTGTCCGGAGGTGATACTGCTCGGCAGCCTCGAATCTGGAGTCGAACTCACCATAGACTGATGAGACCAGCTCGGGGTCCGAGCTCGAGATACTGTCCTTGTCCATCACGGGAACTACAGCCTCAGACTCGGTTGTGAAGATAGTATTCTGAACTGGCTCCGTGAGTGTTCGGAGGCTGAGTTGCTCTCGGTGGATGAGTTCGGCGATCTTTGAGGCCGTGAGGAAGCTGTAGAGAGCGTCTTTGATTTCATCTGAGTCTGCGAGCAGTCGGATCTTGGGCTGGTCCTCAACCGTTACTGCTTCCTCTGCGAAGGCTGCGATTTGTTCAGAGCGAGGATTGATATACAATGCTGGCTCGTCCCGTTCGGGAATCATCTGAGTGGAAATGTGTTGTTTGGTCATATTGTGTAATTTTATCGATATGTACTTAACAGATGCGATATCTGAGGATTGGACTACTGTGTCGGTTGCGGGATAGAGCTGACTATCCGTTTCGAGTACACTCATAGGAAGCAGATTGTTGGTCGCAGTAGTGGCCCTCGATCTGGGGTAGTAGAATCCATGGTGGTTGTACAACCGTCATACCACCCAGCCTGTAGATGGGTGACAGACTCGCGCAGTGTATTCAGCAGCGCCCACGAGATCTTCTCAGTTTCTGTCAGTAGTGAGATGCGAGATACAGAGGTTGTACTCAGCAAACAGACATCGCTACTGAATATCGACAGGGATTAAATTCGCCCCCTGGGGGTATCGATTGTGTCCTCCATTGAGACGAGACTCCAACTGTGTGGCATCGC
>NZ_NEDJ01000081.1 GCF_002114285.1 Halorubrum ezzemoulense DSM 17463
GCCGATAATTACGCATGAATATCACTAAGTGGCGAACATACCTCGTCACCGCGGTGAGCCGGTCCGCGGGGCGGTCGACCCCCGAGGTCGTCGCGGCCGCGCTCGCCGGCGGCGTCGATGTCGTCCAGCTCAGAGACAAGGCGGCCACCGACCGCGAGCGGTACGAGACGGGGCTCCGGCTCCGGGAGCTGACCGCGGCGGCCGGCGTCCCCCTGCTCGTGAACGACCGGATCGACCTCGCCGCCGCGATAGACGCGGACGGGGTTCACCTCGGGCAGACGGACCTCCCGGTGTCGGTCGCCCGCGAGCGGCTGGGAGAAGGCGCCGTCGTCGGCGTGTCGGCCTCGACGGTGGAGCAGGCGCGCGAGGCCGAGGCCGCTGGGGCCGACTACCTCGGCGTCGGCGCCGTCTACGGCACCGACTCGAAGGACGTCTCCGGCGACCGCGACGGGATCGGGACGGAGCGGATCGCCGCGGTCGCCGACGCGGTCGACCTCCCGGTGATCGGGATCGGCGGCGTCGACGCGGGGAACGCCGCGCCGGTGGTCGAGGCGGGGGCGACCGGCGTGGCGGCGCTGTCGGCTATCACGGCCGCCGAGGACCCGGAAGCGGCGACCGCGGCGCTGCGGGCGGCGGTCACGGAGTGAGTCGACCCGCTCAGTCCTCGCGCTCGAACTCGGGCGCGAACAGCCGCGCGGACATGGGGGCGGGGTCGCCCTCGGTGACGTTGTACGCGGAGAAGTCTGTCACGCCTGCCTCGCGGAGCAGGTCCTCGTCGTAGAAGCTGTTGCCCGTACACTCAGCGGGGTCGCGCGCGAGGATCTCGAGGACGGCGTCGGAGACGACCTCGGGGGTGCGCCAGTCGTCCTCCGTCCCGAGCCCGAAGTAGCGCGTCGCGCGGGTGTCGATCGTCGTCACCGGCCAGAAGGTGTTACAGCCCACGTCGTCGCTCGCCAGCTCCTCGGCGAGCGAGAGCGTGATGAACGACATACCGAGCTTCGACCACGCGTACGGCGCCTTCCCCGGTGAGCGGTCGGTCACGATCGGCGGCGAGTTCGACAGCAGCCACGCCTCGTCGAGCCCCGCGAGGTGGTCGGCGAACGCGTGCGCGACGAGGTGGGTCCCGCGGACGTTCACGTCGGTCAGGAGGTCGAACCGGTCGGCCGGGAGGTCCGCGACGTTCGCCAGCTGGATCGCGCTCGCGTTGTTGATGACGATGTCGACCTCGCCGAAGCGGTCGATCGCCTCCTCGACGACCGCCTCGACGCGGTCCTCGTCGCGGAGGTCGAGTTCGAGCGCGAGCGCCTCCGGCCCGCGCTCGCGCACCTCCCGGGCCGTCTGCTCGATCGACCCCGCCAGCTCGGAGTCGTCGTCGTCCGTCGTCTTGCCGGTCGAGACGACGTTACAGCCGCGGTCAGCGAGCGCGAGCGCGATCTGTTTGCCGATGCCGCGCGTCGTTCCGGTGATGAACGCCGTCGAGTCCGAGAGATCGGGGTCCGCGAGTGCCATACCCCCCGTTCGACCGACCGCGTGTTAAACCACGGCGTAATCGGTCCCGCCCGCCGACACCAGTCGACCGCCGGCGTCAGTCGAACGCCGCGTCGCTAATGCCCGAACCGCGCCTCGCTAGTCGTCCAGCGAGGCGACGGCGGTGCGCTCCGCGCCGATCCGACGGTCGAGGAAGTCGTCGAGCAGTTCCAGCGAGCGGATCTTCTGGTCGATGTCGCCCGAGCCGTGGCCCTCCTCGCCGAGCTCCTCGTACTCGTAGTCGTCGCCCTCCTCGAAGCCGGCCTCGTCGAGCGCGTCGCGGAGGATCCGCGCCTGCGAGACGGGCACCCGCGGGTCGTTGACACCGTGGACGATTAGGAGGGGCGCGCCGACGTTCTCGACGTAGTTCACCGGGCTGCGCTCCCGGTAGGTCGCCTCGTTCTCGTCCGGCTCGCCGAGGTTCTTCACCATGAGCTCCGTCCGGAAGTGGGGCATGGTGTTCTCGTACATGTCGAACAGGTCGCTCACGCCGACCCACGCGATCCCGGCGGCGTACAGGTCCGGGTACTGGACCATCTGCCAGTTGGCGGAGTAGCCGCCGTAGGAGCCGCCGTAGACGGCGACGCGGTCCTCGTCGAGCCAATCGTACTCGTCGAGGACGTGCTCGGCGCCCGTCGCCACGTCGCCCTGCTCGGCGCCGCCCCAGTCGTCGTACAGCTCCTCGACGAACTCGCGGCCGCGCCCCGTGGAGCCGCGGTAGTTCACCTGAAGCACGGAGTAGCCGCGCGAGAGCAGGAACTGGACGCGGTAGCTGAACCGCCGCATGTCGTGGTGTCGCGGCCCCCCGTGCGGATTGACGACCAGTGGCGAGGGTCGGCGACCGGAGTCGAACAGCAGCCCCTCGATCTCGAACTCCTCGTAGGGGTCGTGGTCGACCGCCCGCGCCGGCGTCTCGGGGACCCCGTCGGAGACGAACGAGACCGTCTCGGGCTCGACGAAGTCGTCGGGGTCGAACGGGCCGTACTCCGCGTCGAACACCGTCTCGGCGTCGTCGGTGGCGAGATCGTACGCCACCAGCTCCGGCCGCCGGCTCGACGTGGTCCGGTACGCGAGGAGGCGGTCGTCGGCCAGCCGGCCCTCAGTGACGCTCGCGACGCCCGCGGGGAAGTCGAGTTCTTCGCTCTCGCCCGTGTCGGCGTCGTAGACGACGGGCACCGTCACCGCCCCGCGCGTCCGGCTCACGACGAACCGGTCGCCGCCCTCGAGGAAGTGGCTCGGCGACTCCTCGAACTCGCCCTCGCCGAACCACGCCACCGTCGCGTCCTCGACGCCGTCGGCGAGGTCAACAATCCCGGCCCGCCCGAGGTCGGTGGTGTTGTCGACGACGAGCAGGCGGTCACCGTCAGGACCCCAGTCCGCCGGCGCGGCCTCGGCGCCGACATCGCCGATCTCTAGGTTCACGGCGTTCGACCCGTCGCCGTCGGCGACGTACACGTCGCTGTTCTCGTAGGCGTCGGTCTCGTTCGTGGTGTACGCGATCCGGTCGCCGTCGGGGGAGAGTTCGCCGGCTGCGACCGCACGCTCGTAGTCGGTGAGCTTCGTCGTCTCGGCGGTCGACACGTCGTGGCGGTAGAGGTTCATCTGCCCGTCGCGGCTGGAGCCGAGCAGGAGCGTCTCGCCGTTCTCGCCCACGTCGTGGAGCCGGATCTGGCCGTCCATCTCGACGACGGGCTCGCTCTCGCCGTCAAGCGACATCGCCCACACGTCGTGCTGCTCGTCGCCGCCCTCGTCGCGGTGATAGAAGAGCCGGTCGCCGCTCGGGTCCCACTCGAAGCCGGCGCGGACGGAGCGCGGCACGTCGCCGTCGCTGAGCTGCTCAAACGAGCCGTCGGCGGGGTTGAGAAGGTGAAGCTCGTTGCGGCCGGTGACGTCGTAGTAGAGGGCGACCGTCTCGCCGTCCGGGGACACGCGCGGGCTCGCGATCGTCGGCAGCGAGGCGAGTTCGCGCAGTACGTCGGTCTCGTCTGTGTCAGACATCCGTGAAGTAACGGTGGCGGAACCCTATTCAACGTTTCCCGTCCCCGAGCCCGCGCCGCGTCCGAGCCCGGCCGACAGGCCCATGCGACGGGAACTCGTAACAGAGCTAACCCATGGCTCCCGGCGAGGACGCGCCGCTTCCGAGGGCTCCCAGCCCGGATGCGGTTCGGTCGATCTCTCGGTCCGACGACGCTCCCGACGAGCCGGGCACCGTCGTCTGGCACCGAGACGATCTGCGGATCGCGGACAACCCCGCGCTCGCGGCAGCCGCGGCGGACGCCGACCGGATCCTCCCGCTGTTCGTCTTCGACCCCGGCTTCTACGACGAGCGCGGCGCAGCCTGCGACGCCCGGATCGAGTTCCTTCACGACTGCCTGCGGGACCTCGACCGCCAGTACCGCGACGTGGGCGGGGCGGGGCTGACGTACGGCCACGGCGACCCGCTGGACGTGCTCGCCCGGTTCGTCGACGCCGGCTGGGAGGTCGTCGCGAGCGCGACGGCGAGCGGGCGGTACGGCCGCCAGCGCGACGAGCGCGCCCGCGAGCGGCTCGGCGTCCGCTTTGTCGCGGGCGACGGGCTCGTCCGCGACGCGGACCGACCCCGCGAGGACTGGAGCGACCGCGTCGAGTCCTGGTTCGCCGCCGACCCGTTCGACTGGGACCCCCGGTCGGTCGCGGTTGAGCGCGTCGAGACGGGCGTCGACCCGGACCGGGTGAGCGACGCCTACGGAGTCGCCCCGACGAAGACGCGCGTCCCGACGGGCGGACGCGGTCCGGCGAAAGATCGACTCCGCGCGTTCGCGGAGCGGATCGCCGAGTATCCGGGGTCGATATCCTCGCCGGTCGACGCCCGCGAGGGGACGAGCGGCCTCTCGGCGTACCTCCGGTTCGGCTGCCTGTCGGTCCGCGAGGTCCACCGCCACGTCGACGAGCGCGCGCCGGACGGGCGCGGGAAGTCGATGTACGTCTCGCGGCTGTTCTGGAACCGCCACTACACGCAGAAGCTGCTCGACTGGCCGGGGTGGCTCGACCGCGCAGTGAACCCGGTGTACGAGGGGTTCAACGGCGACCGCCACGATCCGGACCTCGTCGCGGCGTGGAAGCGCGGCGAGACGGGGTTCCCCATGGTCGACGCGAGCATGCGCTGCCTGCGCGAGACGGGGTGGCTGAACTTCCGGATGCGGGCGCTGTGCGCGTCGTTCTACTTTCACATCCTCCAACAGCCGTGGCGGATCGGCGCCGACCACTTCTACGAGCACCTGATCGACGGCGACCCCGCGATCAACTACACCCAGTGGCAGTCGCAGTGCGGGCTGGTCGGCCGCCCGGGACTGCGCTTGTACGATCCCCGCAAGCAGGTCCGCGATCAGGACCCCGACGGCGAGTTCGTCGGGCGGTGGGTCCCCGAGCTCGACCCGCTCCCCGCCGCGCACCTCGACGCCCCCGAGAAGACGCCGCTCGCGGTCCAGCGCGAGGTCGGGATCGAGATCGGCGAGGCGTACCCGTACCCCGTCGTCGACTACGAGGCGGCCCGGGAGGAGTTCCGCGAGCGCTACGGCGCGGTCCACGGCGCGGCCGCGGCCCGCCTCGGCGACGAAGAGATCGCGCGACGCGCGTCGCTGTCGGGGGGTGTCGGGGCCGCGCGGTCGATCGCGGCCGACCACGGCGAGCCGGCCGAGGCGGACGGGGACGACGCCGACGCGACCTCGCAGACCGGCCTCGACGAGTTCGGGTGAACGCGAGAGGCGAGTCGGCGGTGGAAAGGTTCATACGGCCGTGAGCCGTATTGTGACGCATGAACCAAAACGTCGGTGCGATGGACAAGCGCGTCAGGACTGCGGTCGGTGCCGTCGCCGGTGCCGCCTCGTTAGCCACCCTCGCGGGCTCCGGGCCCCTCCCCGCGGTCGCGGCCCCGGTGCTCGGCGTCGTCGCCCTCGCGATGCTCGCGACCGCCGCGACCGGGACCTGCGGCCTCTACTCCGTGCTCGGCGTCGACACCTGCCCCGCCGACGCCGGCGGACCGCGCTGAGCCGCCGTCGCGGCCGGATCCGGAATTCGGCCGGTAACACCCTTTCGAAACCGGTTTTCTCCCTCGTTCGACGGCAGTCTCAAGTGCGCGGAATGCGTATATATGGCATGATCGACAGTGACCGGAATCGACGGCGTCTCGCGGCGGAGCACGCTCCCGCGCCAACCCGGGTGACCGTCGCGTGAGCGACGACTCGACGGTCTTGGTGATCGGCGGCGGCGCGACGGGAACGGGCATCGCTCGGGACCTCGCCATGCGCGGCGTCGACGCGACGCTCGTCGACCGCGGCGGCCTGGGTAGCGGCACCTCCGGTCGGTCGCACGGCCTCCTCCACAGCGGGGCCCGCTACGCGGAAGCCGACGCCGAGGGGGCCGAGGAGTGTATCGTCGAGAACCGGACGCTCCGTGATATCGCCGGGGCGTGCGTCCGCGAAACGGGCGGCCTGTTCGTCCGGCTCGACGGCGACGACCCCGACTACTTCGAGGAGAAGATCGCGGCCTGCGAGGCGATCGGCATCGAGACCGAACGGCTCGACGGCGACGCCGCCAGCGAGGCGGTGCCGGGCCTCGCCGACGAGGTCCAAGAGGCGTTCCGCGTGCCCGACGGCGTCATCTACCCGTCCCGGTTGGTTGCCGCCAACGCCGCTGACGCCGAGCGCCGCGGCGCGACCGTTCACCCGCACGCGCCGGTCGAGGACGTGACGGTCCGCGACGGCGCGGTCGAGTCCGTCCGCGTCGGCGGCGCGGTCGATGCGACTCTGACCCCGGACATCGTCGTCAACGCCACCGGTGCGTGGGCCGACTCGATCGCCGAGATGGCCGGCGTCGAGGTCGGAATGGCCCCGAGCCGGGGCGTGATGGTCTCGGTGGAGTACGACGGAGCGCCGCCCGTGCTGAACCGGTGTCGCGACCCCGACGACGGTGACATCGTCGTGCCCCACGACGGCGAGGTCGTGCTGGGGACGACGAGCGTGCCGGTCTCTGACCCCGACGACTACGAGACGGAAGACTGGGAGATCGAGCGCTCCGTCGAGGAGTGCGCCGCGATGCTCCCCGCGGTCGCCGACGCGCCGACGGCCCGGACGTGGTGGGGCGTCCGCCCCCTCTACTCGCCCGACGAGGCGGGGTCGGACCGCCGCGGGATCTCGCGCGGGTTCACGCTGCTCGACCACGACCGCGACGGCGCGGCCGGGCTGTACAGCGTCGTGGGCGGCAAGCTGACCACCTACCGCCAGATGGCCGAGACGACCGTCGACGAGGTCTGCGACCGCCTCGGCGTCGACGCCGCCTGCGAGACGGCGACGGAGCCGCTGGCCCACGCCGACGATCCGGACCGACTGGATGAGCTGGTCGAGGCGTACGGCGGCGCGAACCCCACCGACGTGGACGTGGTCGACGCGCCGGCGGACGACTGATCCACGCCGGAGGCAGTCCCCGACGCAGCACGGGTTCGAGGCTGAACCGCGGGATTGAGGCGGCGGGCGCGCGTCCGATCGGTATGCCAGTCGCGACGGTCGGCGAGACGGCGACGCACGAAGTAACGATCACCGAGGAGACGATCGAGGCGTTCGCGGCCCTCTCGGGCGACGAGAACCCAATCCACCTCGACGACGAGTACGCCGCCGACACGATGTTCGGCGGCCGCGTCGCGCACGGAATCATCTCGGCCGCGGTCGTCTCCGCGGCGCTCGCGCGGCTCTCCGGCGACATCGTCTACCTCTCGCAGGAACTGTCGTTCGAGAAGCCGGTGTACCCGGGGGAGACGGTCGAAGCGAGCGTCAGCGTCATCGACGACATCGGCGGCGACCGGGTCGCGGTCGAGACGACCGCGACCGTCCCCGAGCGCGACGAGCGCGTCCTCTCCGGCGAGGCGACGGTGCTGTCCGTCCCGCACGGAGAGAGCGACTGACCGACGGAGGCGGACGCTCGGCCGAGCCATTTTGTAAATGACGACGCGTCGAAGCGGTGGCGCGTGCCTCCGAGCGGGCGCCGGAGGCGGCCGCGAGGAGCGGGCGAGGGAGTCGCGAACGCCCGGAGGGCGTGAGCGACGAGGCTGGGGAGGCGTGAGGTGCTGTGCGGGGCGGGAACTCAAAGGGGCAGCCGCGACGTAACAGTGTAAGTAATCGAATCGCCCGTCTCGGACGGAACCGCACAGAGATCAGTCGAGCCCCCTGTCTTGCGAGTTCTGGAGAACCGTGAGACGCTCCGCTGTTTACAAGCGGTCAGCCTCGCCACCGGATCACTGTCGCGGACCACGTGTACCCCGTCCCGGCCGCGAGCAGGCAGCCGAGGTCGCCCGGTTCGAGGCGCTCGGTCTCGACGCCACGCTCCAGCGCGAGCGCCTGGTCGACGCTCTGGACGTGGCCGAACTCGTCGAGGTAGTAGCCGTCGCTCCTTGGATCGAGGCCGAGCTCGTCGAGGACCCGCTCGTGGAACGACCGCTTCATATGGGTGAGCGCGACGAAGTCGAGGTCGTCGCGGTCGAACCCGGACCGTTCGAGGGCCGTGTCGGCGACCGAGAGGTACGCGGGCAGCGAGACGGGCCCGAGCCGCTCTTTCATCCCGTCCGGGTCGGGCACGTCGAGGGTGTGAAGCCCCTCGCGCACGGTCTCCTCGCTCGGCGGGCGCTTCGACCCGCCCGCCGGCATCACCACGTCGCCGGCGAACGAGCCGTCGGTCTGGGCCGCGCTGGCGCGGACGGTCGCCCGCGCTCGACCGTCGAAGCGATCGGCCTCGTTGTTGACCGATCCGCCGTCGGTCGCCTCGACGACGAACGCGCTCGCGCCGCTGCCGAAGTTGAACATGAAGGAGCTGTCCTCGTTGCCGTAGTCGACGAGGTCCTCCTCGCGGCTCGCGGCGACGAGCAGCGCGGTGTCGATCGGCTCGGTCTCCAGCTGGGCGGTCACCTGTCGGAGCGCGATCGGCGCGCCCGCACACAGCGTGTAGCTCTCGGTCGCGTACGCGTTCGTCGCCCCGAGTCGGTCGGTGATCGCCGCCGCGGCCGACCAGACGACGTGGTCCTTGTACTCGGATCCGTGGTAGACGACCACGTCGAGGTCGGTCGGATCGACGTCGGCGTCCGCGAGCGCGCGCTCGGCGGCCGTCACCGACATGTCGGTCGCGTGGTCGTCGTCTGGCGGACAGACGTGCTTCTCACGGACGCCCATCTTCTCGACGACGACCTCCTCCGGGATGCCGCTCTCGGCCGCGATGGCCTCGCCGGTGATCGTCTCGTCCGGGACGTACGTCCCCAGTCCGGTGATCGAGACGGTCATCCGTCTCCTCCGCGCCGCGTTCGGTCCGGTTCGCCGCGCCGCGTTCGGTTCGCTCCGTCGTATCGCGTGATATCGGTCATGTGTCGTGTGTCTACGTCGCGGTCCGTCGCGGGACGTGCGACGGAGGCCGCGGAGCCGCGGGCCCGCGACGCTACCGGAGGTAGCGCCGCAGGTGGTCCGGGAGCCGCTTCCCGACGGTGCCGCCGAGCCGGTCGCGTAGCGTCCCGAGGATGCCGTTCGGGACGAACAGCACGAACAGCACGAAGATGATCCCGAGGTACAGCGGGGCGCGCCCGTCGACCGCGGTGTTGACGAACAGCTCCACGCTGATCCCGAACAGATCCGCTTCGAGGACGCTCGCCGGGAGCTCCTCGCGCAGCAGCGTCGCGATCCCGCCGCTCTCGGTCGAGAGCACGTCCTCTAACCCCTGCGTGAACAGGGTCCCGTACACCGGTCCCGCGAGGGTGCCGAACCCGCCGACGATCGTCGTGATCAGCGCGTCGGCGGTGACGAGGAAGTAGAACGTCCCGTCGGGCGCGACGGAGCGCGAGTAGGCGGCGAAAATCCCGCCGGCGACCGCGCCGAAGAAGCCGCTGATGGCGAACGCGGCCAGCTTGAACCGGTAGGTCGCGTAGCCGACGGCCCGGGCGCGCTCCTCGTTCTCGCGGATCGCGATCATCACGCGCCCGAACGGCGAGTGGATGATCCGCTGCATCGCGAAGTAGCAGACGACCACTACGATCCCGAGCGCGTAGTACGAGACCACGGTCGCCGACAGGTCGATCCCGAGGCCGAGCAGGTTCTCGACGCTCTCGCCCGTGAGCCGCCCCACGTCGAGGCTCAGCGCGTCGACGAAGGGGACGCCGATGGCGAGCGCGTCGCCGCTCACCGTCGCGCCCTCGGTCGGGTTCGTCGAGACGTACCCCCACGAGCGGATCAGCTCGTAGATCACCTGCGCGAACCCGAGCGTGATCATCGCGAAGTAGACGCCCGTGAGCCGGAACGACACCGACCCGATGACGAGCGCGAGCAGGCCGGCCACCACCGCGCCGAGCAGGAGCGTGATCATGAACGGCGTCCCGCCCGGGATCCCCGGCACCTGCCCGTTCGCGGCGAGGACGACGAAGTAGCCGCCGGTCCCGAAGAAGGCAGCGTGCCCGAACGAGAGGTAGCCGGTGTAGCCGCTGACGAAGTCGAAGCTCATCGCGAACAGCCCCATGTACAGCACCACGACCATGAACGTGATCGCGGGGAGGAACGTCTCCGCGAGCGGCGCCGCCGGCGTCGCGAGCAGCGCCTCGTAGCCGAGCGGATACAGCAGGAACCCGACGATCACGGCCGCGTGAACCGCGTGGTCTCGCAGGTATTCGCGGAGGCCGCCGGTTGCCTTCGACGGCGGAACCGGATCCGTCTCGTCGACGGGAGCGTCCGATTCGTCGACGTGAGCGCCGGAACCGTCGACCGGTGCGCCCGCGTCGCCGACCGACCCGTCGGAGTCTGCCGGGGCGTCCGCGTCGACACCGGAGTCGGGGTCGCTAATGGCCTCCCACCTCCTCGACGCCGTAGAGCCCCTGCGGGCGGAGTATCAGCATCACCACGAGCAGGAGGAAGATGGTCACCTCGGAGAGGCCGGGGAAAGTGACGATCCCGGTGGTGAACAACCACGTCGTCACCGAGTCGGCGATCCCGACGATACCCGCCGCGACGAGCGTCCCGGTGAAGCTCCCGAGCCCGCCGATGATCACGACGACGAACGCGTACAGCAGCACGTCGATGCTCAGGAGGACGCTGGGGCCCCAGATCGGGTCCCACATCAGCAGGACGCCGCCGACCGCGGCGAGGCCGGGCCCGACGCCGAAGACGACGGTGAACGCCTGCCGCACGTCGACGCCGAGCGCCTGGACCATCTCGGTGTCCTCGCTGCCGGCCCGGATGTAGAGGCCGTACAGCGTCTTCGTCAGGAACGCCCAGACGGCGACGGCGACGACCGCGCCGATAGCGACCTCGAAGAGGTACAGCCGCCTGACGCCGACGCCGAGCAGCTCGGTCCGCCCGAGCAGCACGTCGGGCGCGGTGCCCATCGGTGCCTGCCACTGCGGGTTCGGCTGGATCCCCCGGAGCGTCAAGACGATCCGGGCGACCTCCTCGATGATGAGCGAGACGCCGAAGGTCAACAGGATCTGGTAGGTAGGCGTCCGGTCGTAGATCGGCCGGATGAGCGTCACCTCCATCGCGCTGCCGGCCGCGGTGGTGACCGCGAACACGAGCGCCAGCGCGACGAAGAAGACGAGGATCGTCGCGACCGTCCCGGTGTTCGCCCCGACGAGCAGGACGAGCACCAAGCCGCCGAGGTACGCGCCGACCATCGCGATCGCGCCGTGCGCGAAGTTGAGCACGCCCATCAGCCCGAAGACAAGCGTC
The DNA here is from genome assembly GCF_002114285.1 of Halorubrum ezzemoulense DSM 17463. GTDB lineage: Archaea > Halobacteriota > Halobacteria > Halobacteriales > Haloferacaceae > Halorubrum > Halorubrum ezzemoulense. Next base: position 11,250 of record NZ_NEDJ01000081.1, read on the forward strand.
AGGCCGACCGCGATGGTGAAGTACACCGCGCCCTTGCCGATCCCCTCGGCGAGCACGCGAGTGGCCGTCTGGAGGCCGTCGACCGCGCCGCCGGTCGCGAGCAGCGCGCCCGGGTCGACGAGCGGGGCGACCTGCGCGGCGGTCCCCGCGAGCGGTCCGAGGCTCATGCGGTCAGGTACCTCCGGATCCGTTCGTCCTCGCTCGTGACGCCGGCGGTCTCTCCCTCCTCGACCACGACGCCGTGGTCGATGAGGTAGAAGCGGTCGGCCAGATCCATCGCCAGCCGGAAGTTCTGCTCGACGAGGACCATCGTCGTGTCCGCGGAGGCCGCGCGCAGCGCCTCCACCACGTCCTCGACGATCTGTGGCGCGAGCCCCTCGCTCGGCTCGTCGACGAGCAGCAGGTCGTTGTCGCCGAGCATCCCTCGGGCGATCGCGAGCATCTGCTGTTGCCCGCCGCTCAGGTCGCCCGCCTCCTTGTCGGCGAAGCGGTCGAGCGCCGGGAACAGCTCGTACGCCCCCGCGATCCGAGCGCCGGGATCGGCGGCCGAGTGGGCGGCGACGCGGAGGTTCTCCTCGACCGTGAGATGCGAGAATACGCGTCGTTCCTCCGGCACCCACCCCATGCCGCGGGCGGCGATCTCGTGGGGCTCCATCCCCGTCACGTCCGTCCCGTCGAACCGGACCGTCCCCTCGCGGGGCGGCGTGAGCCCGAGCGCGGTGCGGAGCGTGGTCGTCTTCCCGACGCCGTTCCGGCCGACGAGGGCGACGATCTCGCCCGCCTCGACTGACAGCGACAACCCCTGAAGGATGTGGCTCTCGCCGTAGTAGGTGTGGACGCCGTCGAGTTCGAGCGTCGTCACCGCGACTCACCCCCGGCGCGCACGCGTCGGCCGCCGTCGGCGGCCGCGTCGCCGTCCGAGCGCCCTCCCTCGTCGGCGGAGCGCTCTCGTCCGTCGGCGGATCCCTCGCGGCCGTACCCGCCGAGGTACGCCTCCTGAACGTCCTCGTCGCCGCGAACGTCCTCGGGCGGCCCGTCGGCGATCAGCTCGCCGCGGTGGAGGACGGCGATACGGTCGGAGATGTCCATCACCACCTCCATGTTGTGTTCGATGAGCATCACCGAGTGATCCTCGGCCACGTCCTCGATCAGCGCGACGACCTCGTCGACGCCCTCGCTCGACACGCCGGCGGTCGGCTCGTCGAGCAGGAGCAGATCCGGGTCGCCGGCGAGCGCGACCCCGATCTCGAGGCTACGCTTCTCGCCGTGACTCAGGTTCTGCGTGACGGTCTCGGCCTCCTCGGCCAGCCCGATCCGTTCGAGGATCGCGGTCGCCTCCGCGTAGTGGTCCTCGAAGTCGGTCACGTTGCGCCACAGCTTCCACGAGTCGTTCCCGCGGCTCGCCTGCGCGGCGACGCGGACGTTCTCCAGCACCGACAGCGTCGGGAAGAGGTTCGTGATCTGGTACGACCGGTGGATCCCCGCGAGCGCCGTCTCGTCCGGCGAGGCCGTCGTGATGTCGATCGCGGAGCCGGTCCCGTCGGCACCGGCGGAGGCCGCCCCCGCGTCTCTGCCGCCCGATGGGGCGAACCGGATGCTCCCGTCGGAGGGCTCCAACACGCCCGTGAGCAGGTTGAAGAACGTCGTCTTCCCCGCGCCGTTTGGGCCGATGATCGAGCAGAGCTCGCCGGTCTCCAACGCGAAGTCGACGCCGTCGACGGCGGTGATGCCGCCGAAGCGCTTCGTGAGCCCCTCGGTCTCCAGCAGCATTACAGCGAGCAGCTCGCGTCCTCTTCGGGGACCATCACGTCCTCGGCGTCGAGCCGTTCGAGGGGCTGGCCGGGCATGATCGGCGCGCCCCAGGTGTCGGCGTACTCGTCGCTGGTCGGGACCGGCCACGCGACCGTCATCTGCGAGGCGGCCTGGTTGTTGTGCTCCTGGAAGGTGTACCCGTCCGCGCCCTTCGGCGTTTCAGCGACGGTCATGCCGCGCAGCGCCTCGGCGATGTCGGCGCCGTCCGTGGAGCCGGTCTCCGAGACGGCCTGCGAGAGCGCCGAGGCGGCGGTGAACGTCCCGGCGCTGAACAGGTCCGGCACGATGCCGTACGCGTCGATGTGTAGCTGCCGGAACTCCTCGTTGATCGAGTTCTCGTACTGGTTCCAGTGGTACCGGCTGGTGAACGGTCCGAGCCCGGCGTCCTTGATATCCTGCTCGGTGAAGCCCTCGCCCAGCGCCGACTCGATGGTCCCGCCGATGAGTTGCGTCGTCAGCAGGGCGGCGAACCCGCCGAACACCTGGACGTCGTAGGAGATCGCGGAGGTGAGGAACTGCGGCAGCGTGGACGCGGTGAAGCCGCCGACGACGCCCGTCGCGCCGTCCGACATCGCCTGTTCGAAGAGCCCGTCGAACTCGGAGTACCCGACCTCGACGAAGCGGGGTTCCAAGACCTCCACCCCGTTGTTCTCCAATACCTGAGTGTAGTTTTCCGCGACGCTCTGCCCGAACGCGTTGTCGGACGCGAACACCGCGACCGTGTCGATGTCGAAGTTCTCGGCGACGTACGTGCCGCCCGCCCGCGCGTCCATCGCGGTGTGCTCGCTCGCGCGGAACGCCATCGGGTGACAGAACTCGTCGCTCACCGTGATGCCGGCGTCGGCCGCCGGCCCGATCAGGTAGGGGATGTCCGTCTCGTCGACGACGGTGTTGATGAGCCGGCGCGCGCTGTCGGAGGAGGTCCCGCCGAACAGGATGTCGACCTCCTCTTCCAAGACGAGGTCGGTCGCGACGCTCTGGGCCGTATCCGGACTGAAGCCGGTGTCCTCGACGATGATCTCGTAGGTCGGGCCGCCATCGGGCTCGACCGTGTACGTGCCCGGCGTCGCCTCCTCGACGGGGTCGAGGTCGTGCTTGTACGCCAACCCGGAGTAGAACCCGCGGAGGCTGATCTGCCCGTAGTACTTGAGGTCGCCGGAGGTCGGCTGGAGCGCCCCGATCCGGACCGTCTCGCCGGAGAGGTCGCCGCCGTCTCCGCCGTCGCCCCCGCCC
>NZ_NEDJ01000082.1 GCF_002114285.1 Halorubrum ezzemoulense DSM 17463
GGAGAGATTGCGCTGCTCCCGACGCAGGCGTTCGTACTCGTCGGAGAGGTCAAGCCAGTCCACGCTGTTGCCGTCAGACGTGTAGATGTAGTTCTGGATGCCGAGGTCGAGGCCAACGCAGTCCTCAACATCCACGTCGTCTACAGCGGGTTTCTCGGGGAGCGTGGTGTCTTCGACTTCGAGGCCGAACGTGACGTACCACTCACCCGTCGTCTCTTTCTTCAGCGTCACCTCTTTGATGTCTGCGTTGTCGGGGATGGAACGGTGATATCGAATGGGGATGTCACTGATTTTGGAGAGCCAGATTGTGGCAGTCCGGCCACTCGTGTTTTTGAGTTCGAAGCCAGACTGCGAATACGTCATACTCTGGTACTCGCTGGGGACTTCCAGTTGAGCCACCCGACCTTGTGCCCGTTCTGCTTCTTCTCGGAGAGGTTCGAGAGGTTGTCGTAGAAGCGTTCGACGGTCTTCTGTAACGCCTTCGAGTGGACTTTGGAGAACACAGGCCACTCGTCCTTCCATTCGGTGAGGCGTTTCTGGTGTTGGTACGCCGAACCGATGTTGTCCTCGTCGGTGTCGAGGACACTGTATTCGTAGCGGGTGTGGTTGTATGCTTGGCGGTGGATGTCGATGTGGCGTTCCACTTCCGCAGTCACACCTGTTCGGTCAGGGTAGGCGCGGAAGCGGTAGTCATACCACATCGCCGTACCTCGATTATCGCTGTGTTGCTAGTTAATGGCTTGTGTCACGGAGTGTCGGCTTCATCCACGGGGTCAAGCCCCGTGGCATTCGCCTCGACAGCCTGTAAACTTTCAAGTCCACGGCGAACACAGTTCTGATAACTTCTTCCTATGTCTCATACACAAGACCAACCCAGCACGTGGCTCCTTGATATGGATGGAGTGCTGATACATGAGGAGGTTGCTCTCCCGGGGGCGAAAGAGTTCATCGGCCGGCTTCAAGAGCAGGACAAGGAGTTTCTCGTGCTCACGAACAACTCAATGTACACGCGTCGCGATCTGTCTGCCCGTCTTGCGGATGTGGGTATTGATGTTCCAGAGGAGCGGATTTGGACCTCGGCCGTGGCCACGGCACAGTTTTTGTCAAATCAAGTCCCAGATGCGTCCGCCTACGTTATCGGTGAGGCTGGACTGAAGACAGCGCTCCATAAGGTGGGCTACACGCTGACCGATACTGACCCAGATTTCGTCGTTCTCGGGGAGAGCCGCACGTATTCGTTCCAGAATATCACACAGGCCGTCCAACTGATTGATCAGGGCGCGCGGTTTGTCGCAACGAACTCGGACGCTACCGGACCCTCACCTGAGGGCCCACTCCCGGCTACCGGCTCCGTTGCTGCGCTCCTTACGGAAGCCACTGGGCAAGAGCCGTACTTCGTTTGCAAACCCAATCCAGTGATGATCCGGAGTGGCCTCAATCGGATCGGCGCGCACTCCGAATCGACGGCGATGGTAGGGGATCGCATGGACACCGATGTCGTGGCCGGCATCGAGGCTGGCCTGACTACGTACCTCGTACTCACTGGGTCGACTAGTCGTGACGAACTCACAGAGTTCGCGTACCGCCCGGACGATGTCGTGGAATCAGTTGCTGAATTGGTTGAGACTATATAATCTCCTGTATTGACCACAACCGGGCCAGAATATCTCACCTGCTGAGAATTTCAGCAGAGTCAAAAGGTATATTTTCGAAGCATTGCCGGACATCGCCTGTAGCGTCTTGTTTCGAAACTCGCACTAATTTGCGGTTTGCTGCTTTCGCTTCCACGAGACACACCAACGGATCATCGACATTCTTGACGAGAAGCGTTGTTGTTTCGCGGCGTGAAACACTGCTGATGGGTTGATGTTTCGAGTGCTATATGGTTCACGTAGCCGCCGGTCGGAGGCGGCCGACAACAAGTATCCGACTGTTGAGCTCGTCCCATCGCCGTGGCACAGTTGGTGGGATCTCTCATCACCTCCCCCTCCCCCGCTTTGGCGTTCACTGGCCGCCACTCACCCTGTGTATCGGCCCTCCACCGCCAGCGGCCCTGTCGTATTGTGTGCTTAGACTCAAGGAGATCCCTGCTCCACGATCATTTATGCCTTCCAAGCAGCGCCTGCCGAGCAGTCTTTTGCCCACGACTGAGCGACAACGAACCGCTTTCCTTCACGGTCTTCTCTGGATCGTTACAGTCTCAGCCGTTTCATTCCTTCTAGGAGACGCGCCAGTGGAGGCTATCTCTTACGGTGCCTTCTCCGGCATACTATACGGTATCGTAGTATACGTCTGGCAGCCATACTGACCACCCCAACGTACGGGCCAAACTGTTAAATTGCCACTGCGCGAAGAAGAGAACCTCTCGTCGGCTGAATACTGCTGAATCCAATATCACTTCGGTTTTTAAGATTCAGATATTAGTATTGACATCCTCCTCCGGGTAAACGCGGAGGAATCCCGAGCGGTGGGAGTTTCAGGTTTACAGTCCAGTCAGTGGACTACCAGCCCTTTCGGGCACGGGTAGTCCCACAGTGTCGAACTGGTGGACTGCTGGCCATGCCAACTGGCCGTTACCCCTATCCTCAACCGTGTACGGCGTCCCAGTGTTGTTTTTGCCACGGGGACGCCGGCAAGCGTCAACGGACTTGGGGGTATCGTCTGGTTTGCTTTGAGCCGTCGGCACAGACACACCCTTCGAGGATATGGCGTTCACCGACTGACCTTTCAGATACTGTCGTCCGAGAGACGAAGTCTCTCGTGATCACGAAAATCGAAGATTTTCGAACGACCTCGTTACGCGGGCGGACGGGCCGCCTCCGAAGGACGGTTCGGAATCCGCTCCGTTCCGACCGATTCCTACCTTTGTATATAGCGGCCTGTCAGTTAAATCTCTGTCTGTGAAACTCGGTACAGACGTTCGGCTAGTGGATTGCTTCCCACTATGTCGGCTTCATCACCCGCCTGAAGGCGGGTGTATTCGCCTTCTAGCCTCTATAAATTGCGGTGTCGAGGCACACGACGAGTACTCCGCGCTCTTGTTATCGCTGTCCTCCCACAGCTCAGATTCCAATTCAACCTCTCTGTCCTCGAGTAGATTTCCGGTTCCTAGAGACAACTGTCGAGTGGGTCGACAGTTGAAGCAGTGCCTGCCGAACCCAACCGTGAGCAAGCAGTCTCGACGGAGCATTCATTCGGTCGGTCCATCGTTACGGAAGTGCGAAAAGAAAGCCCCGCCCTGAAGCCGGGGATGAATCTGACAGTCGATGACACAACCTACTGATGATAGTACGGCCTGATATTCCTCGCTCGACCGCCTCAGCGGTGATAGCAGTCGTATCGCGTTAGATTTTCTGGAGCGAGAGGCGATACCCGAATCGGCGATGAGGATCGGGATCCGGCTCCACTTGGCTAACCTATCACCCGATCTGGGCGTCACGGAGACGGAGATACCCGATCGTAACAGGAACCAAGATCCAGGCCAACAGGAGGAGAACCGGCAGCCAGACCGACGCGAACGGGTCCGTTCCGAAGAGCTGCCCCGCAACAGTGTTCCGATATGCAGCCCTCGCGGCGCGGTTGGGCGGGAACAGCCCGACTAATTTCATCCACGCCGGCGCGCTGCCCTCGGTCATCAGACCCAGTTCGATGGCGCCGTACTGGATAGCACTCTGGATCAGGTTCCACAACGCGACCAAGATCATGTAGGCTCCGACGGCGACGGCGGTCGCACGACTGTCGCTCGAACTACCCGCGGAGATCCCCACTCCGATAGCGACGAACGCCACGCCCATGAGGCCGAGAAACCCGATAAATGCCGCCAGTGAACCGAACGTCCCACCCAGTATCGTGAGGACGACGAGACCAGTCACGAACCCGCTGATAAGCGTGGCGACGAGCATCAGGGCTGTCCGTCCGAGGAGCTTCCCGACGAGAACGTCCCGGCGTGACGGCGGCAAGCTCAGCAAGACTCGGAGCGACCCGGACTCCCGCTCGGCAGTGATTGCCCCTTTGGCGAGCACGAGCGCAACGATGGGAAGCATCGTCACAGCGAGTTGGAACGAGAGTGAGAACACCTCACCGGCTGCCATGTCGCTGGTTACTGCGAGGAGTGTCGTGATCCCGGCCGTCGACAGGAGGACGATTAAGATAACCGCCCACAGAGCCTTCGAACGACTGGCATCGGCCAAGTCTTTCCGGGCGATGGTGCGAACGCTCATTACGCGACACCACCCGGGACTACCGTCTCGGTCTGACTGTCCGTCGTGTCTTCACCGGTGTAGCTGGCGAACAGATCCTCAAGCGATGACTCCTCAATCCGCACGTCGGTGACCGTCGTCAGCTCGCGAACCCGGTCGATGAACTGGAGTTTCGCCGCTGGTTCAAGACAGGTTCCCCGAACGGTCCCGCCGCCTACATCGATGTCGCGTACGTTCGGGAGGTCACCCAGACTGCGCTCCGGTTGTCGGTCCACGTCGAGTATCACTTGCGCGCCAGTGTCGAGCTGGCGTCTGAGGCGGCCGATACTGTCAATCGCAACGAGCTCTCCCTCATTCATGATGCCGACTCGGTCGGCAACGGCTTCGACCTGTTCGAGAATATGACTCGAGAAGAACACCGTCACGCCGCGATCGTTTTCCGCCTGAATGATCTCTCTGAGTTCCCGGGCGCCGTTCGGGTCGAGACCGCTGGTCGGTTCGTCGAGGATGAGCAGATCAGGCGCACCGACAAGTGCCATCGCTAGGGCGAGTCGCTGGCTCATCCCCGTCGAATAGTCCCCGGCGGCCCGGTTCGCGTCTTCTTGTGAGAGGCCGACCCGATCGAGTAGCTCGTCGGGATCGTCGTCAGCGTCTTTCAGTTTGGCCGCGAGTTCCACGTGTCGCCGACCGCTCAGTCTGTCGTATAATCCGTAGTTCTCGGGAACGACGCCGATCCGGCTGTGGAGCGTTTCGCGGTCCTTCGAGACATCTAGTCCAAGCATGGACGCACTTCCACTCGTCGGTCGCACGAAGTCCAACAGCAGGTTGATCGTGGTGGACTTTCCAGCCCCGTTCGGACCCAAAAACCCGAAGATTTCGCCCGATTCAACGGTCAAATCAACACTATCGACAGCGGTCACGTCACCGAACCGTTTGCTCAATCCGTCTATTTCAATCGCGGGACCTGTCATTGTCACAACTTCACCGAACGCGGGAAACCTGTTAAACCGGAGGTCAGTGCTTCTAACTGTGAAACTCTGCTTACAGCATTATCGCGGGATTCGCTGCTACATATCGCCCATTCACCATTGATTGACACGCACTGAATGAAAACTACTCGTCTACTGCCTCGACATCAAATTTTGAGCGCCAGCGATAACGCCGACCTGCCCAGATGAACGTATCTCGGGTAAAGCCATACACTCCCAGTGGAACGGCTGCGACAAGCGCTGGCACAGCGAGGAGTAGTGACGCTCGGCGAACGCCGAAGGCAGCATACACACCTGCTGTTACTGCGGTAAGCCCCACTGCGAGGAACGGAAAGAATAGACACCCGACGAGAACGGCGGTCAACGCTCCGAAGGAGAGCTTCGCGACTCCGGGATCGTGGGTTGCGAAAATTTTATTGAATCGAACGTGTCGTTCGAGCGTCTGTCGAAGACTCCCACCCATTGGTACTTTGCGTACACGCCGAACGGACGTCACGTCGGTGTGCTCCCCGAAAAGGCCATCGTCGCTGATAGTCTGGCGGAGTTCCGAAAGAAACCCTGCCTCATCAAGATCACTTCGGTCAAAGATGACAGCTCCGCCCCAAGCGTGATCACCCACATACGTCCCGAGCGTGCCGCCGAGAACGTAAATCGGTTCCAACAGGATCGCGAGTGGGTCCTGACCCACAAACGCCGGCAGTTCCGTCGTCGGACCGTAGTCAGCGTAGTCACGGCGGAGCTTGTCGAGCCAGTCGGGCGGATGGTAAAAATCGTCGTCGGTCCAGACGAGACGGTCGTGATTGGCGGCCTCCATCCCAGCAGCGATGGCATTCGCTTTCCCGGAACACCCGACGGGGTCGCCAGCGGGGACCAACCGAACGTTCTCAGGGAACCGCTCTTGGTCCGTAACCGGGTCGTCCTCGGTATCGTGGATGATGAGGAGCTCGTCTTCTGAACCCAACTGTGCGGCGACATCGCCGCAGGCGGGAGTCCAAGACACCGTCGGGAGGAGTATGCTCGTTGGGGTGTGCGTCTGTCCGTTCGACATCCGTACTCGAAACGTGATCGCTGGTATCAATGAGAGTTTCCGACGGCTTCTCTGAGTGAAGCCGGACAGAAAGCCCAGAACGGCACAACCTATATTGGCAAAACAAGAGATGGCACACGCACAGTGTCCGGGGTGCGAGATCCCGAAGCGCTCGCAGATTTGCTTGGGGACGAGTGTACGCGCACGATTCTCGTCGAGACAAAGAAGGAACCTTGCTCGGCGGCGGAGCTCAGCGATTGCGCCGGGGTCTCGGAGCCGACTGTCTACCGTCGACTCGAACGACTCCGCGAGTACGATCTGGTTACTGAAGATATCCAGCCAGTCACCGACGGGAAGAACTACAAACTCTACCGGACGGATCTCGATGGCATCGAACTCGATCTCAGCGAAGACGGCTTTGAGATTACGATTTCACGGCGGAAACGGATGGCAGACCGCTTCACGCAGTTCGTAGAGGGAAGCTAATATGCTCGATACACCGCTCCAATCGATTGATCTCGAAACGCTACGAACGATTCGACAGGTGAGCGAGGTGATCCCGATGATCATCGGTTTGGGGATCGGTTACCTCGCTTACACGGCATACCGGCAGAATCAGAGCCGTCCGATGTTGTACATCGCGATCGGATTCATACTGGTGTTGTTCGTTCAGGCCCCGCTGGCCCTCATCTTCACTTACGTCTTGGAACTTCCCACCGCGGTCCTCAATCTCCTCCTCCAAATCCCCGAATTCACCGGTCTGGGACTGATCCTCTACGGACTGTGGATGCCACGCCGAGACTGATACCACGCCCGAGCCCATATACGACGGTAGGTTGACTTCAACCAGTGAAGCCAGGGAAATCGGCCTTTTTCTATGCGTCCATGCGTTCAGGTGTCGATGACCGAAGCAGACACCGACACCAGCTTCGAAGGAACCGGATCCCAGTCGGCCGATGACGACCGGCGAACTAATTACGGTGGAATCATCGGACGCGTCGCCTCCGTGCTGTGGAATCGAAATGAGAATCGCCCCTGCGCACTCTGGCGGATCCTCGGAGTGTACGTCGCCGCGCTCGTGGGGATTTTCGTGCTCCCGGCGCTGGCGCTCGCGGGCACCGAACTCCCGCCGTCTGTCAACGGAGCCGCGACCAACCTGATCGGTGCGCTCGTTGGACTCCTCCTCGCAGTTGTGTTCGCGAAGTACGTTGACCGGCGACCGCTGACCGACTACGGACTGGCGTTCAGCCCGTCATTCCTGAAGGACTTCGCCGCTGGCAGCGTCGTGGCTCTGGTAGGGATGGGTGTGGCACTCCCCGCGAGTCTGCTCGCCGGGTGGGCGACCGTCTCCGAGCTGTTTTCGGGCGGCGTTGGCGCCAACGTGTTGCCGTTCGTCGCTGCGTTCGGAGCGTACACCCTCCAGTGGGCGTTTGTGGCCTTCTGGGAAGAGCTGGTCTATCGGGGCCTCATTCTGACGAGTGCCGTCGAAGGACTCCGGAGTCGGTGGCTGTCCGACCGCGGTGCGGTCGTGGCAGGGGTGGTGGCGTCATCGCTGATATTCAGTCTCGGGCACTTCCCGGGGACGCTAGAAAAGTTCGGCTTCCGGGTGATGTTGGGGCTCCTCCTCGGCGCCGCGTACGTGTGGACCGACTCGCTGGCGCTGCCAATCGGCGTCCACTTCCTGATCAACTTTGCGATAAACAACATCTACGGGCTGGCGAACTTCGGTGAGGCTGCGGAGGTTCTGCCGATGCTGGTCCGGCCGACGTTCACCGGCCCGGCACAGTTCGTCGGGGTGTACGGGGCAGTCAACGGCGCAGCGGTGCTCTGTGTCGCTGCGCTTACTGTCGGATACGTTGCTCTCCGGAACGGTGACTTGGGGTCGCTGCTGTCATAATATCAACAATTGATCGTGGTGAATACAATCATTCCCTCCCGCGAACAGGGGCCCTATCAAAAGCAATAACAGGAGCAAAACCCACACATACCTTGATCGTCCCCACTCGGCATGGCCACAGCCACGCGGAACGATCACCTCCAAGACCGAAATACAGAATCAAATAACGACTTCTGGCGCCATGCCTTCGAGCAGTTCATCGAGACACTCCCTGAGGCAGCGTTTGTCGTTGACGACGCCGGCGACATCACCCAGTGGAATACGGCAACAGCCGATCTCCTCGGCCTCCCCGCAGACAAGGCAGTCGGGATGAACGCATACGACGTGTTCGGTACCGAGGGCGAAGACGAGACCCTCGCTGAAGAAGTCGTCCGCACCGGAAGACCCATCCGCGAAGACGAGTTCCGATCTGCCGAGCGTCCAGATGGAAGACAGGCACACGCCCGAGCGATTGCGACCCCGATCCAGACACCCACTGGCGAGGTCGTTGGGGCTGTCGAGCTGCTCTTCGACGTCACCACCGTCGTCGAACAGCGGGAGACGCTCGCCGACCTCCAGGAAGAGCTCTCGGACAATGTCGAGACATCCATGGAACAGCTGAGCGAGTCGACAACCGAAGTCGCGGATCGCTCGAACGAGATCACCCAGCTCGTCGACGAGCAAGCAGCCGAACTCGAACGTACCCAAGGTGACGTCTCCGGATTCAGCGCCACCGTCGAGGAGATCGCCTCCAGCGCCGAGGAAGTGAGCAGTCAAAGCGCCGAATCGAGAGTACTCGCCGAAGAGTCCGTCGACACCGCAGGCGAGGTCATCAACCAAGTGGACGACACAGCCGAGAAGTCAGCTACTGTCGCCGACGACGTCGCGGACCTTAGAGACGAGATCGAAGAAGTCGAAGAGCTCGTCGGCGTGATCAACGATATCGCCGAACAAACGAACATGCTCGCGTTGAACGCCAACATCGAAGCGGCACGCAGCGACAGTGACGGCTTCGCGGTCGTCGCCGACGAGGTGAAGAACCTCGCCAATCGCTCGCAGGACCAAGCTGACGAGATCGAAGACATCGTCGCGAGGATCAAGGAGAAGGCTTCCAAAACCACCGCCGAAGTGGACGCAGCCAACGACGAGATACAGTCTGCGAGAGACGACATCCAAGAGGTCCTCGAGAATCAAAAACAAATTCTCACGGCAGTTGAGCAAACTGAGAGTGGGATCACCGAGATTGCGGAGGCAACAGACGAACAGGCAAGCGTGGCCGAAGAGATATCAAGTGCCGTCAACGATGTCTCCGAACGAGCTACTGTTGTGAGTGAGGAGATTGCGGAGATCGCAGACGAAAATAAGAGCCAGACAGAGATGGTCTCGCAGCTGACCCATCAGGTTGAACAGATTGACCACGAACTGGCGGAGGTCATGGACACGTCTGTCTGAAGCAGGCATATCGTAATCGGACTGACAGACAGCCAGACCCCACGTTTCATTCCAAATCTCCGGAATATCGGCACTTCTGACCATTTTCTACAGCCCTCTTTTTTACACTCCACACACGGGGACCCTCTATTTGGAGTGAGGTCCACAGGAGACGGGGGACAATCCAGCTGCGATCATTCGACTTCTCTGTGCCCAAGTTTTTTAATCCAAAATAAAAACATATTTTATATGGCTTCGAGTTGTAAGTACCACCACGAGTTGTCGGCTGATTATTTTGACGACGAGTCATCGTGGGATTGTCCACATCCTGCCGACGAAAACTACTGTGTGTTCCACGGTGAGGCGTCCGATGAGGCCCGTAGACGTCGGCTTATTGAAGCGGTCGAGGAACCCTCCCCGGCGACAAATCAGTTTCTTGGTGCGACGTTTGGGGCAATCGATCTCGATTATCAACAACTTGACGGGCCGACTAACACACCCATCGACTGCCGTGACGCATCATTCGAATCGATCTCGCTGCGATTTGGGACGGTAAAACACCCGCTTGATCTTCGAGGGAGCACAGCCATTGGACAAGTTACGTTCGACGAAACACAGTTTGCTCGGCGCGTTGACCTCGGTCACGTCCGGTTCGCGGATGTCTCAATGCGGCTTACAAAGTTCGAATCTTGGCTCGACACGCGCGAAGCGACGTTCGGGGAGGTTTGTGGACGTGTCGCCCGGTTTGCCAACGGAATATACAGCGTGAACGCACGGTTCACTGGGGCCGCAGACTTCACTAATGCCCAGTTTGACGACGTAGCGAACTTCTATCGTGTACAGTTCGACAAGGGGGCGTGGTTCAAACGAACAGACTTCGCAGATAAGGCCCGGTTCAAAGAATGTACACTGGCTGGACCTGCCGTTGAGTTCGGGTCTGTCGCTGGCAACCCGAAGCGCGACCGACCAACTGCAAATGGTGCAGCGGGGATGTTTCTGGGAGTAGACTGTGACGGGCCATTGCTGTTTGACGGCGCGACTCTTACTGGGGGGCTTCGTATTGACGATGCTTCCCTCTCAGATGAGGTGAGCTGTGTCGATCTCACAGTACGAGACGGACCCGTTACGATCGATCTCACAGGAACGGAGCGCGTGACCGGTACTGTCGCAGCAACCGACGGGAGTGTTGAATATGAGCTCACTCAAGCGGTGTTGGGTGATCTTGTGTTAACAGAAGAGACAACGATAGATTCGCTAACGTTTAATCAGACGGTGTTTGATGGGTTCGATTTCACCCGCTACCGGAAGCAACTCGCCGCATTGGAGTACAAGATCCATGAGTCGGACGACCCGCCGTCAGTTCGTGAGATCATATACGTGCGGGCCAAAAACGGGGCCAAGCAGGTCGGCGATAACCGTGCGGTTTCAGAGTTCTTCTTTCATGAGATGGCTGCCAGACGCGGGAGCCACCGCCGAGAGTTTGCCCAGTCGGACGGCTTGACGCGATTCCGACACGCCGGACGTTACGTAGGAAACGTAGCGATGGGATTGAGTTGCGGATACGGCGAGCGACCGTTATGGACCGTGTTGTCGTCTGTGGGAATCATCGTCGTGTTCTCCCTGATCTACGCCGCTGTCAGCGTTCCGCTGTCAATCGGGCAGTCGATATTGAGCTATCTCACGTTCAGCGTACAGTCGTTTGTTTCGCTTGTGCTCGGTGGACCGACGGTGGAAAATACGTTTGTAAGTTTCATCGGGGCCGCTGAGGGGTTCCTCGGTGGATTTATGATCGCCCTATTTGTGTTCACTCTCACTCGCTCAATCGCTCGGTAACCACGAGAACTTGGCGCGGGAACCCGTACAGTGATGATTTTCCGTCTCTCGGACGCTTGAAGATCGACACCCTCCCCGCGCTAAAGCGCAGGGCTTTCTCCTCGATTCTCCGTAAGTTTCTGCCCGCTGATTGATATTAATCCATCACTTCAACGTACGCCTCGACGAGGACACGAGTGGGGTCGTTCGCTCCCGCATGGCGTCGGCGTCTCTGGGTACGCTCGGTCAGTCTCGCCGAAGGGTTATACCGGCCAGTCCCTTGTAGATAATAATGAGGCGGAACTCGGACGACGAGGACAAATCCGGTGGTGAATTCAACGGGATTGAAGACCTGCTGTCCGGAACGAACGGCGACGACGCCGCGGTTGACGTTCACGAGTACGACGAGGAGATCCGGGTGGTTGCAGACATCCCTCACGCTGTATCGGACGACATTACCGTCCAGTGTGACGGACGAACCGCAGCGATTCGGGTGGCGAGTGACCCACGACCGTTTGTTGTGCGCGTCGACCTCCCGTCCTACGTCGATGACACCTCTGGGGAAACGCAGTTCAACAACGGTATCCTTGAGGTGACCTTCGACCGCGATACGGACCCCGCGAATATCGGATTTCACTGAATTGATCGCCCCGAGGGTTGGCGTTCGCGAACGATCGAGGATCTCACAGCTCGTCAGCCGTGCTAACGTGCATTCCGACGAACTGCCACCCATTAGACGACTTCGTTAGTGTCCCGCTCCACCGTGTGTCGAACTCGTGACGCTCTCCAGATTCTGTATTGATCCAGCCCATTGACACAGTGTCGCTGAACCAGGCGTGAGTCCCGCGCTCACTGACTCGAAGTGCGTGACTAGTTACGGTCCACTCAGCCGTTGTTTCGGTCTGGGTGCGGAGGCCGGTTTGGATCTGTTCGCTCCCGACGAGACGCTCCGAGATACCAAACTTCACGAATGCGTCGTCGCCATCGTGCTCCTCGGCGAAGTACGGGGCAAGCGGGTCACCAGCCCGTAGTGCGTCGTAGTACTCTTTGACTGTCGATCGGGCATCCATGTGACAGACGAGGAGTCCAATAATCAAGTGTTCACGGGTCGCTCACCAGACCGAGATTACAATCTTAAACAAGGTCTCAAGCAAGGATTCCCACGCCGTCATCGAGTTCAACGGAGCGGACCAGTGAGGAGCTAATGTTGCTATTGGGCAAAATCCATACAAACGCTAGAACAATATCTATTGGTATGGTCGACAGCCCTCCTCGAATTGCTCTCATTATACTCGCACTGGTTTTAATCACAGTTCCATTCTGGGCACCCCCGCTAGACATAACAGGAACAGAATACGAGTATAGCGCCACACAGCTCACCGTTGAAGATGACCGAATACAGATTCGACAAGACTCACCGAGACTCAGACAAATCGATGGACTCGACTGCTTCAGAGAGCGGTCCCCGACCAGAATCTGTGGTTTTGAATCCGGGCTGGCCGGTGAGACATCGGGTCTCGCACCGTATCCCGGGGTTCGGCACGTCGCCGGAGACCCGTCGCTTGCTTCCCAAGATCGGTATCTTGCGTTCCCCAGCGACGGGCGTGTCTTCAAACGTGTTACAGGCTGGAACGAGTCGGCGCAATCTTATCGTCTCACCTTGGAGCGAGTAAATGCCTCACAGGCGTTAGAGGACGTTTCTCGCCCCGTTGACCAGTACTCACCAGCAGTCAAGCAGGCGGTTGAGACCGGGGGTAGTCAGTCTCAGACGAATCTTCAAGAAGCGATTGTAGTTGACGCTAGCGGGCGATATTACGCGGTGTACACCTCAGGCACGACGTCGCTTCTCTCCGAAGAGCCAGACTCGGAACGTGTGCTCGGGTTCTTGACAGTCATTGGCGGTGCTATGCTACTGTTCGGGGCGGGAGCGATGGGTACCGATCCAGCATCCGGGGTAGGCGACTAAGCTTTGCTACCGTTGTACCGGCCGTTCAAGAATATCGAATACATCGATAGCTTTGTACTCACGATTTCGCTGCTTGCCAGTCACTTCGATAACAATGCCATCCGATTCGAGTTCTTCAATCGCATTGTAGGCAGTCTGTCGACTTACGTCGAACCGATCCGTGATGTTGTCTGCGGTGAAGTACGGCAGTTCAAACAGTTCGCGGGCGAGTTTGTGACTTGTCTTTTGATTCGGATACTGCGCTTCGTACTCTCGCCGGAGTTCGAGTAATTCGAATGTTCGCTCGTAGGAGTCCTTCGCTTGCTCTTCAATGCCTTTGATAAAGAACGCAATCCAGTCGCGCCATTGGCCTTCTTCGCTAACCGCACGCATCGTCTCGACGTACTCCTGCTTGTTTCGATTAAAATAGGCACTCGGATAGAGGTACGGCTCAGACAGATAGCCAGCCTTGTGTAACTTGAGGACGATTAGAATCCGTCCGAGACGACCGTTGCCGTCCGAGCAGGGGTGAATTGTCTCCAACTGATAGTGAGTGATCGCAAGGTCAACCAGGGGGTGGTACTCGCCGTCCATCTGAATATATGCTTCAAGCGAGTCCATTAGCTCCGAGACATGATCCGCCGGTGGTGGCACAAATGGGGACTGTCCGGGACGGGGCGACGGAATATCAGTACCTCACAAAGCATCTTCGGCTAGCTGTTTCTGAAGCCTGAGTTCCACGGCGGAGCGGTTGTGCTGGTGGCCTTGACAAGAAAATCTTCGACGAACCGACGGAGAGCTGTCGCTGTCGGCGG
>NZ_NEDJ01000083.1 GCF_002114285.1 Halorubrum ezzemoulense DSM 17463
CAGGGCGAACACTTCGAGTGCCAGAAGTGTGGGTATGAACTGAACGCGGATTATAACGCTGCAAAGAATATTGGCGTGCGGTACGCTCGGAAGCGACAACACAAACTCCGTTCCTCGCCCAAGTCGGGGAGCGGAGACGCACCAGTAGACGTGCGTGTGACTGGTGGGACGTTGAACGGTGAGAGTCACCAGCCTATTGCTGGCGACTGATTGCCGGGAGTCCACATCAAAGCCCTACCCTCAAGGACCGAGGCGCGGAGCGCCGAGGGAGTAGGGTAGGGTAGTTTACCCTAGATATTGTTGATGGGACCGTGCGAGTCGATGAAGAGACCACCATCCAAGTCCGGGTAACCAACGAGGGGCCCCGCACCGCAAACGATGTCGCCCTCGATTTCGCTCGTGAGTACCCGACGCTGCGGCTCCTTGTAGGATCGGTGTCTGCGGGGACGCTTGAACAGGGTGAGTCTGCTACCGTTCGGCTTCCGATTGCCGCGACCCGTGATGCTGAAGCCGTCGAAAAGTCTCTTGACATGCGGGTACAGTACCGAACGGATGCTGATGAGCAGCGGTACGACAATGACGTCTCGCTTGTGACCGCAATTGCCCCACGCCGTGACGACTTCCGAGTGGCAGCTTCCAACGCCACTATTGGTGTTGATTCTTCGCGACTCATCAAGATCGAAGTCACCAACAACCGGAACCAGACGCTCACCAACATCGAGGCGAGTCTCGGCACGAGTGACCCGCTCGACAGCGATGACGACGATGGATACATCGAATCGCTCGACCCCGGCGAGTCGACGACGCTAGTGTTTGAGCTCTCGGCGACCAGCGACGCCAACCCGAAAGGATACGCTGCGAGTATTGACTTCCGGTACGATGACGAGCGCGGCAAGTCGATGATGTCCGAGACGTATCAGATTCCTGTCCAGGTCGAAGAGAATGACGGGCTTGGAGTATTTTCAATCCTGCCGCTCGTTGGTGTCGGACTCGTCGGTGCCGGTGTAACCGTCTACGTGCGCCGGCAAGGCGATGGACTCCCGTGGTCGGCATAACTCTGTGACTGGGCACAACACCATCAGTTCGTGGGGCACTACGAGGCAGACCAACCAGCGACACGACAGACGACAGAGAACATGACTGACGACGGACCAACCCCACTTCGTGACGGCTTAGAGCGACTCGGACGGTTTTCTGCTGAGAACCGCCGGACTGTGTTTAGTGTCGTAGCTGTGCTCGTGGTCGTTTCGCTCGCTATTGCCGGACTTTCTGTCCAAATGAGCCTCGGGATGGAGTTATATATTGACGACAGCTCACAGACGAATCAAAACTGGCAGGAGGTCAAAGCCGACGACGCGTTCGATCTCGGGAACAACGTGTTCGTGATGATCGAGACCGATCACCTCTATGAACCAGAAACGATTCGAACGATAGACCGGCTTGACAGACGGTACACAGCGACCGATAAGTTCTCCAGTGTTACGAGCCTCGCTGACGTAGTCAAACGAGGAAATGGCGGGGAGATCCCAGCAACCGAGCGAGAGGTCCGCGCCGCAATTAATCGCGTTGAATCAACCGACACGAGCACGGCGGCGCTCGTGAACAACGTGAACCCCGACCGAGAAACGGCATTGATCGTTGCGACCTACGGGCAGGTTGATGTCCCAGACGCAGAAGACCAGTACTTTGGGTTTCTCCCCGGAACGGCAGCAGGGTACCTCACCGATAAGGTATCAGATGCAACCGATCATGTGACCGTGCCGCCACACGTTGATGTCACGGTCACCGGCGCGCCGGTGTTCGAAAACGCTGCGTTCGGACTCATGCTCCCTGAGATGATCCAACTGTTCGCAGTTGCGTTCGCTATCATCTTCTCCGTGGTGTTTCTGGTCATGCGTGGGCGACTGTACCGAACGTGGAAAGTGTTTCTTCCCGTCGGGACGGCACTCGTTGCGCTCGTGTACATGCTCGGGATGATGGGAATCGTCGGGTTCAACTTCAACGCGATTATGCTCGGCGTCCTCCCAATCGCGCTTGGACTCGGGATCGACTTCAGCCTCCAACTACATACGCGGTACATCGAAGAGCGTGAGAAAGGGCGAGAACCCGTTGACGCTGCAGCCTCGGCTGCACGCACAACTGGGAACACGCTGTTGTTAGCGATGGCGACGACGTCGATCGGTCTTGGCGCACTGTTGGTTTCGGCAGTGCCACCGACTCGGCAACTCGGCGCGACGGCGGCGTTTGGCGTAATCGCTGCGACCGCGCTGTCACTCACGCTACTCGTCGCGCTGTTGGTTCAATTTGACGATGACGAGTACGACCAGACGGGGCCAACAGCTTCAGACACCACCGAAGCGACAGCAGCCGCTACTGCGGCCGAGAGAAACTCTTTGACGGATAGCAAAAATAAAAACTCTCCTTCTCCTGAGCCGTCGGCCAGCGACCAATCGAGCAGGGTCCTCAGTGACGACGAGCCTGCGTTCGAGCGTTTCATCGGTACATTATCTAGTGGGATCGCTGCGTCGCCACTTATCGTGATTCTGCTTATGATCGCGGCAATCGGCGGCGGCGCGGCTGTGTATCACGATGTACCGACGACTCAGGAAATGCTTGACTACTGGCCGGATATCGAACAGCGCGACGATCTCGAAGAACTCGAAAGCACTGCGCAGAGCCCGAACGTAATCTACCTCCTAGTAGAGAGCAAAGATGCCTACTCGCCGACGACGTTCAGGCGGGCATCAGCCTTCGAGACCGCTATTGAGGATCATGACGACGTAAACGCTGCGATGAGTTCAGTCACTGCTGTCGAGATGGCCACCGGGGGGGGGGGACATCCCAGAGCGCCGGACACGGCTTATCGATACGGTTGACCGGCAGGCGGCGTCCGACCTCATGCCGGTCGGGAGTCGTGAAGACACACCGGATCGGTTCGTCATTCAGCTATTTGTCGACGATATTGAAGGCGAGGAAGTTAGACACTTGATCGACGACACGGAGGCGACTGCCGATAGACACCTTGTCACCGAGCGGACCGCCGTCACCGGCAAACCGGTCGTCAACCGGAACGTGATTGAGAATGTGACCTCTGGCCGCGATCCGATGACCGTATTGAGCTTCGGGTTGGCAACAGTGTTTCTCGCATTAGCGTTGCGATCAGTCCGCGAGTCTGTGTTGCTCGTTGTTAGCGTCGCTATCAGCGCCGTGATGCTGATCTCGATAGCGATGTACCTACTAGGTATCCCGTGGAATCCCCTCACCGTTGCGACCGGCTCGATTGCGCTCGGTGCGGGGATCACATATGGGATACACGTCCATGAGCGGTTCAAAGAAGAGCTATTTGAGCGCGGATCGACCCCCGTAGTAGCGATGCGTGAGGCTATGGTGCGTAAGTCGCGGCCGGTCATTGGCTCTGGCGCGACGACGCTATTTGGATTCGGTGCGCTTGGGATTTCACAGTTCCCCGTGCTCGCAAACTTCGGCATCGCCGTCGCGCTTGCGATGACGTTCGCGCTGGTGACCGCCTTCGTCTTTCTACCGGCGTCTGCGTTGCTGCTGGCCAGATGGACGAACACCTACGATATCGTGGTCGACTCGACGTGATTGCCGTATCTCCTTTAGAGCCGCTTGGACAGCAACCCACTCGCGACGGCCGCTCGGAAGATTATCGAGAACAGTGACGTCGTTGTCAGTAACCAGCGTCTCGACGAGGTGACTTAGGATAAAGCCGGCACCACCGCTCACGAGTATCGACTGACTTGTTGGCGTGTTCATAACTAATTTCTATAGCTCAACGACAAGTGCTGTCGGATTTTGATCTCTCTGCTAGTGACTGGTCGTCGCAAGCCACCACGACTTCCGAGGCTTCTAGCAGAACATGACGCAAGGCGGAAATCCGGCAGTCTACTCTGATCTCCCCGTAACGAGAAGCATTGCATCTGCGAGTACCTTCCACACCTGTCGCGCGACAATTTTTGTATCGAAGCCGAACGACTGACGTTTG
This sequence comes from Halorubrum ezzemoulense DSM 17463, assembly GCF_002114285.1. Classification (GTDB taxonomy): domain Archaea; phylum Halobacteriota; class Halobacteria; order Halobacteriales; family Haloferacaceae; genus Halorubrum; species Halorubrum ezzemoulense. The sequence goes on from NZ_NEDJ01000083.1 coordinate 4,007, forward strand.
ATGTACTGAAGATCGTATCGGATCTTTCGATCAGGCTCTTTGCCGGTCACGTCGTTAATCTGTGCGAGTCCGGTTAACCCCGGCTTCACGAACCACCGCTTCGGCCAGTCGTCGACACCGTGTTGGATGTCGGCGTCGATCTCTGGGCGCTCGGGGCGGGGCCCGACTACGCTCATCTTCCCTGACAACACTGCCCACAGCTGCGGTATCTCATCGAGATGTGTCTGTCGCAGCACGCGCCCGACGCGGGTCACTCGCGGATCGACGCCGCCCTCGTCCTCGTCGCTGATTGTCACACCTGTTGCCGACTCCGCGTCCTCGACCATTGACCGGAACTTGTACACGTCGAACGTCTCGCCGAACACGGCGGTCCGCTCCTGCTGGTACAGGATCGATCCGCCGTCGTCGAGTTTGATCGCAACTGCGATCGCGAGGATAATCGGTGCTAGTCCGAGCAGCCCGCCCCCCGCAAACGCGACGTCGAACGCGCGCTTCAGGATGTGGTCCTGAACGTCCCACGGTTCGACGTCGATGTCGACGAGCGTCCCCGGGTCATCCTCAGCGAGCAACACCGCGTCTGCGGTGTTACGGTGTGCCTTCGCAGCAACTCCGTGTTCATAACAGGCATCGAGCGCGCCGAAGAATTCGGCCCGATCTGTCTCCCCGAACGCTAAGATTACCGTGTCGACATCCTGCGTGACCAGCACGTCTTCGAGCCGAGAGAGCCCCCCGAGCTGTTCGAGGGTCGCGTCCACGTCCACACCTCCGTCAGCAACGGACTCAACGCTGGCGTCCGATTCGTGTTCCTTGCCCAACTGTCCGCGGGGTCTCGCGCGTGCTTGCGCCGGAAAGAGGTAGCCGAGCAGCGCAAGATCCGTTTCGCCAGCCGCACGCGCGACGCGCGAGATCTCCGCGAGGTCGTCCCCAACGATGATCGCGCGTTCGCTGCGCGCCTCGGGGCGGCGTAGCCAAATGAACCACACCGGCAGGATGACTAACAGCAGCGGCGTGATCAACACGAGCGTCAGCCGCGGCACCTTGTACGTGTAATCGAAGTAGCCGATGGTCGCTAGCGCGAACACGGCCACGAACGTGCGCTTGTGTGCGAGCGCGACGATATCGAGAATCCGCCGCGGGCGCGGCTTGTAGAGGGGGACAAACGCACCCGCAACGACCACCACGGTCAGCGCCACCTCGATGACGAACTCCGCGCCCGCAGGTGGGTCGGGGGGCAGCCGACCGAGCACAGGAACCATCGCCGCGGCCGCCTGAACAGTCGCGTTGTTGGCGAGCATCACCGCGAGCCCAACGAGGGCAGCGACGCCTCCCACACTCGCGAGCCGGTACCGCCATCCGGTGTCCATTACTGATCCGTGATAAGTGTGTCAAGTTAAACACTATGTTTCCTCCGGTGGTCGGATCGAGGGGTCTCGCTCGCCCGCGACGCCTCCGAACCCGAGGGTGGGCCCGCCCACGACCGAAACCGCTAATCGGCGCGCCCGACAGGTGACAGCCAATGCCCTCGCCTGGGGAGACGACCGCGGCCGCGCGCGAGTTCCTCGCTGACCACCCCGAAGCGGAAGACGCCTTCGCGGCCCTCGTTGAGCGCGACGCCCGCGACGAGCCGTGGACGTTTGCCGACATCGACCTCGACTCCGGTCGGTTCGGCGAGCTTGTCGCCCGCGACCTCGCCCATGAGGTCGATACTGGCTACCGGCTCGAAAATCCGAACGCGATCCGCGCCGCGATTGAGTCGGGGCCGGCCGACGCTGCCGATACGACTGACGCTGCCACTGACTCGTCCACAGCTACCGAGGGAAGCGATGACGATGGCAGTGAGACAGCCGCCGGTGATATCGTGATGTCGCGAGTCTCCTCGGTAGCTGACGTCGACGTTCTCACCTTCCTCGGGCTTCTTGGAGGGCTGCTTGTGGTCGCCAGCGCGCGCCTCGTGGCCGCGCCTGCGGTGTTCCAGCAGGGCTTCGTCGTCTCCCCAAGCAACGACACGTACTTTTTCCGCTACTGGCAGGAGCAGCTGGCCGCTCGCGCGGACGGAATCTTCGATCTGGGGCTGTTCGCGGACATGGGCGGCGCCGCGGGCACGCGTCCGCTTGCCCACGCGGTCAACTGGTGGCTGACGGTCCTGCTCGGTGGCGTCGACGCTGCGCCCGTGGTCGCTGCGTGGCTTCCGGTCGTGGCGTCCGTCTGTCTGGGATACTTCGTCTACCGGACCGCACGCCTGCTCACCAGCGATGTGCGTGTCGCGCTCGCCGCCGTGCTGTTCTACGGGCTCGCGCCCGTCAACGTCGTGTACACCTCCGTGGGCTTCCTTGACCATCAGGCCCACCAGTACCTGTGGCTCGGTCTGCTCGTTGCCACACTGACCGCGCTCGGTGTCGACCTTTCCCGCCGGGACGCCCAGTCCGAAACCGAACCAGACCAGCAGGCCCTCGCGCGGGCCCACGCACAGAACACAACGATGTGGCCCATTGCACTCGCGCTCGCTGTCGCCGTAGCGGCGTCCGCTCACGCCTACGGCGGCTCGCCGCTCACGTTCGTCCCAGTCGCGGCTGTCGTCGGGCTCCGCGTTGCGCTCGACGTTCGGCGGGACCTCTCCCCGACCTACGCAAACGCCCCCCTGCTTGCTGGGCTCGCGCTCGGCGCTGCGGGAGCGCTCGCCGCACACCTCGCGTTAGGCTGGCACGAGTCGATCGCTGCGGTCACGCCCGTCCTCGTCGCGGGCGGTGCGTTTGTCGTTGTCGGGCTAGGGGAGTTGTGGCGCCGCGTCTCGCTTCCGCCGCTTGCCCTTGTCGCGGCAGAGGCGGTCGTCGCCGTGGGGGGGCTTGTCGCCTATGCGCGCCTGCGTCCGGGCGATATCGAACGACTCCGGACGCGCGCCGACGATCTGTTCTTTCGGGAAGGTATCTCCGAGACAGTCTCGCTATTCAGCCCGGATTTTGCGGTAGTGTTCGGACCGCTCCTCCAGCTCGGCCTCGGTTTCTACTTCGCAATCGCCGTCCTCGCAGTCGCGACGTGGGTGGTCGCGCGCCGTTACAAGCCCGGCTGGCTCGTCTTAGTCTGCTTTGCGTGGTACTACACGCTGCTCGCAACGATTCAGGTCCGCTTTGCCGGGCAGTTGGCGATCATGATTGCGCCCTTCGCGGGGATCGGTCTTGTTTACCTCCTGTCGGCAATAGACATCGCACGTCCTGTAGCCGCCCTCGGTCGCGGCAACGGCACCGACTCCTCGTCGACTCGCGGTCAATCGAGCCGTGGTCGACCGAGTCGCGCCGGAGCGAACAGCAAACCGGATGGAGGGACCGCGATCACGTCGCTCGCGCTGCCTGAAGGAACCCGATTGCGGGGGTATCTGGCCGCGACGGTCGCGCTCGTGTTGTTGTTCAACCTTCTCCTCGTCCCGTCACTCGTCGGACAGACTACCTATGATCGCGCGCAGTTTGACGCTACGCTTACGGTTGATTCTCACGCCGAGGACGCTGACCGTGAGTACCCACAGAACTTCGTGTTGAGCCAGTGGGGCGACAACCGAATGTACAATTACTTTGTGAACGGTGAAGCCCGCAGTTACGGCTATGCACGAAGCAACTACGATCAGTTCCTTACCGCTGCGCACCCAGATGAATGGTACAACCGCTTTCAAGATCGTGTCGGGTACGTCGTCGTCACTGAACGCGAAAACGCACCTCCAACGGAGTCTACTTACACAGCCCTCTATGATGGGCTCGGCGCCGGCGTCAACGACACCACCGCAACCGGCCATTACCAGCTACTCACTTCCACTGAGGGGATCCGGACCTTTGCGGTCGTCCCCGGCGCGACGATCTCCGTGCCAGAGCCCAGTTCCGTCGGCGTCGAAAATGGAACGGTGACCGCAACAACAACTGTGACTGTGCCCAATTCGTCCGGTGAAGTCACAGCAACTGGCACAACATTCGAGTATGTACGCCACGCTACTGTCTCGAACGGAACCGCAACAATCCGGGTCGCACACCCCGGAGAGTATCAGGTTGGAACACAATCTGTGACCGTAAGCGATGACGCTGTTCACAACGGTAATCAAACAGTCGTTCAGCCGAAATAGTCTGTCTCGGTATCGACTTTTCGAGTTACTCAGCTTTGAACGTTGAAGTAGGAGCATGACGTAGGCGGTAGTGAAGACGGATGATGCCGATTACGGACTTCTCCGACGCTAACGTTCAAAGCTGAGGAGTTACTTAAATACGTAGTGCGCAATCCCATTGAACTACCCTACCCTACCCTACCCTCTCCTCCTCTACAGATAGAGCAGGCCGAGTGCCTCGGGGCTTGACCCAAGGGTGAAGGCCGTACGCTCACTTTCACTTTCACCTCGGTAAGATGGTAGTTAATACACTTAGCGACAAATAGGGTTGTAACGGCCAGAAACCACCCCCAAAGCATGGAATTGAAGACCTCAATTCCTTTGCTGGTCGTTCGGCAGTTTGGAAATGCGACTCCTCTCAAAACCCGCTACGGCGGTGAGACGGGAGTTGTCGGGCCGTGGTGGAGCGGCCGCCCCTCACGGACACATCGGCGTGTTCGGGTGTTAATTCCAGCCGACCCATCTGGGAAGGTCGAGGGGAATTAAATTCGCCTGCGGGCTCGGTGCGGCCCCAAGACGGTGAAGCCTCGGGGCTTGACCCCGAGGTACTTCACTCGCCCCTTGAGGTGGGGCAGTCGATTTGTGGGTAACTGAGGTACTATCTCTGTGGTGATAGATATGCGAAGCCAAGAATTACTAATACGGTTACGACGATCCCGAATCCAGGAACCTCTGACTCTGTCCCATCATCAGTTGTATTGGATGGTCCACCGTCTTGCTCAGTCTCTTGATTGACAACATCATTCGATGTCTCGGTTTCATTGCCCTCTTGATTAGAGGTGTCATTGGGCTCTGCTGAGGTAGTGCTCTCCTTACTTGATGTATCGGTGGCTGTTTGATTACCATTCACAACCGTTTCATTCTCATCTACTGCCGTTTCGTTCGTGTCCACAGCTGTTTCGTTTGTATCCACAGCCGTTTCGTTCGTGTCCACAGCCGTTTCATTCTCATCTACTGCCGTTTCATTCTCATCTACTGCCGTTTCGTTCGTATCCACAGCTGTTTCGTTCGTGTCTACAGCCGTTTTGTTCGCATCTACTACTTCGTCTTGCTCATCTTCTTCATTCCTATCATCATCGTCACTACTTGAGCCACTGGACTCATCTGTTCTACTTCTATCGTCTTTGGCATCCTCTGATTGAAGCTCCTCAACACCGTTTGCGAGCGTTTTCGTTGACTCGATAACGCTGCGAGGCGCAGGTTGGTTGAGATAATTATTGTTTAATACGACGTAATTACCGTTCTCACCTGCGTTTGTGCTAGCATACGGCTGTCGCTCAAGAATCGACGCCTCAGAGTCTGTCACAACTATCAATTCAGGATTTGTTTGGAGGATTACCTCATCTGAGAGCTGTGGATACCCGTCTGCCTCTGACGCAGCAACGTTAGTAGTCCCACCAATCTGCATAATTTCGTTGATGAAGGTATTGTCAGCAGCGACATACCCGCCTCCAAGCGGATACAGTGCGTCAGGACGATCAAGCTCAGCGGTCTGGTTTTCTACATTTTCCACCGTTTGGTTCATCTCAGTATTTACTTCCGCTGCTGTCTCACAGTTTCCAACAAGACGGCCTGTGCGCTCTGTTTTTGCCGCAATGTCACCGACATCGGTAGCAGCGGGGAAATGGTAAACAGTGAGGTTCTGTGCACGAAGATCTGCGACTTGTCCAGCTGAGGCGTTCGGTGCCAACACAAGATCGGGATTAGTCGCAACAACCTTTTCGACGCTAACACCGAATTCTGCGGAGACATTTGTTTTGCTGGCAGTCCCGTTCAAATACCCCGCAAACTCGGTTACACCGACAACCCTGTCTTGCGCACCTAACTCCCAGAGGGTCTGGGCAGCTGATGGGTTTGTTGTCGTGATCCGATCTGGCTGTTCATTAATCGTGATTTCTGTCCCTGTTGCGTCTGTTACAGTAAGTGGGAACCCACACGTACCACTACTATTGACTGTCTCTTCTGTTTTGTTGGCTTGAAGATCTTCAACAGCAGCAGCGAGAGTTTTGGTCGATTCAATCACACTCCGGGGCGCCGGCTGGTTTAGATAATTTGTATTCATAACTACATAGTTATCTTCTGCCCCAGCAGTTGTGCTCGCGTAGGGTTCTCTATCAAGAATTGCGCCCTCTGTATCGGTCACGAGTATGATCTCAGGATCTGTTTTGAGGATGACTTCATCCGAGAGTTGTGGATACCCATCTGCCTCTGACGCGGCGACGTTGGTTGTCCCAGCAATCTTCATGATTTCGTTGATGAAGGTATTGTCAGCCGCGACGAAGCCTCCCCCAAGTGGGTACAGTGCATCGAGACGATCAAGCTCAGCAGTCTGGCTTTCTACATCCTCTACAGTCTGATTCATCTCGGTGTTTACCTCCGCTGCTGTCTCGCAGTTTCCAACAAGACGGCCTGTGCGCTCTGTTTTTGCCGCAATGTCATCGATATCGGTCGCGGCCGGGAAATGGTAGACCGTGAGATTCTGTGCACGAAGATCTGCGACTTGATCAGCTGAGGCGTTCGGTGCTAACACAAGATCGGGATCGGTTGCGACGACTTTTTCGACGCTGACACCGAATTCTGCGGAGACATTTGTTTTGCTGTCAGTCCCGCTCAAGTACCCCGCAAATTCGGTTACACCAACAACCCGGTCTTGCGCACCGATCTCCCAGAGAGTCTGGGCTGCTGACGGATTTGTTGTTGTGATCCGATCCGGCCGTTCATCAAGCGTGATTTCTGTCCCTGTCGCATCAGTTACGTTGAGCGGAAACCCACAGGTATTATTTCCTGCTGTCTGCATCGGTTCCTGACCGCTGTAATTGGTAGACAGACTTTCACTCTCTGCGTGTTCAAACTCTGCTCCTACTGACTGTGCGCCAGCGGCGGTTCCTGAGGCGCCAACAACTGCTGTCGCCACAACCATCGCCAGTAGAATCACTCGTAAGTTCTTCACAGTTGGCAGCCGCGCTTGTAAAATATAATTGTACGTGTTTACCCCGGAGTCTCGACAGCCGGCACAGCGTGAGCCCGTGAGATCAGTTCATTGTTACTGACGGCTCGACGAAGCTCTTCGTATGGATTGCGTCCCTGCTGGCGCCACGTCGCCAGCAGGGACAAGACCGTCTCGTGAACGAACATTCCTCGGTCATTACGCAGCGTTCCGATGATTTTCCGCAGAACTACTGGTTCCCGAAGCGCATTCTCTGCGGCATTGTTTGTCGGAGAGACCGCTGGCTCACCGACGAAGGTGAGCCAGTGGTCGAGACCTCCTTCGATCTTCCCCAGCAGTGTTGCCACTGGTCCGTCGGGTACTGACCGGTCAATCAGCGATTCAAGCTCTCTTCGCGCCACACGCTGGAGGTCTGCTCTCTCACGAGAACTTGGGTCGCTCTCCAGCCGAGCCTGGAGAGCGACGAATAGCTGTCTGAGAGCCTGGTAGATCGGTTCACCTTCTGGCTGCTTTTCGGCGGCCTCCTCAGCCTCTCGAAGAATGTGCGCCCAGCACCGCTGGAGGTTGCTGCTGAAAGCTGGGTACGCCGTCCACCCGTCACAGACGACTGTTCCCGCGAAGTCCTCGCCGAGGACTTCCGCGGGAACATCACTTCCGCGACTCTCCCTGACCGCGTACAACGTGTGTTGAACGGTCTGAAACGTCCAAATCCACGCTTGTTCACCGTCGCGCTTGATGCCTGTCTCGTCGATGTGAACCACGTCAGCATCCTGAATCTCTTGACGGATCTGCTCGTACTCACAGCGACCGGCGCGCGCAGCGCGGTCGGTCGCGTGCCACGCGGATGCACCCGAGAGTTCGAGTCCGTGTAGTTGCTCGAAGCGATCAGCGATCTTCCGGTAAGGAAGGCGGTGATCGTACCGTGACAGAGCTGATTGAGCGATGACGTTCACCCCGAACTGCCCCTCATCGGGGCAGTCGGGGTGAGCCGCAACTGTCTCTGTTCCACAGGAATCGCACTGGTAGTAGTGGCGGTTGTACCGGGTGATTTCTGGGGGCTGGGGATCAGGGATCTCCTCGACGAGTCGGGGGCTGACGCCCACCGACTCGTCGAAGCGGTCGCCACACTCAGGACAACAGTCACAGGTGACTTCGGTTTCTTCGTCAGGATCGGCCATAGAACGCCACTCCGGATCGTGACCATCCTTCCGACCGGGAGTGCCACCGTCAGTTCGGACATCGTCGTCTTCGTCATCTTGCGAGGTCGGGGACCCGTCGGTCCCCGACCGTCGCTTGCTGGGTGGAGTATGCGGATTCTCGTATTTGCGAAGACGTGTTTCGAGTTCTTCGATCCGCTCGTCCTTCTCTTGTAACTTCTCTCGGAGCTGTGCGTTGTCTTGTTCAAGCTCTTCGACTCGTTGTTCAAGTTGTAAAAACCGGGAGAGCAACTCCTCTTTGGTGAGATCATCTCCGTTCACAGATCCCACCTTCCAGTACAGACAGCAGAGGTAACGGGATGGGCTCCACGACGGAGCCCATCCCTGAGAATCATCGCGAACCTCTGCTGCCAGTTCATACAGGCTAAGTTGTGCGCCTTCTATGAGATAGCAGCGAAATCAGTTCGGGCTAAACACGTACATATAATTTTTATTATTCCAACCTTGCTTGCGTTGGAATGTGCTATGTGTCTGATTAAACTATTGATACTCACGTCTGACGCAGAGTGAACTACCCCGACCTACTCACTCGCCGCTGGGGCGGCTCGTTCCTTGAGGTCGGGGCTTCCTGTTTCCACGACGCGCTTTGCAGGGACCGAATCGGTCCCCGTAGGGAGCGCAGTCTCCGCAGGCGTTGTTTCGGAGCGTCCCGCTCCTAACTGCTTGATTCCGCGAGAAAGAATATTCCATGCCGCGTTCCAGTCCCTATCGGCGGTGAAGCCACACGAGGGACAAGAGTGTTCGCGGACCCACAACGGCTTGTCCGTCTTGATACCGCAAGCAGCGCACTCTTTGGTCGTCCCTGCCGGTTCTACCGCTACGAAGTACGTGCCTTCGCGTTCACATTTGTACTCCAGCATCCGCAGGACCGTACTCCATGCCGCCCCCGCACGATTGCGCGAGTTCCCCGGGAGCTCGACTAACCTTTTTACGTCGAGGTCTTCTACAGCCACGAGATCGTACTCACTCGCGTAGTAGTTCGACAGCTTGTGGAGAAAATCGCGACGTTTCCGTTTCAAATCGGCATGACGCCGGGCGACGGTCTTGCGCTGTTCTTCCCAGTTGTTTGACCCGTGTTCCTTCCGGGAGAGATCACGCTGGGCGCGTTCCAGCCGTTCGCGTTCGTCTGAAACGTTGAGCGACCCGACAGCCGTGCCGTCGGTGTCGCTTGCGTAGTTGAGTATGCCTACGTCGATTCCGACCGTCTTTGTCAACTCGTCGGGTTTCTCAGGTGGGTCGTTGGGTGTTTCTAGCTGGAGCGAGGCGTACCAGTTGCCGATCGGCTCACGTTTGACGACGACACCTTTCACCTCGGCGTCGGTTGGGAGATTGCGATGGGCAACAATGGGCACGTCGCCGATCTTGTTGAGGTACAACCGATCTTGACCACTCGTTTTCTTGAGTTCGAAGCCAGATTGGTTGTACTCGAAAGAGTGGTAGTACCCTTTGCCCTTCCATTTTAGCAGAATACAGGCGGTAAGCCCCCTTCCTCAAGGAGCGACCAGCGGGAGCGAGTAGGGAGGGGATACACCGCCGTCATCATGTCTCATACTGTCAGCTAAATATTCTTTAGGTTAGAGTGTGATTAGCAAGTATGTCTACGCTTGACGCCGCCACTCTTGACGACCTCCGCGACGCTCTCGCGGAGGTCGAAGATAAAAAGCCGACACAGCGG
>NZ_NEDJ01000084.1 GCF_002114285.1 Halorubrum ezzemoulense DSM 17463
ATCTAAATACTTATCTATGTTATCATCTTTATTTCCGATCAATGCTTCATCCAACCCAAAATAAACAATTTTTCTCATTGAGTCCAAACAAATCAAGCATAATCCCATTGTACCAAATGCGTCAGGTGCAAGAAGCCGAGCTAATACAACAGTTCGAATAAGCCACACAATTCGATCTGTTGCATTGAGTGCGGCCGACCAAAATCCGCCAGATATTATATCTTTATCGAACGGGATTTTGGAAATTAATTTATTCATCAGTGTAGAATATCCGAATTATCATTGCATAAGATACCCAAATCAGTAGTGATAACGATGCTACTAAAGACCTATTTTTAGACTTCTCATAAACGTACGACGGGAACATGCTTGATGCGGCCTTAATCTCAGAAATGCGGTCAGGGGACAATGATCCAGTCCCAGAAGATTGGGACACTATTGAGGAAGGAGAGATGTTGTCGCACCAAATAACACTTTCTACACCAAGCATCTGAAGATGAATCGAACATTTGTTTTCATATGCTATTCCAACCACGGGGGTACAGTGAGACGCTGCTAATATCACACTATGTAGTCTCATACCGACTACAAGATCTGCAGATTGAATGAATGAAGAAGCCACCTTATGAGTCACTTCACCCCGATATATTGTAGAATCGGTGGTCATCTTTTTAGCCACCTCTCGAGATATTTCTTTATCAGATGGTTTCGTGGTCGTATCAAACGGGAGGAAGAGTACCTCGCCATCATGACTCTCAGATAATTCATCTAACGAATCGGCAAGTCTATTTAAGTCAAGTATCCGATTGTTAGGCTTACGGACAGAAACAATGATTTTTGAATTGCTCTCTGAACTACAATCGGACTCGATAACCGACGAAAAGACAGGATCAGGGATTTGCTGAAGTGGTCCAGTATAGCCGGCATCCCTGATATTTTGGATAGAAAGCGGATCTCTGATTGACACACTGTCAGATAGATTCAACATGTTCTTTAGAATCATAGATTGCGAATACGCGTCGCTTACTTCAGCAGCACCAGCACAAACAACACGAATATTTGCCCCAAATGCGTTAGATATCCAGATGACAACCGCGTGTAAAGATAAATCGACATTGCTGAACAACCCCCCACCACCAATCCATATTTCATCTGCTTTTGACATTTCCCTCACCCAATTGAAGGATAAGCTACCAACTGAGGGTCGAGGGACGACTGAGTCAACAGGATGATTATCACGGGTATGCTGAGGATCAAGGCTTGCAACAACGATACGTGTATCATCTTCTGACTCACGAATCCGATCAATCAGAGTAGATAGTATCGCCTCATCACCGACATTTCCCATACCATAATATCCATAAAGCATTATGCATTTTCCCATTATTATTTGTATCCAAGAGCATCAAGTCTATTTTCAACTTCACTATTCATCTGTGTTGTTGAATCACCAGTGTCTGACTGATGAACACGGTTTCGCTCATGTATGAATGATCTTACTCGATTTTCTAACTCATTAGATTCACAATCAGAGAAAGAAACTTCACTCGTGTGAATATTCTCTTCGCAGAGACATACACTGCCAGATCTCCTTCCAGCGTACCGTCGAATATGACTGTCACCATTTTCACCTCTTGACTGAGAGAAAATAGTTTGTCCAGAAGGAATATCCTGTAATAACGACATCTCGCTACAACCGAATAGTTCATTCTCAATAGTCGATACTATATCAAGGGTACTCACAGTCTGTGAGACTTCAGCTACCTCCAAATCAGGTGAACGAACAATCAATGGTACGTGCGTAATTTCGTCATGTAAATAACGAGGGTGCTCGTAATACCCGTTCTCTCCAAAAGCATCACCATGATCTGCCGTAACTATGAGTAAGGTATTTTCCAGCAAACCACGATCCTGAAGACCGTCCAAGAACTCACCAATCCGCATATCATTGTACCGTATTTCGCCGTCGTACAGGTCAACCAACAGTTGCCGCTCCTCCCCGGAGATCGAATCAGGATGATCGATAGCTCGCTGATACAGTGACTGCGCATCTCTGCCACTGAGCCCCTCATCAGCGTACAGTCTTCCGTATTCACCCGGTGGCTCGTACGGTCCGTGGGTGTCCATATAGTGGTTCCAGAGGAAGAATGGCTGATCGTCATCCAGCGAGTCCACCCACTCCAACGACCGTTCGTTGATCTCTTCGGCGCGTGCGTAGTGCCGATTCCGCAGTTTGTCGAGCGCCCGTTGAGCGAGCGCAATCAGCTTGTGTTGGCCGAGATGTAGGTCGTCGTCGAATTGGTCGAACCCCTCATCGAAGCCGTAAGCACGCGAGACGAATGGGTTCGAGTGAAATCCCGCCGTCGCATAGCCTTTTTCGGAGAGTGTCGACGCCACTGTCTCCGACGCAAGGTGGTACTCCGAGTCAACGGCGACGTCAGGGTACTCACCGGTCAACAACGCTGGCACTGCCTCGCGTGTATGGGAGCTCGCACTATACGCGTTTGTGAACCGAATGCTCTCTTCGGCTAGTTCATCAAGCACTGGCGACGTCTCCCGTTCGTATCCGTAGCAGGAGAGGTGGTCTGCCCGTAGCGCATCCGCCGAGAGCAAGATCACGTTCTCCCAGTCCGAACTCATCGTGATAGAGAGACACCACTACGCGGATAATAACTTTGCGTTCCGACCTATTGGTTGTCAGATCACTCTGTCAACGCTACCACTCTCGGAACCACCCCACGTCAACTAGGAAGATCGGTTCGTCATGATGTCATTCGGCGTGTATCATGCCGACGAAGAAGTAGACGCCAACCATCACCGCCGCAAGCTGATAGGAGTTACTCGTATCCGCTGCGTCGAACAACAGGTAGAACCAGAACACGTTCCCGAACACCGAGTGTCCTAGGTCTCGAAACGCGTGCTCGTAGATAGGACTCAATCGCCAGAAATCCGGCATCATGGCCCAGACACCGCTGTCAACCGAAATCGCCATGATGTACCGAGTCCGGACGGGGAGGTAGGCCAGGAGGGGGGTCGTACACAACGCGCCAAACGCGAAGTGTGTCAGCGCGAGGCTAATCAAGGAGTGCTTCGCAAGGCGGGTATACGTACTTGGGGGTGACCGACGCCGTCACTCGACAGCATTGGTCCGTAACAGTATTCCCAACACGTCGATACTCTCAACCACAATGCGTGTCGCCTTCATCTCCAACGTCGTCTACCCCCTTCATTACCGGAGGCGCCGAGAAACGCATCCACGAGATCGACACCCGCCTCGCCAACAAAGGCCACTCTGTAACCATCTACGGCCGGCACTTCTGGGACGGATCCGCCCAAACCACCCACGACGGGATGATTCTCCGCGCCGTCGCCCCTGAAACAGATCTCTACAATGACGACCGCCGCTCCATCACCGAAGCCATGGACTTCGCCGCCCGCGTCATCCACCTCCTGAACAAACACCTCCGAAACGAGGAACATGATCTCGTTGTCGCCTCCGTCTTCCCGTACTTCCTCGTTCTTGCCGCCAAACTCGACACCGTCGGCACCGACACCCCACTGGTCACCACCTGGCACGAGGTTTGGGGTGAGTACTGGGACGACTACCTCGGCCACCCCGCCCCGTTCGGCAAGCTCACCGAACACCTCACCGCCAGAACCCCACAGCACCCCATCGCTGTCTCGGGCATCACCGCCGACCGCCTTGCAGCCATCGGCCCCCCACGCGACCGCATCCGGACCATCCCCAACGGCATCAACACCGAGCAGATTCGCAACGCACCCATCCCGGAACAGAGATACGACGTCGTTTTCGCCGGGCGCCTAATCGAGCACAAGAACGTCGACATCCTCCTCGAGGCCTTCGACGCCGTCGCCGCCGACCACGACGCCACCCTGGGCATCATCGGCGACGGCCCGGAACGCGAGCGTCTGGAAGCCAAACACGAATCCCTCACCCACGCCGACCACGCAGAGCTCCTCGGCTTCCTCGATGACTACGATGCCGGAGCGCGGTACCTCACGGCCGTCAACCGAAAGGAGACGGACACGAGACTGAAGAACGGCTACGACGCCGAACGCGAGATCAGTATTTCTGAGGACGCCGCTCGGGCCATCGATGGCTACATCAAAGAAAATCGAAACGCCCTCACCGACGAACGCGGTAGAGATCAGCTGGTAACGACGCGGAATGGCCGACTCCAGAAGAGCACGGTTCGACAGTACGTCTACATCAGAACCCGTCCGTGTGCCGCCTAGAGTTCCCGGCCAATGAGTGCCCGGACACGTACACACGTCGTGTTAACTTAAGCATGATTCCACCAGACGGCGTGGGCTTGTAACCACGTTTCCGCGGTCGGTGGATCGACGTGACTAAAACAGTTTGAAAACGAAGAGGTCCGTCGTTCTACTTCTCGAAAGACACGTTCGACAGAATTTCTGAAGCCGTGTTGTTCGACGCGGTAGCTGTAGTTTTCGCGGCGGAGACCACCGATCAGATCGTCTGCGTCATCGACGAGAAACAGCGCGTCTTCGACGTCGTGTTTCTCAGCTAATTCAGTGAGAAATTCTCGTGCAATCGAGATCGTATACGTCGGAAACAGCCGTGAATGAAGGATTCTGTTCGTTTCAGGATCGACAGCAGCGTACAGCCAGTACTGCTCGTCGTTGATCCGGATCGCTTTCTGATCGACGGCAACGCGATCCGGGCTCTCACCGTCAGCTGGCTGTAGATCGGCTTTCTGCACCCAATTGTGAACAGCAACACGACTTCGTTGGACTCCCAATTCCTCAAGAAGAATAACTGTATTCGAGAGTGATAATCCAGCGAGATGGTGGCGAATACCCTTTTCAATGATCTCGCGGGGTGTCCGCTCTCGCTCCACAAACTCCAAGTCAATCCATCCGGTACAGTCGCTGAGGCGGTCGCTTTCGGACATAGGCATTCGAAACACCGACCGCCTCTTCCTTAACTTAACACCGCGCGTACACACCACTCAACAAATAACACCGCGTATGACCGTTTGGAGTCACTCTCGTCGCATCCCCTCTGCCGGAGATTGTCACCCACATCCAAGCGAGCGGCGTCCATATAAATAAAATAAAAACGAAGGCGGAGACTAACGGCCCTCAACACGTCACACGAAGCGGAGTGTTCAAGTAGGATGTCATTAATCTACTAGTAACCGCCGATGAATATCTGTTTTATTAGCAATGTCGTCTACCCGTTCGTACATGGAGGTGCTGAAAAGCGCATCCATGAGATCGGTACACGGCTCGCCGATTGGGGCCACGAGGTCACGGTGTATGGCCGGCATTTCTGGGATGGGCCGAAGGAGATCGCCCACGAGGGCATGACACTCCGCGCGGTCGCGCCCGAAGCAGACCTCTATAATGAGGATAGGCGCTCCATAACCGAAGCCATCGACTTCGCGGCCCGGGCGCTCCCCCCGCTGCGCCGCCGCCTCACCAACGACGAGCACGACGTGGTGGTCGCCAGCGTCTTTCCGTACTTTCCGGTGCTGTCGACAAAGCTCGCGAGCCTCGGCACGGACACGCCCCTCATCACCACGTGGCACGAAGTGTGGGGCGACTACTGGGAGGAGTACCTCGGTCACCTCGCACCGTTCGGGAAGGTCACCGAGCGCGTCACCGCGCACACCCCGCAATACCCCACCGCGATCTCGGGGATCACGGCCGACCGCCTCGCCGCCATCGGCCCCGGCCACGAGGATATCGAGATCGTGCCGAACGGGATCGACGTCGAGCAGGTTCGCACCGCGCCGCTCCCCGGCGACGACGGCGATGGGGGCTACGACGTGCTCTTCGCGGGCCGGCTGATCGAGCACAAGAACGTCGACGTGCTCTTGGAGGCGTTCGACGCAGTCGCCGCCGACCACGACGCCACGCTCGGAGTCATCGGCGACGGCCCCGAACGCGACGCGCTGGCCGCACAGGCGGACGCGCTAACCCACGCTGACCGCGTCGAGATGCTGGGCTTTCGCGACGACTACGAGGACGTGCTCGGCCACAGGCGGGCCGCCGACGTGTTCGCGTCGCCGAGTACCCGCGGGGGGTTCGGGATCACCTTCTTGGAGGCGATGGCCGCGGACTGTACCGTTATCGCGGCCGATCACCCGGAGTCGGCCGCCGACGAAGTGATCGCCGACGCCGGCTTTCTCGTTGAGCCCACAGTCGACGCGCTCACCGAGCGGCTTGACGCCGCACTAGGTGGTGCCCGCCCACCGACATCGCCCGTCGCCCACGCCCGGCAGTACGACTGGGACGCGATTGCCGAGCAAGCAGAAACAGCCTATCGACGCGCCATTGATGGGACTTGGTGAAAATAGTTCAAAATGATGACAGAGGTGCGATTTCTTTTAAGTAGGCAAAAATGCTTCTCGAGCTGTGATTTTGGAGAGGTAGGTGTAAATCTGCTGAATTTTGCGACACTATTATATACCAGTGTTAAGTACCGCAAAGAGGCCGTTAGAGTAGCTCTACAGACATACTATCAGATTTTGAGAATAACCTCCAGATTTATCACTCCACGGAAGTTTGTGTATCTAGCGAATCACCAGACGGGATCGGGCGTATCGTACTGCGTCACGATATCAACACGAAATTCGGTGGGTTCTTTATAAGTAACCCGCCGCCGTATGGCGTACGTGGACCTGTATGCGCGGTGACGATCCCTGCAGGGAATCTTCATAGAAAATACTCTCCACATATCTGAGCACAACGTTTTCACAGTAGAGCGTGACGCTGCCTGTGTCTCTGTCGATTACTCACTTCGACTTCGGCGGAACGTATACGGCTCTCGTCGCGCTTTACCTCCGACCGCCAACGCTGTACGCACGCGCCCTCGTGCTCCTCGACGGGGACGGACGCATGCTGCCGGACGTCCACTGAGTCGCCCCGCTGTACGCCACTGAGCTTAACACCCTCCACGCGTCGGACTAGATGAACGTCTTCTGGTTTCATCGGACGCTCGATGTCGTCGACCCCACAGATTCGTACACGGTGGCGGCGCTTGCAGGCACCGGAGGCCTCGCGGTGGGCGGCCAGCTCGGTGTCGCGCCGTGGGCCACGGCCTGACTCCCACGCCGACGGCGACGCGTGGCTTCGTCGTCCTCGGTGTCTCGTGTTGGCCATTGATAAGGGCACACTGGCTGCCACCCCACCGAGATGGCTTGACAGGGCACACGGTCATCGTGGGCGGTATCGGCGCGCTGCTACTCGTGTTAGCCACCGTGGCTGCTCGGATCCGACTCCACCTTTGAGCGGTGGTGGTATCTCAGATTCGCTCGCAAGGCGCTAGCTAAGCGGAATCAATTCAGCGGATGATCGTGGAGCGAACACTGGCGAGGAAATACCCCGAAGTTGTGTAGCAACCGGACAAACAGGCCATTTTGAGCCGTGGCGAGGCGTATGTCGCTCTGATCGGCGTTACATGTAGCCGATGTCGCGCAGCCGCTCCATCAGGTCCTCCTTGTTCTGGGCGCGGCCGGCGCGCTCGGTCGTGTCCTCGAGGGTCTACAGCCACGCGGGCTCCCCGGTTGTCTTCTCCGTGCTAACCTCGCTGCCGAGCGAGCGGAACCCGGCGAAGTACTTCGGTGAGATGGGGACGTCCGCCTGCGTGACGCCCTCGGGGAGGTCGTCGTCGGCCTGCGGGACGTACCCCTCGTCGGGGAACGCCTCAACGGTGTCGGGGACGACGTAGTTCCAGAAGGCGTCCCACACGTCGGCCTCGGCGAACTGCAGGATGGGCTGGATGCGGTCGTGCGGCGGGAAGAGATCGGGATCGTGACGCGGCGAGAAGAACGTCTCGTCCGCACGCGCCTCCTGTTCGTCCCAGCGAACTCCCGAAATCACGCCGTCGATATCGTGTTCTTCGAGGGCGTTGTTGAGCGCGACGGTCTTCAGCAGGTGGTTCCCGACGTAGGTGTCGAGCAGGAACGGGAAGGTGTCCTCCTCGAACTCGAGGATGTCACGGATGTGGTGCTGGTTCTGCTCGTTCAGCTCGTCGACCGGAATGTCGTCGCCGGGTTCGAGCCCGTGCTCGTCGACGTACGCGCCCACGTCCTCGTTGCGGGCGTACACGAGTTCGATATCCCACTCGTCAGCCCAGTGCTCGACGAAGTCAGTGATGTCGTCGAAGTGCTGGAAGTGGTCGATGAACACCGCAGTCGGCTTCTCGTAGCCATACTTTTCGGCGACCTGGTTGATGACGTACAGCGTCAGCGTAGAGTCTTTCCCGCCCGTCCACATCACAGCCGGGTTGTCGTACTGCTCGAGTCCCTGCCGGGTGACTTCGATCGCCTTCTCGGGTTTGTGCTGAATCGAGGGATAGTCGGACGGGGTCTCGCCCTCGCCGTCGGCGTAATTGACATCGACGCTCGCCGGGAAGTCGTTGGGCATGTAAGTTGACATTTAGCTGTTATTAAAAGGATATTTCAGTACCAACTCAGGCAACGAGGATCTCAGATTTCGTCGCTGAGACGTCGCTCGGATCTGAGCACGCGCCGGCCCACAAATTTATTATTACTTGAGTTTCATTTACTGTAATGACAGACGAACTACTCCACGCGACGGTGAGTGTTCGCGGCGTCATCATCGACCCCCGTGGGCGGAACCTTATCCTCCAGCGCGCGACTGACAGAGAGTGGGAGCTGCCTGGGGGACGGCTCGCCCCCAGAGAGCCGGTCCGTCGTGGCCTTTGCCGAGAGATAACCGAAGAGACGGGGATCTCCGTCGAGATTCACACGCCCGTAGCGACGAACGCGTGGGTCAACGACAACGAAGAGGGGCGTTTTGCCGTCCACTACAAGTGCTACACCTCCCAGCGAACCATCGATATCAGCGACGAACACGTCGACTCGGCGTGGATGCTCCCTGAGCGCGCGCGTCGCGTCCTGAACGAGCCGCAGGCCGCGGCCGTCCAAGCGGTCTCGAACCGACCGGCGACCGGCCAGCCCACCGACCAATCGCTGTCGCAAGACTAACGCAGTTGATCTAGTTGGCGTGTATAATCGGTTCTGGTACCAACGTACCGCTGTTTTGGTCAGAGAGCAGTGTCGTCGTCGCGCTCGTCGCGGTAAGCTAGCAACACCATTGGCGACTCACGATTGAACTCGTAGACTTCCTCCCGAGTCCCCTGTGGAATGGAATCTCCACGAGAAACACATCAACAGATTCGCACTAGAGATCTGTACCGCGACTGTGGTGCCGACACAGTCTGCCGATTCCGGTCATCATGTTGTCCATCGTCTTGCGACATCCGACTTCGGTGACCCCTTAATTTCGCATGCGGAACTGCCAGCACGACATCTGCCACAACTGTATGGTGTACAGGCGGTCGAGGCGACTGCCCCGGGGCTTGACCCCGGGGTTGAAGCCGACAGCATTATTATGCTTAAGACAGTATAATTCAGCATGGGACAGATGGAATGTTATCCAAAACTACGACAACGGGGTGTCGTCACGATCCCAGAAGAAGTCCGAGACGGTCTTGATCTGGAAGAAGGCGACCAACTGAAACTCATCGTCGAAAAACTCGACTAACCAACGGTGAAACACACGCTTCGTTTTCGCGCGTACCTGCCTGACGACGTGGAGAGCGAAGCGTGGCACCACATCGACATCCTCCGCCAAATCCGCAACCACGCTGTCCGAGACTACTATAACTCCGACTACAACGACCGACCATCAGACTACGACCAACACAACAAACTCACCGCTTGGGTAGACCGCTGGCCGACCTTCGCGGAACCCTCCAGACACGCCGCACAACAAGCCATCACTCAGATCCACAGCGATCTGGAAACACTGTAAGAACGTCGAGAAAACGGCTACAGCGTCGGAAGGCTACAGTGGCAAGGCAAAGGCGAATTTCGCTCAGTGTCGTACAATCAACCCCGTCGCTGGAACGTGGATCACAACACGGGCGACGACCGATTCGTGCGACTCCGACTCGAAAAGATCGGCTGGTTCAACATCCGAGCAGACCGCAACGTGCCATCCAAAGATGAGATTGACGAGGTCATCCTCAAAAAAGAATCAACGGGTGAGTGGTACGTCTCGCTCGTCACCACCGTGGAAGACACGCCAGAGAAACCGTCACTGAGTGAGATTAAACCCGAAGACTGTGTGGGTGCTGACCTCGGCATCACCAACTACATCCACACCTCGAAAAATCTGTCCGTGGCTACGCTTGACCTGTCGGACGAGTACGACCGGTACGCACGCGAGCAGCGGAAACTCGCTCGGAAAGAACATGGCTCTAACAATTGGGAGAACCAACGCCAACAGGTGGCGCGAGCCAAACGCAAAATCAAGCGGAAGGTCGAAGATTTCCAGCACAAGCTGACAACGTGGCTCGTGAAAAAGTACGATGTGGTGGCCGTGGAGGATTTGGACGTGAAACCGATGCTGGAAACCAGTCAAAATGCGAAAAGCAAACAGGATGCGGCGTGGTCGCGGTTCATCGAACTGTTAGAGTACAAAGGTGAATTACACGGCACACACGTTGAAACGGTTGAACCTCGCGGGACGACAAAAGAGTGTTCGGTTTGTGGCGTCGAGACGGCCAAGCCGATCTGGGTGCGGGAGCATTCGTGCCCTGCGTGCGGACACAAGGAAGATCGTGATTTGAACGCGGCGAAGAATATTCTCACTCGTGGATTGCGGCAGTTAGGGCTGGGACAGTCCGAATCAACGCCTGTGCAGACTGCGCTCCCTACGTTCACGCCTCACCGAGAGGCCGTGGATGCAAAGCGCGTCGTTGAAGCAGGAAGCCCCGGGGCTTGACCCCGGGGTGCGTTCACTCGGTAGCGTCCTCTAGCGGGCAAGACCGTAAGGAGTCTGTTAGATCACCTACGTGCGGTGTATATAGCTCTGTTTGACCAGCTGCGTGGCGATGGCGACGACCGTGTTGTCTTCCTCGGCATTGATGATGTCCTGCTCGAGCTCGTCGAGGACCACCCAGAGGTCTTCGAGAATCGTATTGACATCGCGGAGGCGGGCTCCGGCGGACGGCTGGAGCATCGTCTCGCCGCAGTCGAGCGCCTGCTGGCCGAGTCTCACAGCCGGTGTGAACCCGGGCGCCACCGGCTGTACGGCTTTCAGGATCGCGAGTGCGACTTCTACGAGAGGTACGTCCCGCTCGGGCGCCATGTGAAGGCGATTCGCCTGTGGGACCGCGTCACCGACGCCGGCCCCGACGCGACCGTGCTCAACGTCCCGGTCACGTTCCCGCCGTCGACGCGCGTCCAGCAGATGGTCTCCGGGTTCCTCTTGCCAGATCTTGACTCCGCCACGAGCGACGACGAACTCCGCGAGACACTCGAGCGATTTGAGTACCAGATTGACGTCAACGCGAACCTCGGCCATGACGATGACAAAGCTGACTTCATCGAGAACGTACACGCGACGCTTGGTACTTGATACAAGAAATTTCACATTGCCTCGATCAAGACGATTGGGACCTCTTTTTCGCCGTCTTCATGAGTACCGACCGGGTGAACCCTTCCTATTCGGTGACTACGCGAACGACGGCGAGTACGCCGAGGAATTCATCGAGTTCTACCGCACGCTCGATGAGTACATCGGCAAGATCCACGAGTCGCTCACCGACAGCGACGACAAAACGCGCGCCTACTCGCTCATTCTTGGTCGGTTCTACCTCAACGTGGAGGGCCGTGAGCTGGAGGGTGTCGTTCCCCAAGACCAGTACGAGGCGACACGGGAAGAGCTCATTGCGGATCTTGAATCGCTGACTGGTCACAACGGTCGACAGATGTGTAAGCGGATAGTGAAAGGTGAGACTGTGTTCGACGGCAACCACGACGACATCGCCCCCGATCTGGTTGTCATTCCTGCCGACAGGTTCGATCTTAATTCCGGCTTCTCCGGCAAGGAGGCCGTCTTCACCGAGGGGCCCCGCAACAGGATACACAAGTTCGAGAACTCGCTGTTGTACGCGACAGACCCCGACCTCGACCTGACCGACGCGGACCTCTTCGACGTGACACTCGCGATCCTCGACATGATGGATGCTGAGGGCGACGCGGCGTTCGACGGCGAGAGCCTGCGAACGTGAGTCGATAGGCACCGCGTTCTCATGACAAAATAAGAGTCAACAATAGAACTAAGCCGTACGTACGTCACGACCTCACCATGTCAGGGAATTTTGAAGCTAAAGATGAGAAAAATCTTATCGAATATATCGCAGCGTTGTGTGGCTTTTCACGTCTCTCAACAGCACTCCCTGGGCGGGATATCTACCCACCGTATCTATTCGTTGGGGCGTTCAGTGTACTTGATCTGGCAGTCCTCCAGGTCTACGTACACGCTACCGGCGGGACCCACATCCTGATTGAGACCCCAAACACCGCTGCCGGGTATGCAGCCGTATTCTTGGGAGTCTATGGGGTCCGGTATATGTCGAGCGGTTACGAGGAGGCACTTGCCGCGCTCCGAGCACAGGACCGTGTTGATACGGCCGACATCAACCAATTTCAGCGGATATTTAGTTGGCGAACAAAGGTTATCATCTATCTCTGCGCCGTTTTGGTGCTATACGCGAATACTATTCTCAACGTCGGAGTTCCAAACCAAGTGACAGCAATAAATTTTCTCTTTACGTGGGAGTTTGTATTCCTCCCGGTCATCATTGAGTTTGCGTTCACCTACTACGGGATTCACTTCTTATTGCCACGTCGGATCAAAAAGACCGAATGCAATCTGTTCTTTTATGATCCGCGCAACATGGGTGGGTTTGCTGCGGTTGGCCAGCTCCTGAAGCGGTCGTACTATATTTATACGGCTGGACTGATTTTGTTCTTTCTCCTCGTCTACGGGCCAGTACTGCTTTCGGTGGACGGCTACGTGCCCGGCCTGTTTGAGTTAGTTTTCTTTTCGACAGCGTGGTTTGTTGGCCTTCTCTCAATTGGCTATTCGATGTACACAATCCACCAGCTCATGTCGAAAAAGAAGGAGCGACGAATTCGCGAACTTGAGACAGAATTCCATCAAGCAATTGAGAATCCGTACGATATTAACAACTCAAAAGTTGTCGATCAAGACAAATTGGACGATGCGCGACGGCGGCTGAAAGAAGTGCGAGACACACGCGTTTATCCGGCAACGTTCACAATGTGGAGCCAAATTGCGATCAGCGTATTGCTCCCACAACTACTCCAGATCACGGTCCAAACGGCGTTGTAACTAGTTCTCAGTGGATAGCGAAGAAAAGTAGATCAGGTTTGTTCTATTGAACTACGGTGTTAACGCCAACAGTTGAGATCCACAACACATTATCCACTGTGAGATACCGGGTAGGAGGTTCCAGTTTCACGAGTAGTTGTTGGCAGAATCTTCATTCGGTTCTGTAGAGCCACCCGCCTTCTGCTCATCATTGTAGTGCCAGTCTTCAGTATCTAGACGGCCGTCAAGATATGCTTCACCATCTTCTGTGATTGTATACACGGCATTTCCTAGGTGTTGTACCAAGCCCTCTTCAGCGAGACGCTTACATCGTCTACCGATATATGCATCAGAATACCTTATTGGTCCATCGTTCTTCATTTTCCTCGGAGAACCTGTCTCATTTTTATGAAGATACTCGAGGATACGATCATCCACGAGAACCATCCATTCACCAGAATATCTCATACCTACCCATGGACACGTAGGTATCTATTATGCTGGTAAACAATATAATTAC
>NZ_NEDJ01000085.1 GCF_002114285.1 Halorubrum ezzemoulense DSM 17463
CACTAAGCCCCGCGGCGACGGGGCGTAAGCCATGTCCAGTGTTCCGTTCGGGATCGCGCGCCTCGACTCGATTTTCGGGGGCGGCGCACCCGCCGGGAGCGTCGTGCTGCTCGCGGGCGAGGCGGGCGCCGGCGCCCGGGAGTTCGCGTACACGAGCGCCGCGATGAACGCCCTGGCGCGCACCGACGAGGAGCTGTTCGACCTGTACTACGGCGACATCGACGCCGACGCCGCGCTCCCCGACTCGGTCCACTACATCTCCTTCACCGCCGACACCGACGCGATCACCCGGGAGATGGCGTACACGATGGCCGACGAGATCGTCGACACGGCCGTCGACGAGATCGCCTTCCGCGACCTCTCGCCGGAGTACTTCCAGCTGTCGCCGGTGCCGCGCGACTGGTACGAGACGGAGACGGCGTCGATCACGGAGCTCGGCGACCGCGGCGAGTACGAGGACGTCCTCACCGCGTTCGGCGACTACCTCTCGGAACACGGCCGGGGGAGCCTCGTCTGTATCGACTCCGTCACCGACCTCGTCTCGATGGTCTCCGACGACACCGACTGGAGCGACGTGGCGATGGTGATGAAGGGGCTGAAGAAGGCCGCCTACGAGTGGGACGCCCTGGTCCTCGTGTTGGTGAACACCGACGCGCTCCGCGACCGCGAGTTCGGCACCCTGATGGACGCCGCGGGCGGGACACTCCAGTTCTCGTGGGAGAGCGGCGGCTCGCAGCGCGCCCGAACCATGTTCGTCCGCGAGTTCCGCGGCGTCCTCTCGCGGCTGGAGGCCGAGAACATCGTCCGCTTCGAGACGGAGATCCACGAGGGCGGGTTCGACATCAGCGACGTTCGTAAGATCCGGTAGCGGGCGCAGTCCGACCCGACCCTCCGCCCGTCTCCCGATCGAGTGGCGCCCGCCGAGTATCGATCTGGAGAACGCCGCGACAGGTTACTTAAGCCTCGCC
This sequence comes from Halorubrum ezzemoulense DSM 17463, assembly GCF_002114285.1. Taxonomy (GTDB): domain Archaea; phylum Halobacteriota; class Halobacteria; order Halobacteriales; family Haloferacaceae; genus Halorubrum; species Halorubrum ezzemoulense. The sequence goes on from NZ_NEDJ01000085.1 coordinate 969, forward strand.
GCTCAATGTCACGTAGATGACGGAGGACCCGCGATGAGCGACCTCGACCCGGCGACGGCCGCCCTCGACGCCGCCGCCGAGGACGCCGGCGTGAGCCGCGAGGAGCTCCTCAAGCGCGCGCTCGTCGCGCTCGCGGAGTCCGAGGGGATCGATGTCCCCGACTCCGACGAGGTGGCGGCGATCGAAGCGCGCCTCGACGACCTCGACGAGGAGCTCGACGAGAAGGTCGCGGACCTCCGGGAGCGGTTCGTCGACCTCTACCGCGAGGTGGAGGCGCTCGACTCGGACGAAGCCGCCGAGGACGCGCAATCGTCGGCCCCCGGGCTCGCCGACGCGGACGAGGCCGAATCGCGGGTCGACGACCTCGCCGACGAACTGGAGGAGGTCGCCGCCCGACTCGACCGCCTCGACGCGGCCGCCGCCGACGCGCCGTCCTCGGATCGGGTCGACGACCTCGACGACCGGCTGGACGCCGTCGACGACCGACTGGACGCCGTCGACGCCCGGCTCGATGACCTGAATGCCGTCGGCGACCGCCTCGACGCCTTCGACGAGCGGCTCGGTGGGGCGGAAGACCGCTTCGATGCGGTCGAAGAGCGGGTCGACAGCGTCGACGACCGCCTCGACGGCGTCGAGTCGGACCTCGCGGGGATCTCCGCGGACGACCTGACCGAGATCGACGAGAAGCTCTCGCGGGTCGCGAACGCGGTCGTGAAGCTCAAGCGCCGGCTCGACGCGGCCGAGCGCGACCGCGCCGACCGAGAGCGCGTGGACGCCCTGACGCGGACGGCGAACCGCCACGGCGTGCGGACCGCGGACTGCGGCCACTGCGGCGGCGGCGTGGAACTGGGACTGTTGTCGGCGCCCGAGTGCCCCCACTGCGGCCGCCGGTTCGAGGACTTGGAGCCGAACGCCGGCTTCCTCGGGACCTCGAAGCTCCTCGTCGCGGACAAGCCCGCCATCGACGGCGACGTCGCGGACGGCGACGGGACGGACCGAACGGGAACCGCCGCGAGCGACGGCGGACCCGACGGAGAGTACCGATGAGCGACGACGACCGATCGGACGGCGACCGGCCTGACGGCGCCGACGACCGATCGGACGGCGACGGCGCACCGGAAGGCGACCCCTTCGGCGGCGGACTCTTCGCCGCCGAGCCGACCGGCGAGGCCGACGAAGCGTTCGACGCGCCCGACAGAGACGAGGCCGACGAGGCCTTCGGCGCGCCTGACGGAGACGAGACCGACGATCCCTTCGCGGCGCTCGGCGGCGGGACCGAGGGAAGTGCCGGCCCCGTGACCGGGTCGGACGGCGACGCGACCGGCGGCGCGCCACGCGAGGACCCGGAGCCGCGCGCGCCGGGGGACGACCCGCTCGCCGATCTGGACACCGACGGCACGGCGGCCGACGAGGACCCGTTCGAGTCGATGGGGACCGGCGAAGTCGGCGAGGAGGACGTCTGGGAGGCGCTCGACGAGGAGGCGTCGGTCGGGACCGACGCGACGGCGTTCGACGACCTCGGCGCCGACGGGGAGGTGGGCGGCGCGGCGACGCGCTCGCCGGGCCCGACATCGGACGCCGGGAGGGCCGGCGACGAGCACGTCGTCGACAAGCGGAGCTACTGCCAGCGGTGCCCGCACTTCACGGCGCCGCCCGAGACGGCGTGTGCGCACGAGGGGACCGAGATCGTCGAGTCGGTCGACTTCTCTCAGTTCCGGGTCCGCAACTGCCCGATGATCGACGCGGACGACCCCGCCTTCGACGGCGAGTAACCGGAACCAGTTCCTTCGGGTCGCCTGCGTACTCCCGACCGATTTCTGAACACGTTCAAGCGCGTTCGCCCGGAAGTGGCGCGTCACGTGATAGGATCCCTCTCGAAGTCGGACCACCCCGTCGATTTCGGGTCCGGGGAGGTCACCGGCGCGATAGGGGATTCGATTACGGTGATCCCGCTCGTCGTGGCGCTGGCGCTGTTGACGGACGTCTCGCTGCCGCACGCGCTCGCCGCGTTCGGCGCGTTCCAGATCGTCTGGGGCGTCCGGTACGGGCTACCGATCTCGGTCGAGCCGATGAAGGCGCTGGCCGCGCTCGCGATCGCGGGCGCGCTCACCTACGCCGAACTCGCGCTCGCGGGGGTTATCCTCGGCGCCGTCCTCCTCGCGATCGGCCTCTCGGGGACGCTCGGGTACGTCGAGCGGTGGATCGGCGAGCCGGTCATCCGCGGCGTCCAGTTCGCGGTCGGCCTCGTCCTCTTGGAGACGGGGCTCCGACTCGCGGCCGACGACCCGCTCGTGGCGCTCGTCGGCGTCGCGATCGCCGCCGTGTTCGCGCTCACGGGGCACGGGAAAGCGAGTGCGCTGGCCGTCGCCCTCGTCGGCGTCGCGGCCGCGCTCGTCGTCGCCGGCGTCCCCTCGCCGCGGCTGCCGGGCGCACCGCCGACGCCGGCGTTCGGCGCGGCGCTCACGCGCGCCACCGTTGACGGCGTGGTCGCGCAGCTGGCGATGACGATCGGCAACGCCGCGCTAGCGACCGCGCTCCTCTTCTCCGACCTGCTCGACGCCGACATCACGCCCGACGAGCTGTCGACGAGCATGGGGGTGACGAACCTGATCGCGGTGCCGCTCGGCGGGGTCCCGATGTGTCACGGTTGCGACGGGGTCGCCGGAAAGCACGCGTTCGGCGCGCGCACCGGCGGCGCGAACCTCGTCCTCGGGGGCGGCTACCTCGTCGCCGCGCTCTTCGCCACGCCCGCGCTGATCGCGGCGTTCCCGCTGGCGATGCTCGGCGCGCTGCTGGCCGTCGTCGCCGTCTCCCTCGCGCGCAACGTCACCGACTCGGGGAACCGCGCGCTCTCCGTCGGTATCGGTCTCCGCGCGCTGGCGACGAACCTCGGCGTCGCCTTCCTCGTCGGGATCGCGATCCACCTCGCCTGGGAGCGAGTCCGAGTGAGCGACTAGGCCGCTGAGCGGACGCGCCAGTTATATATGAAACTGCTGCGGCGCGCGCCTGCGAGCGGCCGCCACCGGCGGCCGCGAGCCAGCGCGTGCGAGGGAGTCGGTCGCCGAGCGAAGCGAGGGCGACCGACGAGGGTGGGGAGGCGTGAGGTGCGGCGCGGTGCTGTGTGGGTGGGACTCAAAGGGGCACGCGAGGGCGCCGCAGGTGACGCAAGGACCGCAGGGAGTGAGCGAAGCGAACGACTGAGGACCGAAGCGAACGTGCGGCGCCCTCGCGGCTGGAGCTTTGGAGGTACTCACCGACGACACGACGGTGTTTATTTATAATCGAGCAGCTGGGGTTTTGGGGGTATACGCCGTCGATCACTCGACGACACCGAGACCCCGGGACACGTGCCTCACCCCACGCGGCGTATTCGACCGTACCCCCCGAACCTAAACCGCTCGCCCCCATGCGATACTCGTATATGCAGTTCTGTGACGACTGCGGCTCGATGATGGTCTCTCGCGACGGGGAGATGGTGTGTCAGAACGACGGCTGCGGCGCGACGACCGAACGCGACGAGGCGCTCGCCGCCGAGTTCGAGTCGACCACCGAACAGACCGGCGACGAGGTGATCGAGACGGAGGAGGGCGCGAACTTCGAGGGGAAGCCCACCGCGACCGACGTGGTCTGTGACGAGTGCGGCCACGGCGAGGCGTGGTACACGATCAAACAGACCGGCGCCGCCGACGAGCCGCCGACGCGCTTTTTCAAGTGTAAGGAGTGTGGCCGCCGCTGGCGGGGATACAACTGACCGCGATGCCGCCGGGAGGTCGACGGACTCGGCTCGTCCGCGCGCTCGCCGCCCTTTCGCTCGCCGCGCCCGCGGTCTTCCTCGTCGGCCGCGCCGTCGGCTTCTGGCGCGTCAGGCTCGCGGTCGGGAAGCTACTCGCGCTGCTGCCCGACGACGGCGCCGCCGATCACGTCCGAGTGCTGCCGCCGCCGGCCGACGAGTACGCCGGAACGCTCCAGACGACTCCCGCTGAGACCCGCGAGCAGCTCCCCGAGCAGGGCTTCTCCGAGCTCATCCGGGCCTACTTCCACGCGTACGACCGCGACGGGGAGGCCGTCCACGAGGTCGGTAGCTTCGTCCACCGGCCCGAGGGCCTCACCGGCGACTGGCAGGTCCACGTCCGGCTGTTCCCCGCGCCCGACGGCGCCACCGAGGTGTGGGCGCACTGGGAGCGGAACCCGTACGTGGCCCCGCTGGCGCACCTGCGGATGGAGGGGTACGACCCGGCCCGCGGCCAGCGGATGGCGGCCGAACTGATCGATGACCTGCGGTGCGCGCGCGACGACGGGGCGGCGTGAGCCGGCGCGCACCGGCAGTTCGTGCGTTTCAATAACGCGTCACCAACTAACACACGCCATAGCACTGCGTTCTGGCGATTTATTCGAGTTGGACGGAATTGAGCGCGTAAATTCGGCCGAAACGCGGCCGAATCCCGCTATAGCGTTTGGACGGTTCATAGGGCACGGGGCGGGAGGTGGGGCCACGATGAACACCGAACGCATCGCACTGATCGCGGTGACGCTGGCGCTCGTCGTCGGCGGCCTCGCGACGCTGTTCGCACCGACCGTCGTCGCCGGCCCGGGCGGCGCTCCCGGGCAGGCGGCGGTCACCACCGCCGTCGCCGACGGCGGACTCGGGTCGCTGTTCGGGCTCGCGCTCTGGGGCGTGACGCTCCTCTTCGGCGCGACCGCGCTCGTCTGGTTCGTGTTCGCGGCGGTCGTGGGTGCGGGCCACGAGACGCCGCCGAACGAGTACGGCCTCGACGAGATCCAAGTCCGCATCATGACCGTCGACGCCGCCGAGGTCGTTCAGGAGACCGTCGACTCCCTGCCGGAGGGGCTCGCCGACGTTCACGTGATCGCGGAGTCGCCCGTCGACGTGACCGGCGCGACGGTCCACGCCGTCCCGGAGGCGTGCACGTGCGACGCGGTCCGGAAGGGCCGCGCGCAGGAGTGGGCACGGCAGTCGCTCGACTGCGGGAAGGCGTTCGTCCTCTACCTCGACGAGGACAGCGTTGTCGAGGCGCTCGACGGGCTCCCGGACGCTGACATCGTTCAGCTCCGCGAGAAGCCCCGGCTCACGGGGTCGAACCTCAGCTACTTGGCGGACATGTACCGGATGGGCGTCCAGATCGAACAGCGCGCGTTCGCGCGCCTCTCGATTCCCCTGTTCGCGTGGGGCGGCGGCATCGCGGTCCGCAGCGAGGTGGAGGACGAAACCACGTGGGACCGTGAGACGCTCGTCGAGGACACCGCGTTCGTCTGGGCGGCCTTCCGCGAGCTCGACGTGACGTTCGCGCTCTCGGACGCGGTCTGCCGCAACGAGGCGCCGCCCTCGCTGTACGAGATCCTCCAGCAGCGCCGCCGCTGGGCGGCCGGGAACGTCCGGGCGTCGACGATGCTCCCCCTGCGCTACGAGCTGTTGACTAGGGTCCGCAACTACGCGTGGGCGCTCTCGCCGATCGTCACCCTGCTCGTCGTCCCGTTGTCGCTTCTGGGCGTGACCATCGCGCACAGCGGGCTGTTCTTCGCCGCGTCGATGGGGCTGGCGCTCTGTACGCTGGGCTGGTTCCTGCTCGGCGTCCGGTACTACGGCGACGACCACCGCCGCTGGGCGCTCGCGGTGCCGCTGGCGCCGCTCATCACCGTCGTCCACTCGATGGGGACGGTCGCTGGGATCGTCAACCCGCCGGAGACGTTCCGGGTGACGACGAAGGTCGGCAGCGAGTAACCGCTCCGAGCGCGGCTACGACCCGTCGCGAAGCCGCGGCCCGAGGAACGCCGCGACCGCCTCGCCGACCTTTCCGCTCCGCCCGACGAAGAAGTGATCGGACTCGAACGCGACCGTCTCGACGCCCAGTTCCGTCGCACGTTCGACCACCGGCTCCCAGTCCGCCGTCGAGTCCCGCGTCGCGTACAGGACGCGGACCGGGACGCCCCGGTCGACTATCTCTCCGAGCGCGTCGACCGCGTCGGTGTCGGGGTTCAGGCGGGCGGTCGGCGCGAGCGCGCAGACGCCCGTCAGCTCGGGCCGCGACGCGGCCGCGACGAGCGCGACCGTGCCGCCGAACGAGAAGCCGAACAGCCCGACGCGGTCGTAGCGCTCGCGCGCCCAGCCGACCGCCCGGTCCGCGTCGGTGGTCTCGCCGTACCCCTCGTCCCAGTCGCCGTAGTCGAAGCGGAGGCAGTCGACGCCGCGGTCGGTCACGGCGTCGGAGACGGCCACCAGCCGCTCGTCGCCTCGGTGGCCGCGCTGCTGGGGATGCGGCGGGCAAGCGACGACGACCGCATCCGCGGACGGCGCGTCGGCCGAGGCGTCGCTCGCGGCCGTATCAAGAGTCGCGCGCACGTCGCGACCGCCGGGGATCAGGACGGTGTCGCTCATCGGGATCGGGCGGTCGGGTCGACGCCCGTCAGGGCACCTGCGTCACGCGATCGACGCCGTCGAGCTCGACGAGGTCGCCCGCGAGCGCCTCCTGATCGACGGTCGCCTCGTAGTAGAACACGATGTCGAACGTGCCGTCGCGGAGGAGCTGCTGGCACTCCCAGACGAACGCCTCGTCGTCGAGCGTCAGTCCTTGGAACTGGTTCGACGAGAAGTCCGTGTCGTCGTTGCCGGCCTCGATGTACGTCTCGCCTTTGCCCGCGTGCTCGGCGATGACCTCGTTGGCGGCGACCGTCAGCTCGTGCATCTCTAGGTCCTCCTCACCCTCGAGATTCGTGTGGACGATACAGCCCACCAGCTCGATGTCGCCGGGCTCTAAGAGGGCCTTCGCGCGGGTGTACAGGTCCGAATCGACGGTCTCGCTCATGTCTCTCCCTTCCGGCTCCCGTAATAAACGGGTGACGGTTCGCAGGGCGGGTCGGGGCCGGCCGCGACGCGTCTCAGCGACGGAGCGACACGACGACGGCGCCCCCGTCGGCTTGGACCAGCGCGTCGTCCGCGAGGTCGTCGACGAGCCCGCGGAACCACTCACAGCCGTGTTCGCCGCCCGGCGCGTAGTCCACCCGAATCCGGTTGCCGAGCGCGTCCGGCGCCATCTCGTCGTGCTCGCCGAGCAGGCGCACGATCCGACCGCGGAACTGCCGGCGGTTCCCCTCGAAGCCGGGCTGTTCGGGCGCGGTGAAGTCCCAGGTCCGGGAGGCGTGACAGCACTCGCGACACGAGCAGCCGGCCTCGTCGCAGCGGGGCTTCTTGCCCTAGGCGACGCCGCCGAACTCCATGATCGCGTTGTTCCGCACCCGGGACTCGCCCGCGGGCATGGGCCGGGAGGCGACCCGCTCGAACGCGTCGTCGTCGTCCGAGACGTCGAACGCGCGGTGATTGCGGCAATTTATTACACATAAAATAGCTCAAATATCGGTAGCAACTGAGAGTGGCTGTTGCCGAACATTCCCCGAATGTCCGTATCAGAGTGGCAATCTATCTCTGAGCGACTGGAACGCGAGTCGTCCGAGCAACTGGCTGGGGCCGCGCTTTGGCAGGTCGCGGGCGACGTTCATCGTACTCGGTGGCTCACTCTCACCGATGCCTAGCTCCCACTCCGTCTCCGACTCGAAACGGTCTACCGCGGCCTCGACGCGGTCGCGCACCGCATCAGTTTCCATGGTCTTCACGTCACCGGCTTTCATCAGTACGTCGCCGTCCACGATAACCGTCTCCACATCAGCCGGCGCTGCGTTGTTAGTCACCTGCGCCGGGATGTTGGTCAGCGGGGTGAATTTCGGCTTCTCGACGTCCAGCAGAATGACGTCGGCGCGCTTGCCGGGTTCGAGGCTCCCGATCTCGTCGCCGACCCCGAGTGCCTCTGCTCCTTCGATGGTGAGCATTCGTACGAGCTCCATCGAGTCGTACTGGCCGGTCGAGCGCTTGAGGTTTGCTGCGAGCCGGGCTTGCCTCGCCTCGCCGAACAGACTGTAGGAGTCGTGCCAGTAGTGGTCGTCGATACCCAGGCCGACATCAACGCCCGCGGCGCGGAGTTCCGGCACCGGCGTCCACTGTACGTCGCCGCCCGTGTTCCAGTAACAGAAAATCGACGGGCAGTGTGCGACCGACGCGTCTGCTTCGGCAGTCCGTTGGATGTCTTCGTCGTCGGCGAGCCGGAAGTGCGCGGCTACAAGTCGGTCGTCCAAGAGGCCAACGTCATCGAGAAGGGCGAGCGAATCCTCGGCGCCATTCGACCGCGCCATCGTGTTGCTCGCCTCCAGTTCGAGCAGGTGCGTGTGGACGAGCAGGTCGGGATACTCGTCAGCGAGTTCGGCGGTGTGTTCCCACAGTTCGCGGGTACATGACCAGTCGTCGTGGGGGTTGATCGTCGCCCGGATGCGGCCGTCGTACGCGCCGTGGTACTCATCGATGAACTCGCGGGCCCGGTCGAACTGCTCTTCGACGGAAACGTCCCAGAAGAGGTCGGAGAGCGCCATCCCGAAGAATCCGCGCAGGCCCGCCTCGCCGAACGTTTCTGCGCCCCCGCCGGGACGGACGTCCATCGAGTTGACGGTCGTGACCCCACCACTGAGGAAGTTCAGTGCGGCGAGTTCGTACCCCGCCCGGGCGAAGTAGTCGTACTCGCCCTCGGCGATGTGGCCGAATATGGCGGTCATCCCACTCATCATTTCCATGAGGTCGAGGTCGCTGAACGCGCCAAGCAGCGGCGTCAGTTCGAGATGGGTGTGCGCGTTGACGAGACCTGGCATCACGAGTTTGCCTTCGCCGTCGATGACCAAGTCGGCCGCTAACTCCGCGTCATCGTCCCGAGATGACCGCACGTCGGTGATCCGGCCATCCTCGATGAGCACCGTTCCTCGCTCGTAGAGTCGATTTCGCTCGTCCACCGTGAGAACGAACGCATCGTGAATCACACAGTCAGCCGTCATTTCCTCCCACCCGTCAGCGTCGTGTGTAGCTGTAATTATTAGTATCTATTTCCCTCAATTGGCTCTGTTGAAATCCTTAGAGGTTGATATGTTTTTGCGGTCGTGCTGAATATAGAGGTTAGATTCAGCAATCGATTGGTCGCGTCGCAAAGTCCTCTAGAGTTTGCCGCTGAGCGTCTCGACAGCACTTCGTAGAACTGAAAATACTGCGTTAGAATGGCGTGCACCAAGTGTACGTGATTTGAGAGCGTTAGAGATAGCAGCCCGAGTAGTCTACGCAACCACCACTCGAAACTCTAGACCGCTTTGCGACGCGAGAAAAAAACTTGTTACAGTGACTTTTTGAGTGATAGATATGAGTCTCCTCAAAGAACTCGTAGCAGGCCTAAAAGGGTGGGCTATTATGGAGCTGAGTGGGTGGCTGGTCGTGCTCATTGCGGCGGTCGTTTTCGTCGTGACCCTGATCGCTGGCAGTGCGTTGTTCGGTGACGCGGCCGGATTGGCTATTGGAATCAGCTCCGCACTGCTCGTCGCGTTTGTTGTTGGACCACGTCTTCGAAACCGGTTCCGAGACGGTCAACAGTAGTGTGTGCGGCAGTCGACACACAGAAGACAATCCACCGGTGCAACACATCCCGACGATTAAAACTCGAAGTCAGCACGCCAGTCCAGTTGATTGGTCGTGTCGTTTGGCTACGTACATTCTGTGGAGAGAGGATCGACTGAGAAGCTGTCGTGACCGACTTGCGCCCTCTATTCAGCACGCCGTTTATATCAGATTTAGAGGATTTCAACAGAGCCCCTCCATTGAGAGCGCGGGTACGCTCCGCGGGTTCTCCCTTCTTGACATCCTCCCCGCGCTGAAGCGCGAGGATTCCCACGGTACCGCACCGCTGGGCTGGGATATTGTGGTTTACGACGTTACCTGTTCTTGAGGTGCGAACGCACCAGTTTCCTTGTCAAACAAGAACGTCGATGGCTGTGTCAACCAGCCGTTACTCCTATCCACCGAGAGATTCGGTGAACTCGGAGATACTTTCTGCCGAATGTTCTCAGCACCGTTCACATCCGCATTGGCCACTGTACCGCACTCATCGCAGACGTACAGTCCGCGTTCAACACGGTTCGCGTCATACTTCCGGCCACAGCACGAGCACGACTTCGAGGTATCCCGCTCAGACACTTGCTCAACCGTGATGCCTTCCATCTCGGCTTTGTATTCGAGGAGATCGGTGAACCGGTCAAACGCCCATGAGTGTAGGTCAAGATTGCCGTGTTTCCCCCAGTCCTTTGACTCGCCGTTCTCCTCATCCTCACGGATGCCAGAGAGATCTCCCACCACGATAGTTCCAACTTCCTCGTCAACACACCGCTGGACGATATGCTTCGAGAGGGTGTGGAAGTAGTGGGTCCGACGGGCCGACTTCTTCTAGTTCAGCCGCGTGGCTTGCGCAGAATGCGAATCGTCACACCGGGTGATCCGCTTACTGAAGTAGTAGTCGTCCTGTTTCAAGCAGTTCAGCGGGTACAACTCGCTGTGACCGTCTTCATACGCGAGCGCGGCGAAGTTGTTGATACCGAGGTCAACACCGACCGTCTTCTCACCGGGGGCTTCAGCCACGTCCATTTCGACCTTACAGACGAAGTGTAGTTCCCACTCGTCGCCGGTCCACACAATCTTGACTTGTTGGACGTTCTCCACGGCGGAGAGGTCAATATTGGGGGGAGTCTGGTACGTACACAGGACGAAGTCCGACCAGTTCTCCTTCAGGTTCGATCCTTTTGAGAGTCGAACACGGTCGTACTGAGTGTCGAGTTTGAAGCCTTTCTGCTTGAATGTGACCGTGGAACGCGGGTGTTCGTCGCCGTGTTTGCGGTAGCCGGGCGGGTTCGCTCGTGTATCTCCGTTTTGTCGTTTACCGTACCAACCGTTGAACGCTTCAGCGAGTTCTTGAAGGACTCGCTGACTTGACTGCGAATGCAGGTCACCATAGCATTCGTGGGTTTTGAGGTACGCGGTGAGTTCGGTGTGGTTCGGGATGTGACCGATTTCGTCCCAAATCCGGTTACACGTCCACCGTCCGACGTTCCAGAGCTTACTGGCTGCGAACCCGAGCGAACCAAGATCGTCTCGTACCCGCGACTGGTTCCGTATGGAAGCAGTATAGGTACGGATAACGACCTGTTTCGCTATACGTAACCTATGTAGACCAACTTGCTTGAAGCTATGTATTTGCTCAGCGTGGAATATCCAGCCGTGCCATCGACCGGTGAACTGTGACGGGTAGTGTCGGATTTATCCCCGCGCTAAAGCGCGAGGCTTTCTCCTCGATTCTCCGTATCAAGAGCACTATCACTGCCGGGTAGATCTGTGAGCAGAGTACGAACGGGTGTTACCCTCGGAGCCGGACGCTCGTCTCATCCCCGGAGTCTTCGACCTCGACTAATCCGTCATCTGCCAAATCCGAAAGGAGCCCTCGAAGCCACTCGCGTCCGTGTTCGCCATCTGGCGAGTAATCGACGCGAATACGATGTCCGAGGGTATCGAGGCTTATCACGTCGCGCTCGCCGAGGAGCCGGACGATCCGACCGCGGAACTGCCGCCGGCTCCCCTCGAAGCTGGGCTGTTCGGGCACGTCGGGCGCGGTGAAATCGCCAGTCTGGTAGGCGTGGCACCACTCGCGCCACGGGCACCCCGCCTCGTCGCAGCTGGGGCTCTTCCCGCAGGCAACGCCGCCCAGTTCCATGACCGCGTTGTTCCACACCCGCGACTCGCCCGCCGGCATGAGCGCGGACGCGACCCGCTCGAACGCGTCGTCGTCGTCCGAGACGTCGAATGCCCGATAATTGCGGAAATGTATAATAGATCACAGCGGCTTTGTTGAAATCCTATTCTTCAGACATTTTCTCGCCTGAAACAGCCGGTCGATAAGACCTGCGTATTGAGCGTCGAATTTTCTTCCAGCTCAAAGAGGTGTCCCGATAGTCATGTGAGATACAACGCGCTTATCGGCCAGAGCAGAGTTTGTTTTAGACTATCTCTTCAAGGACTGACTCACCACTACCATCCTGTGACTCCCATTCCCACTGGTCTTCGATGCGCACGCGACCGTCATCAAGCAGTTCGACGGTGCCCACGGAGTGACCACTCGCCGTTTCATTATCCGTGTTGATTTGCGAATACCTGATGTCCCATTCATTTCCGTCAAACGTTCCGACGAGATGGCCATCGACGATATTTCCACCTGTATAGTGTGCGTAAATCCGTTCGCCCTCCTGCTCAAATTCGAAGTGAGTATCTCCACTCACTTCCCCATCATCGGTGTTTGCAACACCAACAAGTGTCCGACCATCGAGTGAGATATCTTCGGTCATCGCTCTTCAGTAGACTGGCGGAACTAGGAGCATTAGTGCCTCTGGCCCGGCAAAAACGGGTATGTATGAAGACCGTCCTGCCTTCGGCCAGAGGCTATCAGAACTTGCGGAACTTGGGGTAATAGAATTTCGGGCCGAGCCGCTCGACGCCA